>JARLIW010000051.1 GCA_031291515.1 Beijerinckiaceae bacterium | reverse complement strand
CTGCCCGTCCCCGTGGCCGGTGTGATGCTCGGGCTGGTTTCGATTGATCTCGGCCTGTCCTTGCGCGGCGTCGGCGCGCATGCCCCGCCGATGGGCGCGCATGATTTCTTCCAGACCGGCCTCGCCTGGCACATCGGCGCGGATCTGATGGGGCTCGCCGCCTGCGGCGGCCTGTTCGTCGTGCCGGCCTTCGCGGCGGTGCAGATCTGGGCCGAGCGCGGCCACCGCGCGCGCATCGTCGCCGCCGTCAACGTGCTCTCGGCCGCCTTCATCGTCGCGGGCGCCTTGGCGGTCGGGCTGTTGCAGGCGGCGGGCCTCTCGAACGGCGGCATTTTCATCCTGATCGGCGCCGTCTCCGTCGCATCGGCGATCTGGATCTTCGTGATTCTGCCGGCCAATCCGCTCCAGGATCTCGCCGCCCTCGGCCTTCGCCTGTTTTATGGCCTAAAAGTCCATGGCACCGAGAATATCGCGAAGGCCGGCGCCAACGCCGTCATCGTGATGAACCATACGAGTTTCCTCGATGGCGCCGTGCTGTTCAGCGTGCTCGACAACAAGGCCGTCTTCGCCGTCGATACGTTCATCGCCGAGCGCTGGTGGTTCAAGCCGCTGCTCAAATTCGTCGACACGATCCCGATCGATCCGACCAATCCGCTCGCGACGCGCGCGCTGATTCACGCGGCGCAGGCGGGCAAGACCCTGGTGATCTTTCCCGAGGGCCGCCTGACGCGCACCGGCAGTTTGATGAAAATCTACGACGGCGCGGGACTGATCGCGGTCCACGCGGGCCTGCCGGTCGTCTCGATCCGCATCCAAGGAACGGAGCCGACCCGCTTCTCCTTCCTCACCGACGCGCAGGTCCGCCGCCGCTGGTTCAACACAATCACGCTGACCATCCTCGAACCGCGCGCGCTCAATATCCCCGAGGGCTTGCGCGGCCGCGCGTTGCGGCAGGCCGCGGATCTCGCGCTTTACGACCTGATGGCGGAGACGGCGTTTCGCACGACGCCGGTCGAGCGCACCTTGTTCGAGGCGGTCGTCGCGGCGTCGCGCGAACACGGGCCACGCCGCGTCGCGCTTGACGATCCCACGTCCGGCCCGATGACCTACAAGCGCCTGCTGACGGCCGCGCGGATTTTGGGCCGCAAGCTCGGCGGCCTCGCCGCGCCCGGCGGCGCGATCGGCGTCATGCTGCCCTCGTCCAACGGCGCGGTCGTCGCGGTGCTCGGGCTGATGTCGGCGGGGCGCGTGCCCGCCATGGTCAATTTCACCGCCGGGGCGGGCGCGATCAAATCGGCCGGCACCGTCGCGGCCTTCGATACGATCGTGACGTCGCGCGCCTTCATCGCCAAGGCGCGCTACGGCTTGCTCGTCGCGGAACTGCAAAAGAGTTTTTCGTTCGTCTACCTCGAGGATCTGCAACAAGGGATCACGCGTTGGGACAAGATCGATGGTTTGCTGCGCCACCGTAACGCGCTGGCGCGCCGCCACGCGGGCAACCCCGCCGCGATCCTCTTCACCTCGGGCTCGGAAGGCGCGCCCAAGGGCGTCGTCCTGTCCCACCGCAACATTCTGGCCAATGCCGCGCAGGCCAAGGCCGTGATCGATTTCGGGCGCGACGACAAACTGTTCAACGTCTTGCCGATGTTCCACGCCTTCGGCCTCGCGACCGGGTTCGCGATTCCGCTCGCGCACGGCGTGCCGGTCTATCTCTATCCCTCGCCGCTGCATTTCCGCATCGTGCCGGAACTCGTCTATATCGCCAACGCCACCATTCTGGTTGGCACCGATACGTTTTTGGCGGGCTACGGCCATGCCGCGAACCCCTACGATTTTCGCTCGCTGCGCTATGTCGTGGCGGGCGCCGAGCCGGTCCGCGCGGCGACGCGGGCGATGTGGATGGAGAAATTCGGGCTGCGGATTCTCGAAGGCTACGGCGTCACCGAGGCCGCGCCGGTGCTCGCGCTCAATACGCCGATGTTCAACAAATACGGCTCCGTGGGCCGCCTGGTGCCGGGGCTCGAGGCGCAGCTCGAACTCGTCGCGGGACTCGAGCCGGGCGGGCGCCTCTATGTGCGCGGGCCGAACGTCATGCTCGGCTATCTCAGAGGCGACGAGCCCGGCGGCGTCGAACCTGTCGAGGACGGCTGGTACGATACCGGCGATATCGTCACCGTCGACACCGACGGCTTCGTCACGATCAAGGGCCGCGCCAAGCGCTTCGCCAAGGTCGCGGGCGAGATGATTTCGCTCGCCGCCATCGAGGCTCTGGGCGCCGACCTCTGGCCCGGCGCCCCTTCCGGCGCCATCGCCGTGCCCGACGACCGGCGCGGCGAAAAGATCATCCTCGTGACGCAAGCGCCCGACGCCACGCGCGCCGATTTCGCCGCCGTCGCGCGGAAGCAAGGCATGTCTGAATTGTCGGTGCCCGACGAGATCGTCACCGTGCCCGACGTGCCCTTGCTCGGCAGCGGCAAGATCGACCTGCCCGCGTTGCAACGGCTCGTCGAGGAGCGCGAAGCGGGCAAGAGCGCGGCGGCATGAGGGGGGGTCGATTGCCGGTGCCGGCTCGGGGAGAGGACGAAAGGCCTTCGTCTTACACGCGGCGACCTATCCGGTCAGATTATTCTCCTAAGCCGGGGATCGTAAAGCCATCTGCGAACTTTAATGGCGGTGATCCGTGCGCTATCGGCGTGGGCAGGGTTGATGAGGACATTGAACTCCTCTGGGACAATAACCGAAGGAACGACGAGAACCGCCGAACTTGCCGACCGCGCCCAGTTTGTACCGAACTGGATGCTCACCCGGCCCGCGGGTTCCGCTTCCCATCCGAGAGACAAACTAGCTTGCGTTTCTCGTTGGGCCTTGGCCCAAACTTTGTCGGGGATCGTCACTTCTATGAGATAGCGGTTGAATGGTAGGCCGCCGGCATTCAAATGGACGATCGTTTCCAAGCACGCCAGGGCTCGCGTCTCCGAGGCGTATACCATCGAGACGCCGTCCTGATTCCAACGACCGCCGGTGACTTTTGCACCTGCCCCCGTCAGATCCTCGGCCAGGTAGTTGGGCGTATCCGTCGCGATCCGCCAGACCGTCTTGTTCACGAATAAGCGCCGCTTTGCACCTTCGCGAGCGCGGATGACACGAGATTCTGACCTTCCATCGTATCGATCAGATCGGCCGGTCGCGCGCCCCCGAACGCCGGCAGGGGCTCGGTAAGCCATCGTGCCATCCACGCGCCTGCGTCGAAGCCGGAGAGATCGCCGGATTCCTGGATCATCGCCTCCAACTGACCCACTAACTTTGCGACGCCGATAACGCGCTCGCTTTCGTCGCGCGAGAGCGTATCGCCCTGCTTCGCCTTCTTGTTCACGGTGGCCGTGGACAGATTCAACGCCTTGAAACCGAAGCCCTGCCCGATCGGCAGCTTGATGAACAGACGCTTTGCTTCCGTCGCGGGAATTCCGTCTTTGATCATCGAGATGCGTTCAAGGGGCGACGCATGGTAAATTCCTAAATACGAGAGATTCGAAACTTTGCTTTTTGCCGCCCCGCTGGCCCTGGTTTTGCGCTCGGCCACGGACGAGCGTGCCGCCTTAGCGTCCGGATCAGGTGGATTTTGGAATGCGGTCTTGGGCTTGGCAGCCGCAATTCCATGCCTGGTCCGCCGCGCGGGCCTCGCCTTCGGGGGGGATTTCGGATCAAGCATAGCTTCACTCCTTTAATCAATTGATATGCTCAAATGAGCTAAATTTCAATAATCGAATCCGGCGGCGGCCGTCGCCGAAGCTCACCGCCCCGTCGTCACGGCGCCCCCATGCCGTTGCTCCGAAGCGGCGAAATCGATTTCCCCTGTAAATCGGCTCGTCGAACAGCGCGAAGCGGGCAAGAGCGCGGCGGCTTGAGGGCGCGTCGCAGACGCGGCGCGTCCGGCCGTGTCGCCAATTCGCGCGTTTTACTGTCAAGCTTCAAAGACGCCGCAGTCGACGCCGGCCTAAAAAACCTTTTCGGCCATTAACAAAACGGTAAGACAAGACTGCCCACTGTAAATCGATGCACGTTTTCGTACGTATTCACATGAATTGTGTATTACAAGGACGCATTCCCAATGCTAAGCATGGCGCGCTCGTTCCAGTCCAAGGCAAAAGGCGTTCTCAAAGCCTTAGATAAGTCGCTGGCTATTATCGAGTTCGATCCAAGTGGAAAAATTCTATCGGCTAATAAGAATTTTTGCCAATTGCTTGGCTATACGGAGGCCGAAATATTGGGAAAACATCACAGTATGTTTGTCGATCCTGAATTTGCCCGGTCGACGGCCTACGGCGAATTCTGGAAAAAGCTCAATCGGGGCGAGTTCGATCGCCAAGAATATAAGCGCATCGGAAAAGGCGGAAAACAGGTCTGGATCGAAGCCTCGTATAATCCCGTGCTCGGCGCGGGCGGCAAGGTCGTCAAGGTCGTCAAGGTGGCGAGCGACACGACAGCGGCGCGTCTTCGGAACGCCGGTTTCGAAGCCAAATTGGCGGCTGTTTCGCGCGTGCAGGGCGTCATCGAATTCACCCCCGGCGGCGAGATTCTCGAAGCCAACGAAAACTTTCTCGGTTTGCTGGGCTACCGGCTCGATGAAGTCAAAGGCAAGCATCATCGTATCTTCGTCGATCCCGAATATGCCAAATCGGCTGCTTACCAGGAATTCTGGCGGACGTTGAACGACGGCAAATTTGTCGCCGCCGAGTTCAAGCGGCTCGGCAAGGGCGGACGCGAGGTCTGGATCCAGGCGTCCTACAATCCGGTGTTCGATCTCAACAACAACGTGACATCAATCGTCAAATTCGCCACCGATATCACGGGTCGCGTGCGGGCCGTGACGGAAGTCGCGGGCGGCTTGTCCGAATTGGCCAAGAACAATCTCCAACATCGCCTTGACCAGTCGTTCGAACCGGCGTTTGAACAGCTTCGTTCCGATTTCAATGCCTCGATCGACGGCCTTCGCGCGACGGTGACTCAGGTCATCCAAAGCGCCGAGACGGTCAACTCCGGGACCCAGGAAATCGCCGGCGCCACCGAAGACATGTCGCGACGTGTCGAACAACAAGCCGCCAACCTCGAAGAAACCGCCGCCGCGCTGAGCGTGCTCACCGCCACCGTCAAGCGCAGCGCAGAGGGGGCCCTCGAAGCCGCGCTTGCCGCCACGGGCGCCCGGTCGGGCACCGCGCTGTCGGGCAAGGTGATGGGCGAGGCCGCTGGCGTCATGAACGAGATCCACGACAGTTCCAACAAGATCACGCAGATCATCGGCATCATCGATGAGATTGCGTTCCAAACCAATCTTCTCGCGCTCAATGCCGGGGTCGAGGCGGCGCGCGCCGGCGACGCGGGCCGCGGTTTCGCCGTCGTGGCCCAGGAAGTGCGGGCGCTCGCGCAACGCTCGGCCGTCGCGGCCAAGGAGATCAAGGCCTTGATCTCCGCCAGCTCGAACCAAGTGAAACGCGGGGTCAAGTTGGTGAACGAGACGGTCGACGCGCTCGACGGCGTCACCGCCAAGGTCACCCGGATCGACGAGGTGCTTTCCGATTTGGCCACGTCCGCGCAAGAGCAGGCCACGGGACTGGGCGAGGTCAACGTCGCGGTCAACCAGATGGACCAAGTGACCCAGCACAATGCGGCCATGATCGAGGAAACCACGGCCGCGGCCGCAAGTCTCAAGAACGAGGCCCAGGCGATGGCGACCCTCATGAGCCAGTTCCGCATTGGGAATGACACCAACGTCGAATCTGCCCGGCGCGCCGCGCCGAGAAAGCGCGCCCACGCGGCATAGGCCGAGCCGGTCGACATGAAGACGTCGCCGACTCCCGATTTCACGCGCCACAAGGACAGATCATGGATGAGATTTCCGAGGCCCAAAGACTTCAGCGCCTCCACGACCTAGGGATTTTGGATACGGGGGAAGACAAACTGTTCCGTGGTTTTGCCGAACAGGCGCTTGCGGTGATGCCCGGCACGACCATCGCCGCGATATCCCTCATCGACACGGATCGACAATGGTTCAAGACGATTGTCGGGCTGGGCGTCAAGGAGACCGCGCGCAATCTCTCGTTCTGCTCCCATACGATCCAAGAGACCTCGGGCGTCATGGTCGTCGAGGATGCGACATGCGATCCGCGCTTCGCGCGCAATTCGCTCGTGACATCGCAACCGGGCATTCGTTTCTACGCGGGCGTCAGGCTGACGGGCGGCGTCGGCGCGATCTGCGCCATCGGCCGGCAGCCTCGCCAAGCCACGGAAAACGAAGTCATGAAATTGACCAAGCTCGCGCAATACGTGGACATCCAACTCCTCGCGCACGGCACGCTCTTCAATCTCGCGATCTCGGCGCGCGCTTGATCAACCAGCGGCCCGGCGATCTCAAAAAGGGCGAGCCCGGCGAGGGCGCTGCGACAATGCCGCCGAGATCGTTCTTCCCGCGTTGAA
Source organism: Beijerinckiaceae bacterium (assembly GCA_031291515.1). Taxonomy (GTDB): domain Bacteria; phylum Pseudomonadota; class Alphaproteobacteria; order Rhizobiales; family Beijerinckiaceae; genus RH-AL1. The sequence goes on along the minus strand of JARLIW010000051.1, from coordinate 13,240 downwards.
ACAATTGGTCGAGGAGCGAGCGGCGGGGAAGAGCGCGGCGGCGCGAGGCAGGGTTTGGCGACGTCGGACGCATGGGGCGACCGCGAGGCGCTGCCGCTCCAAATCGACATGTCATCGCGCGATCGAACTCAACGCTTCGAGGAACGCGCGCACTTTTGAACTCGACAGCCGCCGCGAGTTTTGGAGGGCCCATATTTCGACCTTGGGGCCATCCGCCACGCCCCAAGAGACGAGCCGGCCCGCTTCGATATCCTCGTTGACGAGCAACCTTGGCATGAGTGCCAATCCGGCGCCGGCGAGGACCGCGTCGCGGATCATCAGAAACGACGAAAAGCGAAGCCGGAATTGGGGATTGAGAACGCGCACCGCGTCCTTCGTCTTGATGCGCCACTGAACGTCGGCCCGCGTGGCGGTATGGCCAACAGCGGCCACCATCTGCTTCGGCTCTTCATGCTCGTGCCCGAAAGCGACATGCAAACCGGGCGGCGCGACCAGCAATCGTTCATCCTCCAAGATCCGCCGCCCGACCAGTTGCTCGTCATGGCTTGGGTCGACCCGTATGACGAGGTCGTAATTGTCCTCGACCGGATCGGCCTTGCGATCCTCGGCGATGATCTCGAGTTCGACTTGCGGGTAGGCAAGCACGAAACTGGCCGCGACCTTGGACAACAGGACATGCGCGAGCACGATCGGCGCGCTGACGCGCAGTCTGCCCCTCGGAATTGACCCGCCGGCGGCGACCGCTTGCCCGGCCTCGGCGATTTCGCCAAGCGGACCTCGCGTGAGTTCATGCAGCGCGCGGCCCTCGTCGGTCAGGCGCAAGCTACGCGAACCGCGGTCGATCAGCCGCACGCCAAGACCCGCCTCGAGCTCGGAGACCTTGCGCGAGAGCGTCGCCTTCGGCCGACCGCTACGCCGGCTGGCACGTCCGAAGCCGCCATGCGTTGCCACGAGGAGAAAGTCGGCGAGCGCGGGAAGATCCATTTCACGTTCCATTATTGAGACGGTCCGTTCTATTTTGCCTACTTATGCAAAAAAATGGAACGGCTATCTTCATCCCATCGACAGCGAGTCGCTGAAACGAAGAAGGAGAGACGACATGGCAATTCTTGTAACGGGAAGCACCGGCACGATCGGAACCCAGGTTCTGACCTTTCTCGATGGGCAGGGCGGCGACGTCCGCGCGCTGACCCGCTCGCCCGAAAAGGCGCAATTCCGCGCGGGCGTGACCGCGGTGAAGGGTGACCTTTCCGACATCGATAGCGTCCGCGCCGCGCTCGACGGGATCAGCACGCTGTTCCTGCTCGCGCCCAACGCGGCCGACGAACTGACCCAGGCGATGTTGACGCTCAACGCGGCGCGAGAAGCCGGCGTGACGGGGATCGTCTATCTCTCGGTGTTCAAGGGCGAGGCCTATGCGGACGTACCGCATTTTGCCAGCAAGATGACCGTCGAGCGCATGATCGACGCCTATGATTTGCCGGCGACGATCCTGCGTCCGGCTTATTTCATCCAAAACGACCTCCGGCAGAAAAGCGCCTTGCTCGATGGCGGCTTCTACGGAATGCCGGTCGGCGCGAAGGGCGTGTCGATGGTCGATGTTCGCGACATCGGCGAGGCCGCGGCCAAGGAACTGCTGCGACGCGAACATGCGGGCGCGCCACTGCCGCGCGAGATCTATGAACTGGTCGGGCCAGACGCCCTGACTGGGCCAGAACTCGCCGCGCTATGGAGCAACACCCTGGGCAAGCCAATCCGTTATGCCGGCGACGATTTGGAGGGGCTGGAGCAGCGTCTCAAGGCATTCGGCCCAGCGTGGCTTGCCTACGACATGAAACTGATGATGCGGCGCTACCAGGAGAACGGCGCCGTCGCAACCACGGCGGACGTCGCGCGCCTTGCGGAGCTCCTCGGACATCCACCGCGTTCCTATCGCGACTTTGCGACCGCGGCGGCGGCCGGATGGGCAAAGGATTGAGACGCGAGGTCCAAGCCGCCGGTGACCGCAATCGTCGAATGCGGTCACCGCCAATGTCGAGGCTGCCTGAGTCTCTTCCTTTACTTGCAATCAACAGCGCGACGGTTCATCGCGTCGGGGCCGCCTTCGGGCAGCGTATAGACGATCTCGTGGCTCTCCGGGTCGAGGATGATCACGTCGTCGTCCGCGACGAGATAGTCGTAGCCGCGGTATTCCGGCACGATCGAGACGATGTCCTCGGGGATCGGCAGGACGTGATAATGGTCCGGCACGCGGCCGCCGACGCGCACGTCGAAATCGACTTTCGTGATGTTTTCGACATGCTGGTTGCGGATCACGTCGGTGATGCGCGTCTGCCTTTGCGGGTCGAGCTTGACGTTCTTTGCCTCGGCGACGCTCGCATGCTGATCGTGGGGCGCGTGATCGCTATGCGCGGGCGCGTTGTCGTGTTCGTTCGCCCCACCATTGGGCTCGCGCGCGGCGTTGTTATGTTCGTTATTGCGTTCGGCGTTGTGCTCGTTGGCTTGGCCGGTCGTCGCGCGTTCGTTGGGCTTCGCTCCATTTTCGTGACCCGCGCCTTCGGCGTTGTTACGCCGTTCCGGGGCCGCGTTCGGCTTGTCCTCGGCCGCTTTCGCGGGCGCGGCATGCTCGTGTTCGGCGCCGCCGGCGGGCGTCTCGCGCGGTTTCGGCGCGGCCTCTTCGGCGCGCTTCCGCGGCGCGGCCGGCTGGGCATGAGGCTCGGGCGCGCGCGGCGTTTCGGCGGCGGGGCCCCGCTGTTCCGCACCCGCGCGAGGGGCGGCATGCTCGCGCTCGTTGTTCTCTTGCGCGAAGGCCACGCTGCTCGTCAGCAACAGCGCCGCGACAGCGGCGGATGTCATATATTTGGTCAACATGCGGATCTCCAGAGTCGGTAGGACCGCGAAGTCAACCCGGCCCTATCAACGAAGTTCCACCGCTCGTCGGCGAATTGCCAAGCCGCGCATCCGAAGATCGAGCAAGATCAACGCGGCGCATAGTCGCCGACGATCGTTCGTCGAATCCTGAATCGTCGCGTCCGCGCCAAACATGGAACTCGCGGGACGCTGCGACGTTGCGCGACCGTTCAGCTGACGAAAACGCCGTGGCGATCGCATCGCCGCGACCGTGGATTTTTCAATTCAAACCCAAAGGAGGAGTTTGCCGATGAACAACCGCTCGAAATCCCTTCTCGCCGCGGCCGCGATCGCCGCGTTCGGAAGCCTGAGCTTTTCGGCGAGTCAAGCCAACGCCGCGATCGTCTGCAGCGGCGACGATTGTTGGCATACCCACGATTCCTACGAATACCCCGCCGAGGCGCATGTGATCGTCCATGACGATCATTGGCACTGGGGCGACCATGATCATTTCCGCTGGCATGAGCACGAAGGCCGCGGCTACTGGAATGGCGGCGCCTGGCGCGATTTCTAAGATCTGTAAAATGTCTCTTTTGTGACGGCGACGACGGCGCTCCGCCCAACGCGACGGAGCGCCGTCGCGCGGCGCTTCGAGCTTCAATCGATATCGTAGCGGCACGCGAGCGGCGCATGCCAGCCTTCGCGGTGGCAGACGACGGGCGGCGGCGGGGTCGTCAGATCCGCGAAAAACGAATCGAAGAGATAAGCCGGCGCCGGAACGATCGGCCGCGGCCGCGGGAACGGGCCGGACAGCGGGTGTTCGAGCTTGATTCCAGCCAGAACCGGCCGCGCGAGCGTGGCATAGCCATGCCGCCGCGGCATGGAATGGCGGGGCTTGCTTTCAGTCCACGCCGGCTTTGTCGCGGGCACGTCGAGCACCCGCGCGGGCTCGCTGATTCCGTCGAGGACTCTCGTCGCGCCGGTCGAACTCGCCTGGGCCGCCGCCGCGAGGGGTTGGGCCAGAACAATCGCGGCGCCGAAAGCGGCGGCCAGGGATCGGAAGCGCGGGACCTTCGTCCCATGTGTCGCGCGCATGAAAATTCCTCCAAATCGACGAATGTGTCTTAAGCGATTTGCGCGCAAACGCGAAGTCCTAACTCGCGCGCGCCATTTTGCGGCTTTGGCATTCGGCGCCGCGCGCTTATAAGACCGGCGAAACGACCGCGGGCTTTGACGTGAGACAAGCAACATCATGAACATTTTATCGCGCCCGCCGGCCAAGCCGGCCGCGCCCGGCCCGTCTGGCGCGGCGCCGCGCATCCGCGACGTCCCCGGCAAGTTTCTGACCGGTTCGACGATGCGCCATGTCTTCGTGATGTCGGCGGCTGGCGCGGCCGGGCTCATGTCGGTGTTTTTCGTCGATTTTCTTTCGCTGCTCTATGTCTCGCGGCTCGGCGACGCGAGCCTGACGGCCGCGGTCGGCTATGCCTCGCAAATCATCTTTTTGGTGATTTCGCTCAATATCGGTTTTTCGATCGCGATCGGCGCGCTTGTGTCGCGCGCGCTCGGGGCGGGCGACCGGCCGCGCGCGCGGCGGCTCGCTCTGTCGGGCATCGTGCACATGGCCGTCGTCTCCGGAGGCCTGAGCCTCTTGGCGATGCCCTTCGCGCGCGACATTCTCGAACTTCTCGGGGCCGAGGGCGCGGTTTTGGAGGCGGCCACGACCTATCTGCGAATCATTCTGCCCGCCGGCGTTTGTCTCGGCCTCGGCATTGGGTTGGCGAGCGTTTTGCGCGCGGCGGGCGATGCGCGGCGCGCCATGTTCGTGACGCTCGGCGGCGCCATCGTCACCGCCTGTCTCGATCCGATTTTCATTTTCGGGCTGCATCTCGGACTGTACGGCGCCGGCGCGGTTCTCGTGATCTCGCGCTTCGTCCTGATGGGAATCGGCTGGCATGGCGCGGTCACGGTGCATGATCTCGTCGCGCGGCCCAGGCTTCGGTGGGTGATCGAAGACCTCAGGCCGATGATGACCATTGCCGTGCCCGCCATACTGACCAATCTGGCGACACCGGTCTCGAGCATTTACATCATGCGGATTGTCTCGCAATTCGGCGCCGAGACCGTCGCGGCCTTCGCGATCATCGACCGCGTGACGCCCCTGGCGTTCGGCGCCTTGTTCGCCTTGTCGGGATCGGTCGGGCCGGTCATGGGCCAGAATTTTGGCGCGCGCCAATATGGCCGGGTGCGCCAGGTCTTGACGGATTGCCTGATCCTGTCGGCGGGATATGTCGTGCTCGTCTCGGCGGCTTTGTGGCTTTTGTCGCCCGTCCTCGCCGTTGTCTTCGACGCCAAGGGCGAGACCGCCAACATGCTGCGTTTTTTCTGCAATTATGGCGGCGCGCTGTGGTTTTTCCTCGGCGCCATTTTCGTCGCCAACGCGGCATTCAACAATCTCGGCGCGCCCTATCTGTCGACGGTTTTCAATTGGGGCCGCGCGACGCTCGGCACCATTCCGTTCGTGACGATTGGCGCCGCGCGTTTCGGTCCCGAGGGCAGCTATGCCGGGATCATCGCCGGGGCTGCTTTGTTCGGCGTGGCCGCCGTTGGCGCCGCTTATGTCGTGATCGCGCGGCTGCCCCGCGCGTCCGCTTAACAAATTGCAGCCTGCGATCGAAACAGCTTTGGCCGCGTCAAAAGGAGCACGAGTTTTTCCTTGCCCCCGCCACAATAGACGGGTTGAATCGCGTCACGGGATCGCTGCGTCGATCGCGCCGCTTCGCGCGCCCGCCAAGAGCGTTTCCACTTGGGCGGAAACATCCAAGTGACAAGAAGTCTCGCTGTTTTTTAGGAAGTTAGAGCACGTCCCCGATCGAAAACGTCTTCAACTTTTTCGGGGCATGCCCTAAAGGCAGAGTTACGCGAGTCCGAAGCCAAGTTATCTTTGCGAAAGTGTTCGAACCGGGACCGGAGCCTGCCGCCGATGTTCAATCTCTATCAGATCGTTCAAGGGGCCCAAGGCGGCCAGGCCATCAACCATCTCGCGCGGCAGTTCGAGCTGTCGACGGATGAAGCGGGCAAGGCCGTCAATTCCTTGATCCCGGCGCTTTCGAGCGCCTTCCTGGCCAAGGCGAGCCAACCCGCCGGCTATGCCGAAATCCTCGCCGCGCTCAACGACGACCAGCACCGACAGGCCTATGCGCAGGCGGCCGGCGCCGAGAATCCCTTCACGCGGCGAAAGGGCGCGGCGATCGTCGCCGGTCTGTTCGGCTCGGACGAGGTGACGGCGCAAGTCGCGGAACAAGCCGCCCGCTTTAGCGGCGTCCCCGCTCCCAAGCTTCTCGAAATCCTTCCGGTGCTCGCCTCGATCATCGTCGGCGGCACGGCGGCGGCGCTCCAAGGTCTTGGCGGTTGGGCAGATTTGCCCGGCGCGAAAGATTTGGGCGGCGTCAAGAGCTTTGGCGGCGCGGCGGGTCCCTTCACGGGGTTCGCGGCGGGGCCAAATACCGCGACATTCACGGTTCCCGGATTCGGCGGCGCGGCCGGCAATCCCTTCGCGGGTTTTGCCGCGGCGCCGGGCGGGTTCCCGCAGGGCGCCGTGCCGCCGGCCGTGCAGGCGGGCTGGGACGCCTTGGCGAAAATGTTTCAGCCCAAGTCGGGTTGAGGAAACGTCGGCTGGTCGAATCAAAATAGGTTGAGGCCGAACGAGGGCGCCGGGCCAAACCTTCGGCGCGGCGACGACTACGTCAGGTTGCCCGAGACGCTGTTAATATACAACGACGTGATGTTCGACCCGATCGAGCGCGCGGCGGCGACGATCATGATGGAAATTCCGGCCGCGATCATCGCATATTCGATCGACGTGGCGGCCCTGGTGTCCGCGAGGAAAGCTTTCAAAATCTTCATATCGGCCCCTTCCCGTTGAGGAAATAGCACGCCACCGTGAGGACATCGTTAATGCGCCCCGCCGAGCCAGGCCTCGCTGGCCGTTCCACGGGAGCGGCGAATCCGCCCACCGCGGAAACCGCGCGGCGGAAGAAAATTGTTTATTTTCAAAATGTAAGCCAATGTCTTCACGAAATCGGCGGCGGCTTTTCCCGAACATTCGCGCGCTGGCGCCGGTTACGGAACCTGTGACGATTGCGTGGCGGCTCCGGGGCATTTATGTAGCCGCATGCAGGCGTACGCGCCGCCGCCCCCGCGCCCTGGTTTGGGTGGGGCGTTTCACGAGCAGGCCGGGTCGATGATTTACAACAAGATCGAAAGCTGACGATGGCCCGCGATGTTTCGGATTCGACACCCATCACCGGACGCGCCGAACTCGTGGAATGGCTCGCGGCCGGCTGTAAACCGGCCAGCCTTCACAAGATCGGCACCGAACATGAGAAGGTGCCGTTCTATCGCGCCAATCTCGGCCCCGTTCCCTACATAAGCCCCGACGGCTCCGGCGGCATCCGCCATATCCTGCTCGGTTTGCGCGACCGCCTCGGCTGGGAGCCGATCCTCGATGGCGAGCATATCATCGGCCTCGCGGATGAGACCGGCGGCGGCGCGATCTCGCTCGAGCCCGGCGGACAGTTCGAGCTTTCGGGCGCGCCAGTGACGACGATTCACGAGACGCACGCCGAACTCGAACACCATTTCGAGGCCCTGCGGCCCTTGATGACCGAGCTCGGCATCGGCTTCCTGTCGCTCGGCATGAGTCCGAAATGGACCTTGAACGAAACGCCGCGCATGCCCAAAAGCCGCTACGCCATCATGGAACGCTACATGCCGAAGGTCGGCACGCGCGGCCTCGACATGATGTTTCGCACTTGCACGGTTCAGGCGAATTACGATTTTTCGAGCGAAGCGGACATGGTCAAAAAGCTGCGCGTCTCGATCGCGCTGCAACCGCTCGCGACCGCGCTGTTCGCCAATTCGCCGTTCACCGACGGCAAGCTCAACGGCCGGTTGTCGGAACGCTCCGAAATCTGGCGCGCGACCGATAACGATCGCGCCGGCATGATGCCGTTCGTCTTCGAGGACGGCATGGGGTTCGAGCGCTACGTCGATTACGCGCTCGGCGTGCCGATGTATTTCGTCAAGCGCGGCGAGCATTATCACGATGTCGCGGGAGCCGATTTCCGGGATTTGCTGGCCGGGCGCTTCGCGCCGCTTCCCGGCGAGCACGCCGTGATGTCGGATTGGGCGAACCATCTTTCGACGATTTTTCCCGAAGTCCGGCTCAAGCGATTCCTTGAAATGCGCGGCGCCGATGCCGGCCCGATGCCGATGCTCGCCGCCTTGCCCGCCTTGTTCGCGGGACTGCTCTATTCGTCGACCGCGCTCGACGGCGCCTGGGATCTCGTCAAGGGCTGGAGCGATGCGCAGCGCGAGCAATTGCGCGCGGATGTGCCGGTGCAAGGCCTTCGCGCCGAGGTCGCCGGACGCGGCTTGCGCGACATCGGCCGCGAAGTGCTCGCGCTGGCCCGCGCGGGCCTCGCCGAGCGCGGCCATCGCGACGCGCAAGGCCGCGACGAGACGATCTATCTCGACGTGCTCGATACGATCCTGGCGGGGCAAACCGAGGCCGAGCGATTGATCGCTCTGTTCAACGGACCATGGGACGGCAGCGTCGATCCGGCCTTCCGCGAATGTATCTATTGAGGCCAAGGCGGAAGTAAGCGAAGGTTTTCCGCGCTGTTCAACGCGCGGCGACAAGCGCCACGCCCTAGGGGCACGTGCTTGTCGTCGCGGCGCCCGATGACGGGTGGTCAACGAGCCCCGGCGATGAGGCTTACGCCCGTCGCGATGATGACCAGCGCCGTGACGCCGTGAATGCCGAACGCGGCGGCTCTGCTTCCGCCCGAGCGAAGTACGATTACCGCGTCGCCCATGGCGATGAGGCTTGCCACGAGCATGAATTGGCCGAGCAAGCGCGGCGATCCGTTCGCCATGAGCAGGACGACATAAAGCCCCGACGCGATGTCTCGCACCCCCTTCACCGCGAGCCATCCGGTGAAGCGCGCCGATGGCGATGGAGAACCGGGCATCCCGTAGCCAAGCGCGGCGACGGCCGGGTTCCACAGAAAGCGCAACCCGATGAAGATAATTGCGGCCGCGATCAGGCCGGAGAGCGAATAACCGATGAGAACCATGACAACCTCCTATCATTAGCAGGAGTTCTATCATCGCTAGATTTCATGTCAACAAAAATCTAGCGTTGACATAAAATCAGGCCTCGCTAGGTTATTCGAATGTCGATCACGGAACGAAGAGAGCGCCAACGCGCGGAACGCTATGAACTTATCTTGGCCGCGGCTTGCGAACTGGCCGAAGCCGAGGGCTGGGAGGCCGTCACCACGCGCCGTCTCGCGGCGCTCATCGACTACAGCCAGCCGGTTCTCTACAGCCACTTCAAGGGCAAGGCCGACATCATGGCCGCCGTCGCCATTCGCGGGTTCGAGGACCTTGCCGCGCGACTTAGAAATTCGAAGGCGAACGTCACCGGCGAGCGGACCATCTTGCGCAACGTTTGCGCCGCCTATCTCGATTTCGCCCGGTCGCGGCCCGTGATCTACGAGGCGATGTTTGTCTTGCCGACAGGGCTCAAATTCGCGAGCGAGGACACGCCCCCGGCTCTGCGCGCGGCCTTCGCGGAATTGGTCGCGGCCCTTGGGCCCGAACGCGAAACGCCGGCCATTGTCGCCGAAGTGCTGTGGAGCGCCTTGCACGGCATGGCCGTGCTCGCGCGATCGGAGCGGATCCCGGAGTCCAGCGCCGAGCTTCGTCTGAACGTGCTCGTTCAAGCCTTCAGCTGAAACGCGGCGCCATTGCTCGCGACGGACGCGGCGCCCTAGAACACGAACGGCACGTCGAAAAATTCATTGACGCGGCGGCCCTCGGCGCGGGTGACGTCATAGGCGCTTTCGTCGACGAATTGCGGAGCGTTGCGAAGCTGGTCGTCGCTGATGTCGAGCTCATAGGCGTCGAGTTTTGGATTATAGGTCAGCTTTTCCCATGGCACGGGATAGGATCCCTCGCCGAGGCTCAGAAACCCGCCGAACGTCAGCACCGCATAGGCCACTTTGCCCGTCGTCTTTTCGATCATCACGCGGCGAATCTCGCCAAGACGATCGCCATTCGGACGTTTGACGGGGGTCCCCTCGACCTTGTCGCTGCCAATGAGGCTGAGGGTTTCGTCGAGCCGCGGATCGGTCACTTCGGTCAAGGGCGGAGTCCTCCATTTCTCTCAATGAACGTGCTGGCATCACGGCGGTTCCGCGTTAGGATAGGTTTGGATGGGACAAGCGAGGGAGGGCGCGTCGTGAAGTCGATCTTGGTCCCGGTCGAAGATCATGACTGGATGGGAGACGTGCTGAAGACGGCGCTGCTTCTCGCGCGTCACTTCGACTCGTATATGGAAGGCATCGCGCTCGGCCCCGATCTCGCCGAAATCGTCGCCGCCGACTTCTCGATGAGCGGCGTGATCTTCGACGACCGCACCCGCCTCGATTTTCTGCGGCAGGCGCGCGACACGTTCGAGCATTTCATGGTGGCTCACAAGGTCCCGCGCCGCTCCGAGACCGCCAAGGATTTGAGTTTCGGCTGGACCGGCGACGCGCTGGTCTCGCCCAATAGTTTTGGCGAATATGGCCGGGTCTTCGATATTCTCGCGGTTGGTCGGCCAGGCTCCGCCGCGAGCGAGCCGCATCGGTCGACGCTCGAGGGCGCGCTGTTTGAAAGCGGGCGGCCGGTCTTGATCGCGCCGCCCAAGGCGCCCGCGACGCTCGGCACCACCGTCGCCATCGTCTGGAACGGCAGTTCGGAAACCGCGCGCAGCGTCGGTTTGGCCATGCCGCTTTTGAAAAAAGCCACCGATATCGCCGTGCTGGCCGTGCCGGGCATGCGCTTGCCTGGCCCCACCGATGCCCAGTTGGCCCGCAGCCTGCGCCGGCATGGCCTGCCGGCGCGCGTCGTCGAGGTGAAGGAGGGCAAGGCGCCCGGCATCGCTCTGTTGGACCAAGCCGCCGTGCTCGGCGCCGATCTCTTGATCAAGGGCGGCTATACCCAAAGCCGGTTGCGCCAATTGATCTTCGGCAGCGTCACGAGCCAAATTCTCGCGGATGCGCGCCTGCCCGTCTTGATGGCGCATTGAACGCCCCATGAATCCGGCTGGGATCGGACGAAGGACCGAGACGTCCTGAAATCGCTTGTTTCTTCGCCTCCAAACACCCATAAGCAAAGAACGAAAGTTTGCGGGCGGAGGCCGGAGCGTTGCGCATTTATCTTTTCATTACAAAAGCTTACAAGCTTTTAAAAACCGTGGAATTGCCGAATTTTCCCGGTTTTTCGCGGGTCTTTTTCCCGATTATCCTGGCCGCCTGCGCGGGCCTGGCAATGACGGCGGCGCATGCGCAAACGCCTCCCGCCGCGACCAGTCAAACAGCGCCTTCCGCGCCGGAGCCCGCTCCGACTTCGCCGGCCGTGGCCGCGCCCCCTCTCGTCCCGTCCGATATTGCTCTGCCGCCCGAAGCGAAACCCGCCGTGAAGCCCGCGACACCGTCGTCGCTGCTGCCGCATGATCTGTCGCCGTTTGGCATGTTCGTCGCGGCCGATCGCGTCGTGCAAGGCGTGATCGTCGGCCTCGCCCTCGCCTCGCTCGCGACCTGGACGATCCTCCTCGCCAAGACATTCGAATTGCTGTCGGCGCGCCGCCGCGCCGCGAAAGATCTCGCGATCGTCGCGGAGGCCGCGAGCCTGCAAGAGGCCGCCGGTCACCTCGGGAACGCCAAGACGCCCGTCGCGCGCCTCGTCGCGGCCGCCTTGGTCGAGGCGAGCCGGTCGCGCGGACTGCCGTCCGAGGGCGTCAAGGACCGCGCCGTCGCTCTGCTGTCGCGGATCGAGGCGCGCGCGGGACGCGCGATGGGGCGCGGCACCGGCATTCTCGCCACCATCGGCTCCACGGGCCCCTTCGTCGGCCTATTCGGGACGGTTTGGGGCATCATGAACAGCTTCATCGGCATTTCGAAAACCAACACCACGAATCTCGCCGTCGTGGCGCCGGGCATCGCCGAGGCTCTGCTCGCGACCGCCTTCGGCCTCGTCGCGGCCATTCCCGCCGTCATCATCTACAATCTGTTCGCGCGCGCCATCACCGGCTACCGCGCGGTATTGGGCGATGGCTCGGCCGAGGTGTTGCGCCTGCTGTCGCGCGATCTCGACCGCGAGGAAGCGGCCTCGGGCGAGACGGTCCGGCGCCAGGCAGCGGAGTAACGACGCATGGCCGCGCGCCTCACCACGTCGGAAAGCGACGATCTCGTCGAGACCCACGAGATCAATGTGACGCCGTTCATCGACGTCATTCTCGTGCTTCTGATCATTTTCATGGTCGCCGCGCCGCTGTCGACGGTCGACGTCAATGTCGATCTGCCGGCTTCGACCGCGCAGCCCGTGCCGCGCCCCGACAAGCCGCTGTTTCTGACCGTGAAGCCCGACAATTCGCTCGCGCTCGGCAATGACACGGTCCCGCGCGAGGCGCTCGGCGCCGCGCTCGACCGCGCGACCGAGGGCGACCGGGACAAGCGCGTGTTCGTGCGCGCCGACAAGACCGTCAACTACGGCGACCTGATGGAGGTGATGAACCTTCTGCGCGGCAACGGCTATCTCAAGATCGGCCTCGTCGGCCTCGATGCCGGCAGCGCCACGCCAGCCGCGCAAGGACCAGCCGCCGCGCAGGCACAAAGCCCAGCGGCCGCGCAGGCACAAAGCCCAGCCGCCGCGCCAGCTCCGGCGGGAGCGGCCAAGCCGTGAGCCTCGCGGCGCCATCGTTTTATCGCGAACCGCCCCGGCGCGATCTGCCGCGCTGGCTCCTCGCGGCCGCCGCCGTGCTCGCCGTGCATCTTGGCATTGGTTATCTCTGGTTTTCGCGGCAGCCGCCCGAACCGCGGGGCGTCAGCGTCGACGCCGTTTTGCTCGATCTGCCGCCGCCCGAGCAAGCGCCCGCCCCCGCGCCGACGCCACCTCAAGAAGCCCAGCCCGAAGCCGCGCCGCCGCCACCACCGCCCGAGGTGAAGCCGCCCGAGCCCGTGCCGCCCCCGCCCCCACCGGTAATCCAAGAGATCGTGCCCGAGACCCCGGTGCTGCCGAAGCCCGAGGCCGTGATCGAACTGCCGAAACCCGTGCCGGCGGTGGATCTCAAGCAGCAAGAGGAAGCCCGCCGCCGCGCCGAGGAGCAGCAGGAACAGCGCCGCCGCGCCGAGGACAAGAAACGCGAGGCCGAGCATCGCGCCAAGGTTCTGGCCGATCAGGCCCGCAAGGAACAATTGAAGCGCGAGGCCTCGGCCAGGGCCGCCGCCGCCGCGCAAGCCAATGCCGCGAAAAGCGCGGCCAACGCGGCCTCGAGGGG
>JARLIW010000260.1 GCA_031291515.1 Beijerinckiaceae bacterium | reverse complement strand
GTGCTGCGCATCATCAACGAGCCGACGGCGGCGGCGCTCGCCTATGGCCTCGACAAGAAGGGCTCCGGCACGATCGCGGTCTATGATCTCGGCGGCGGCACGTTCGACGTCTCGATCCTCGAAATCGGCGACGGCGTGTTCGAGGTGAAATCCACCAACGGCGACACGTTCCTCGGCGGCGAGGATTTCGACAATCGCCTCGTCGAATATCTCGCGGAAGAATTCCGCAAGGAAAACGGCATCGACCTCAAGAAGGACAAGCTCGCGCTCCAGCGCCTCAAGGAAGCGGCCGAAAAGGCCAAGATCGAGCTGTCCTCCGCGAGCCAGACCGAAATCAACCTGCCCTACATCACCGCCGACGCGACCGGTCCGAAGCATCTGACGCTGAAGCTGACGCGCGCCAAGTTCGAGGCCCTGGTCGACGACCTGATCCAGAAGACCGTCGAGCCGTGCAAGAAGGCGTTGAAGGATGCCGGCCTGACCGCTGGCGAAATCAACGAAGTGGTGCTCGTCGGCGGCATGACCCGCATGCCGAAGGTGCAGGAAATCGTCAAATCCTTCTTCGGCAAGGAGCCCCACAAGGGCGTCAACCCCGATGAAGTCGTGGCCATCGGCGCCGCGGTCCAGGCCGGCGTGCTCCAGGGCGACGTCAAGGACGTGCTGCTGCTCGACGTCACGCCGCTCTCGCTCGGCATCGAGACGCTCGGCGGCGTGTTCACCCGCCTGATCGACCGCAATACGACGATCCCGACCAAAAAGAGCCAAGTGTTCTCGACGGCCGAGGACAATCAGACCGCGGTCACCATCCGGGTGTTCCAAGGCGAGCGCGAAATGGCGGTGGACAACAAGGTCCTCGGCCAGTTCGACCTCGTCGGCCTGCCCTCGGCGCCGCGCGGCGTGCCGCAGATCGAAGTCACCTTCGACATCGACGCCAACGGCATCGTCAACGTGACGGCCAAGGACAAGGCGACCAATAAAGAGCAGCAGATCCGCATTCAGGCCTCGGGCGGCTTGAGCGACGCCGACATCAACAAGATGGTGAAGGACGCCGAGGAACATGCCGCCGAGGACAAGGCGCGCCGCGAATTGGTCGACGCGAAGAATCACGGCGAGGCCATGATCCATTCGGCGGAAAAGTCGCTCGTGGACTATGGCGAGAAGGTTCCCGCCGCCGACAAGAGCGCGATCGAAGGCGCGATTGCCGCGCTGCGGACCGCGCTCGACGGCGAGGACGGCGAGGCGATCAAGGCCAAGACGGCCGAACTCGTCCAGGCTTCGATGAAACTCGGCGAGGCCATGTACAAGGCACAAGGCGCCGAAGGCGCGGCGCCGGAAACGGCCGAGAAGGACGATGTCATCGACGCCGAGTTCAAGGAAGTCGGGCCCGACGACCATAAGAAGTCGGCTTAATCGCTAGTCCGAGGGGCCTGGATTTCGCCAGGCCCCTCTGACTGTTGCGGCGAAGCGGGCATGGGCATGAACAACCAAAAGGTGCCTCGGCGCCTTTGTTTATTGTCCGCGGCGCCACTTTTATGGCACAATTTAGTTTCGGCGGAATCCGGGTTCCCGAGCGGCGCCCAAACTCCGGTGCTCCACGGGTTTCAAGCGTCCCGCGAGGCCTGGAAAGGCCGGGGACGTGATCAAATGGGCCAAGACCAAACCGGCGCGGGATGCGCGGGTTCGTGCGGGAATGTAGTCTGATGGCGAAGACGTGTTTTTACGAAGTTTTGGGCGTGTCCAAGACATGCACCGACGTCGAAATGAAAACGGCTTTCCGGAAGGCGGCGATGCAATATCATCCCGACCGAAACCCCGGTAACAGCGAGGCCGAGCATAAGTTCAAGGAATTGAACGAGGCCTATCAAACGCTGTCGGATGCGCAAAAGCGCGCGGCCTACGACCGCTACGGCCATGCCGCCTTCGAACAAAACGGCTTTGGCGGCGGCGGGACGGAAGGCTTCGGCGCCTCCATGTCGGATATTTTCGACGATCTGTTCGGCGACATGATGGGCCGACGCGGCGGTCAAGGCGGGCGCCAGGGCGGCCCCGGCCGCGGGTCGGACCTGCGCTACAACATGGAGATCACGCTCGAGGAAGCCTTCAAGGGCAAGACCGCGAGCCTCAAGCTCCCCACCAGCGTCTCGTGCGAGCCGTGCAACGGCAGCGGCGCGCGGCCAGGGGCCAAACCCAAGATTTGCACGATGTGCGGCGGTCAGGGCCGCGTGCGCGCGCAACAGGGATTCTTCGCGATCGAGCGGACCTGCCCGCAATGCCAGGGCCGTGGCGACATGATCGACAATCCGTGTCCGCATTGCTCCGGCACCGGACGCGTGACGCGGGAGCGCGCGCTCTCCGTCAATATTCCGGCGGGCGTCGAGGATGGCACGCGCATCCGTCTTGCCGGCGAAGGCGAGGCGGGAACGCGCGGCGGGCCGACCGGCGATCTCTACATCTTCGTCTCGACCAAACCGCATCCGTTCTTCCAACGCGACGGCGCCGATCTGTTCTGCCGCGTGCCGATTTCCATGGTGCAAGCCGCCCTGGGCGATGAAATCCTGGTGCGCACGATCGATGGCGGCGAGGCCAAGGTGAAAATCAGCGAAGGCACGCAGTCGGGTAAGCAATTCAAGGTGCGCGGCAAGGGCATGCCGGTGCTGCGCTCGCGCGAGGTCGGCGATCTTCACATCCAAGCGACCGTCGAAACGCCGCAGAATCTGACCCGGCGTCAACGCGAGCTGCTCGCGGAATTTCAAGCCGAATCCTCGACGAAGACCCAACCGGAAGCGTCGGGCTTTTTCGCCAAGATGAAAGACTTCTTCGAGAAGAATTTATAAACGGCGCGGCGACCCTATTTTGGTCTGCCCAAAATAGTCGCGCATGTGATAGGCGGCTCGATGTCCTTCTCGTCCTGATCCGGAGCGCGCTGCCGCCTTTTTGTGCCCCGAGATCGCCAGGAACCCCGTGTAAATGATGACGGTTTCTTGACGTCAGCCATTTAATGAGCACATTAGGAACCGAGCGAAGTGGCTTGGCGCGTCGGCGCGCCGCGGAAAATGTCAAATTCTAGTGGGAGAAGGGTTCCGTCGTCCAAAGCGCCCATCGGGCTCGCGGGTGCTGGAGTTGTCGCTTCCTTCCGAACTTTCCTGCCCCGAGGTGCCAACGTTTGCGTAGTCATTCCCAGCGTCCGCCTCGAGGGTTGTTGACCCCTCGGCTCGAGGAACGCCTCGCGGACGAGGCGCGTTTCATCAAGACCTGGTTCGACAATCCGATCCTGACCGGAGCGGTTTCTCCGTCGGGGCGGTTTCTCGCGCGCACGATGGCGCGCGCCGTCGATCCCTCGGGCACCGGACCGATCGTCGAATTGGGGCCGGGCACCGGCCCGATCACCCAGGCGATGCTGAGTCGAGGCGTCGAAGCCTCGCGGCTCGTGCTCGTCGAATTCGATGCCGCCTTCTGCCGGCTGCTGCGCAAGCGATTTCCCGGCGTTCAGGTGGTGCAGGCCGACGCCTATAATCTCAAGGAGAGCCTCGCCTCCGTGCTCGCGGCGCCAGCCGCCGCGGTCGTCTCGAGCCTGCCGTTGCTGACCAAACCCGAGAGCCAGCGCCGCGCCTTGCTCGAAGACGCCTTTGCCCTGATGGCGCCGGGCGGGTCCTTCGTGCAATTCACTTACGGCATGACGTCGCCGATCCCGCGCCGCGCCGCGCCCGATTTCGAGGCGGAAGTGTCCGCGCCGGTTTGGCTCAACCTTCCGCCCGCCCGCGTCTGGGTCTATCGCCGGTCCGGCGCGCAGGCCCGGACGCTCGGCCTCGGTCCCGATGTCCATGCCCGCGAACCGCAAATGGCTCTGGCCCGCGCGAGCGACGGATTTCGGCCGGTCCGCGATCCCCGGGGCGGCCTGTTCCACCGCGTCGCGGCCCATGCCAAGCGGCGGCTGCCAAGACGCCTGCCGTGAGCTCCGGGATCACCCCCGTCCTGCGAGACAAGCTGATCGTCGCCTTGGACGTATCGTCCCCGGAAGAGGCGAGCGATCTCGTGGCGCGGCTCGGCGACAGCGTGAGCTTTTACAAGATCGGGTTGGAACTCGCCTTTGGCGGCGGCCTGCCGCTTGCCGAGCGCTTGGCCGGCGCGGGCAAGAAGGTCTTTCTCGACCTCAAGCTGCATGACATCGCGACCACCGTCGAGCGCGCCGCGGCCCAGGTCGCGCGGCTCGGCGCGACCTATCTGACGGTCCATGCCTTTCCCCAGACCATGGCGGCGGCGAAACAGGGCGTGGGCGATAGCGGACTGCTGATTCTCGGCGTAACCGTCATGACCTCCTACGACGATCAAGACCTCAAGGCGGCGGGATATTTGTTTGGCGTCCGTCATCTCGTCGAGCGCCGCGCCCTTCAGGCGCGCCAGGCCGAAATCGGCGGCCTGATTCTGTCCGCCGAGGAACTTCCGGCCATTCGCGAACTGGTCGGGCCGGACCTGCGGCTCGTGACGCCGGGCATTCGGCCGGCGGGGAGCAGCGTGGGCGACCAAAAGCGGGTGATGACGCCCGCCAATGCGCTGCGCGCGGGCGCCGATCACCTCGTGATCGGGCGCCCGATCACGCGAGCGGCCGATCCGCGAGCCGTCGCCGACGCGATTCTGGCGGAGATGGCGGGGGCGTGATCCCCAACGCGGGACGCGCATAGGTCATCCGCCCGACGCGCCGGTGGATGGACACCAAATGATTTCCGGGCCGGAACCGCCGCCCGCCGCGGTGCGCCGTGAGATGTTGCGATTGAAAATCGCAAATCGGGCTGAACAGAAATTTGAGCCGCTCTTCATATTGCGCGCGCGCCACGCGCGGTTGGGCGCTGGCGGCGACGAAATCGTGCCAATTTTCGGGGATCAGGACCAGGGCGGGAACGCCCTTGTCGAAGCGTTCCTCGACAGTGGCGGCGGCCTCGCGGTGGAAGCGGTCGAGCGCGCGCCGGTGGGCCGCGCATCGTTTCTGGCAGTGGGCGCTCTCGCCCGCGTAAATCACCGTATGCGTCGAGGGGCTGCGCGACCCGGCGTTTTCCGCGAGAAGAAGATAGGGCGCGGGAATACCGGGAATGTTCTTCTCGTCCGCAAAATCGAAGGCCATGAAATGATGGCTCTCGCCCTCGTTCCCCTCGAAAACCAACACCATGAACTCGGTCCTCGCACACGCGCCTTCGCACATGGTGGCTGTATCAGGCAAATCTTGATGCGGGGTTAGCCGACCTCCGATAAATCAACGCATCGCGGCCGGCCGCCTGAAAGCGTCCGCCAGTTGAAACTGCCGCATAAATAAGCGACCTTGGAGCACGTCCCGAAAAAGTTGAAGACTTTTTCGATCGAGGACATGCGCCGGCCTCTCAAAAAGAGAGCGAGTTCCTGTCGCTTTGGTGATTCCACCAAAACGGAACGCGCTCTGGGATTGGTGGCACGGGCGGCGCGGCGGCAACGGCTCCAAGGAGAGACGATGAAGGACGTGACATTACGCGGCGCGGTCTATTTCACGGCCGGCGCGCGCCGTTATGACGCCACCGCGCGGACGCTTCATTGGCTTACGGCGATGGTGATCTTCGCGGTCGTGCCGCTTGGCTGGATCTTCGCCGAGTTCAAAAAACCGCTTGGCGGCGCCGCGCTCTATGCGTCGCTGCACAAAACCCTGGGCCTGATCGTCTTGGCGCTGATCGTTGCCCGGCTCGTCTGGCGCGTTATCCATCAACCGCCCGCCCTTCCGGCGCGGCAGGCGGAGTGGGAGAAGGTCGCGGCCGTCGCCAGTCATTGGCTCTTGTATTTCATCTTCATCGCCATGCCGCTCAGCGGCTACATCGACTCCTCGGCGAGCACCCATCCGATCAGCGTTCTCGGGTTCTTCGACGTCCCGAAAATCCCGGTCAGCCACGCCGTCGGCGAAGCGGCCGAGCAGGTCCATGTGCTCGGCCAATTCGCGGTCTATCTCCTCGTGATCCTGCATATCGGGGCGACGGCTTGGCACCTCTTGGTCCGCCGGGACGCGATCCTCGATCGCATGCTGCCGCGCCAGACCAACGCGGATTGACGCCATGGCCTATAATCTCATCGTGCCCGCCGGAGGCCCCGCGCTGCGCGACGCGGCAACGCCGCCCGCCGTCAATTTCGGCCAGGTGGCGGCCGATTACGGCCGCTATCGCGCGGGCTTTCCGCAACGCTTCTTCAAGCGCCTGTTCGACGACGCCTGGGTGCGGCCGGGCAACCGCGTCCTCGATCTCGGCACCGGCACCGGCACGATCGCGCGCGGCCTGGCGCTGCGCGGCTGCCAGGCCACCGGTCTCGATTTCGAGCAGAACCTGTTGACCGAGGCCATGCGGCTCGACCGCGAGGTTGCCACCGGCGTCACCTATGTCCAAGGCAAGGCCGAAGAGACGGGCCTGCCCGCGCGAAGTTTTGAAGTGGTGACGGCCGGCCAATGCTGGCACTGGTTCGACCGCCCCAAGGCCGTCGCCGAGGCGGCCCGCGTGCTGACGCCGGGCGGCCGCTTGATCATCGCCCATTTCGATTGGCTCGGCATGCGCGGCAATGTCGTGGCGATGACCGAGGCTTTGGTCGAAACGTACAATCCGGACTGGCGGCTCGGCAACAATTCCGGCATCTACCCCGGCTTTCTCGCCGATTTGTTGGAGGGCGGCTTCACGGGGCTCGAAACCTTCTCCTTCGACGTCGGCGTCTCCTACACCCACGAAGCCTGGCGCGGCCGCATCCGCGCCAGCGCCGGCATCGGCGCCTCGCTGCCGGCGGACGACGTCGCGCGGTTCGACGCCGAACTGGCGGAGGCGCTGAAGGAGGGCTGGCCAGTCGAGCCGCTCGTGGTGCCGCATAGGGTCTGGGCGCTGAAGGGGGAATGGGCGGGGTGAGAGGGGCGGATCAAGAACAGCCTAGTACGTCTCACGCGGCCGGTTTTATATTGCGGCTTATGCGGCTTTGACAACGGCGGTCGGCGAGGCGCAGACTATAAAGACAGGTTAAAAAAACCGACGTGTCACAGACGTAGCGGTATTGTGGGAGGCCAATGTCTTGGCTGTGTGTTCTTTTGTGTGAGCTATGACAATCCAATTAACGGAGCCGCGAAGATGGCTTTGCTCGATATTCTTTTAGACAAAATAACCGAAGCGGACCTAAACAATCTCATTTCGGCTGGGGTCCCCGAGTCCCCTACGATTGACTATAAGCGGGATACCTATGGAAACTCAGTGGACGACAAGCGCGAATTTCTCGCCGACGTCTCGTCCTTCGCGAATACCATCGGCGGCGACATCGTTATCGGTATCGACGAAGCGAACGGGTTACCCACTGAGGTCAAGCCATTGGCAGGCGACATCGATGCCGAAGTTCGACGCCTCGAAAGCATCGCCCTTTCTGGTATCGAACCCCGACTGACCAATTTGCGCATTCGCCCGGTCTCCGTCATCGGCGGACACGTAATCATAGTGCGGATACCACGCAGCTTTGTCCCGCCGCACCGGGTCATCGCGCAAAACAGCGGCCGATTTTACGCGCGGGCCGGGACAAGGAAGTACGAACCAAACGTCGACCAGCTGCGCCATCTCTTTATAGATGCGCCTCACATGCTGGAGCGCATCCGGTCGTTTCGGGCGGATCGCCTTGTTAAGATCGCGGCTGGAGACACGCCGATTCCTCTTGGTCAGCTTGGGAAGGTGGTTCTTCACGTCATTCCCCTCCCCTCTTTCGCGGACGGGCGCATGGCCGACATTGTGTCCGAACTTGCGAAAGGAACTCATGTCCCGCTTCCGCTTGATGAGGTGGGGCTCCCCTCTCAAGCCTCGGTGAATTTGGACGGATATTTGAATTGTTCCGTAGGCGGGGCCAACACTCGCAAAGGCTATGCGCAGTTTTTTCGGAATGGAGCCATAGAAGGTGTCGGCGAGCTAAGAAGCGACGACAACGTGAATTCACGTTTCATAGCCAGAGACCTGACGAATCTTGTTGTGTCGCGGGTCCGACAATACCTTGATGTGTTGAAAGCGTACGATCTAGGCCTTCCTGTCTACATTTTCCTGTCTATTTCTAACGCCGCTCATGTCGTCTATCGATATGCCGATGCCTCTGGCATGGGATGGCACGATAGCCCTCCATTATCTCGCGAGATTGTCTCGTTGCCTGAAATCTACATCGATAATTTTGACGTTGACGTTATCGATGTAATGCGACCAGCCTTCACCACCCTTTGGAACGCGGTCGGTTTTTCGAGCTGTGACAGATACAACGACGTTGCGAAGTGGAAAGGCTCGAGTCCATATGCGCTATGGTGGCACTAGCATCGGGGCAATGCATTCCGCGCGATCCATGCCATCAAAATCGACGCGGATAGCTAAGCAATCCTCGCTTTTTATAAAGAGACCGAAGACAGGGATACGGACCCCCTCACGACATCGCCGACCCCATGAGAAACACCCCGAACATACCGAGCGTCACGGCCGTGGCCTTGGCGACGTAGGGCGTGGCTCCGGCGCGCGCGAGGCCCGCGCCGCCCGCGATCCAGATGCTTCCGCTTGCGATT
>JARLIW010000050.1 GCA_031291515.1 Beijerinckiaceae bacterium | reverse complement strand
GATCGAGCATGAAGGCACGTTTCCATTGCCCGAGGCGCAACTCGACCGTTTCATGCTGAAGGTCGAGGTCAGCTTGCCCGACGCCGCGACCGAGCGGTTGATTTTGGATTTGGTCGAAGGCGAGGCGGCCGGCGCGCGCGCAAGCGTGGAGCTCGCGCCGATCGGACCCGCCGAGATCGCGGAGGCCCGGCGCGCGGCGATGGCTGTGTTTCTATCGCCGGCGGTCAAGGATTATATCGTGCGACTCGTCACCGCGGCGCGCCGGCCCGATCTTTACCCCGATCTCGCCGGCAAGATCGAACATCCCGCGTCGCCGCGCGGAACGCTCGCGTTGGCCACCGCCGCGAAGGCCAAGGCCTATCTCGACGGGCGCGACCATGTGGTGCCGGACGATGTCGCCGATCTGGCCGCCGACATTCTTTCGCATCGAACCATTTTGACATGGCGTGCCTTGGCCGACGGGCAGCGGGCGCGCCAAGTCATCGGCGAATTCCTCGATAGCGTGCATCCGGTTTGAGCTTGGAGATGGTGTCAGGCGTAGATCTCGATGTCGATGCCTTGCTGCGGTTGCGGCATTTGGCGGCGCGCATGCGCGACTCGCGCAAACCGCCGCGCTCGATGATGCCGGGCGATATCGTTCACCGCAGGCGGGGCCGGGGGCTGGAAGTGCATGACATTCGCCTTTGGTCCGAGGGCGACGATATTCGCCATCTCGATCACAATGCCACGGCGCGGACCGGGATTCCCCATACGCGAACCTATTTCGACGAACGCGAGCGTACGGTCTTGCTCGTGGCTGACTTTCGGCCGTCGATGCTGTTTGGCACGCGGCGCGCGTTTCGCTCGGTCGCGGCGGCCGAGACCTTGGCGCTGTTGGGTTGGCGCGCGGTGGCGCGCGGCGGCCGGGTCGGACTCGCCGCCGCCCATGCCGGGGGCATGAATTATGCGCGGCGCGGCCGTGGCGAGCGGACCATGGTTGCGTTGACGGGTACGCTCGCCGAGGCGCACCGCGATGCGCTTGCCGGGACAGCGAGCGACGATCCGCCGCTCGACGAGGTTTTGGAAACGGCGGGCATGTTGCCGGGCACCGGCAGCACGATCATCGTGGCGACCGCGCTCGATACGCCGGGCGCGCGTTTCGAGGCCGTGGCTTTGGCTCTGAGCCAGCGGCATGACCTCATTTTTTGTTTGATCGAGGACGAATTCGAGCGCGCGCCTGTGCCGGGGATTTATCCTTTCACGACGGCGCGCGGTGGCGGCGGCTGGTTGCGCGTCGATGCGGGCAGCAAGCATGCGGCGCTCGAGGCCCGTTCCGCGATGTTGCGGCGGCTTGGCGCGCAGGTCGTGCGGGTTCCGGCTCTTCATACGCCCGAAGGCAACCTCCCTGTTTTGGACCTCATCGATGGCTGAGCCCGTGGCGTCACTCGATGCGTTGCATGGCTTGCGCGCGCCGCCCGCGCCGGAGTCCATCGCGCCTTACGTCGTGATGATCCTGGCCGGTTTTCTCGTCGCCGCGCTTGTCCTCGCCGCCGCGCGGGTGCTTCTGGCGCGACGGCAGAGGGTCGCGCGGGCCGCGCTGGCGGAATTGGCGCGATCGCGCGCGCTTCCGCCACCCGAGCGCCTTGCCGCGCAGGCCAAGCTCTTGCGTCGCTTGGCCCGTGTCTTGGGGCCGGGGGCCGCGGCGCGGCAGCGGGACGCGGCCTGGCTTTCGTGGCTTGATGGACTTTTCGCGACGTCCTTTTTCAGTACTGGCGAAGGCCGGGTTTTTGGGTCGGAGCTTTATAGCCCGCGCGCCAATCCCGATATCGAATCGATCGATCGGACCCTTGCGGGTTTGATTGCGCGGCTGAGGCCACGGCGGGTGCGGCCATGATCGCCGGGTTCGATCTCGCCACGCCTCTCGCTTTGCTGTTGTTGCCTCTGCCGCTGCTGTTCGCGCTGTGGCGGCAAAACGCACCGCTCGCCGCGAGCGGACTGCGGATCCCCGCGTCCTTCGCGCAAAATCTCGCGGCCAATCCGGGGCTCCGCGCGCCATCGTCGCGCGATCTTTTCCTGCGGTGGTTCGCGTGGTTGTTCTTGGTCCTGGCGTTGGCCGGCCCGCGCAAACTCGCCGCGACGCCGGCGCTGCCCGCCTCGGGCCGCGACATCATGTTTGCCTTGGACCTTTCGGGCAGCATGGTTGCCGAGGATATGGTGATGGGCGGCAAGTCGATCAGCCGGATCGCGGCGCTCAAGAAGATTGGGGCCGAACTGATCCGGAGGCGCGCCGGTGACCGTGTCGGCATCGTGATCTTTGCCGAGAATACTCTGGCCGCGGTGCCGCTCAGCTTCGACGTCGAGAGCGTGAGCCGATCGCTCGATGAGTTGTCGATTGGTCTTGTCGGCCGTTCGACCTCGATGGGGGCGGGGTTGGGGCTCGCGGTGAAACGGCTCGCGGATTCGAAATCGCCGTCGCGCATCATCGTTTTGATGTCGGATGGCGGAAACAACGCGGGAACGCAAGATCCCGCTGGCGTCGCGGTGCTGGCTCGCTCGCTCGGCATGAAAGTTTATACGATCGGTCTTGGTCCGACCGATACCACCGATCCCGGCGACGATCCCGAATCCGTGGATTTCGAGGCGCTGGAAAACTACGCCAAGCTCGGCGGGGGCCAAGCGTTTCGGGCCCGCACCGGCGAAGATCTCGAGGCCGCGGGGCAGGCGATCGAAAAGCAGATGGCGGGCGAAGCCTTGGCGCCGCCGACCATCATCCGTCAGGATCTCTGGTTTTATCCGGCGACCATCTTTCTTTTGGGTTGCGCGGCGCTTGTCGCCGTGAGGCGGGGGCGGCGATGATGGTTTTCGCCGGTTTCGCGCTACTTCGGCCCTGGTGGTTGCTGGTTTTACCGGCCTTGGGCCTGTTCTTTTATCTGACGAAGCCCGGCGGCGGCGCGCTGACGGGCTGGGCGCGCGCGGCCGACGAGTCCTTGCTCGCGGCCATGGCCGCGCGGGGCGGCGTCAGCGGCGGCAAAGAGGTTTTTCTGCCCGCGATCTTGGCGCTCGTTGTCGGAATTTTCGCCTTGAGCGGACCGGCCCTTCGCGTTCATGACCAGCACAGTCTGCGCAATCTCGACGCGACGCTGATTGTCATGGATCTCTCGACCGATGTCACGGATAGCGCGCGCCTACGCGCCGCCGCGACGGTGGCCTCCGAAGTGATCGATCACGCCGGGACGCGGCAGACCGGATTGGTCCTTTATGCCGGCGATGCTTATCTCGCGAGTGCCTTGAGCGATGATCGCAGCGGGATCGACCCCTTGCTTTTCGCGCTCGATAGCCAGACCGTGCCGGATGCTGGCGTGCGCCCCGACCGCGCGCTCAAACTTGCCCAAAAGCTGTTGAGCGAGGCGCATATTTTGCGGGGCGATATCGTATTGATCTCCGGTGGCGGCGGTCTCAACGGCGACGGCACGCGGCAGCTGGCGGCGGCTCTGCATGCGAGCGGGCATCGTCTCGATACGATTTTTGTCTCGGGCGCGGGGATCGACCGGTCCGACGATACGCTGCGCGCCGCGGCGCTCGCGTCGATTGCCGGCGCGGGCGGCGGTTTGGCGGCAACGGTCGCGGCGCCCGAAAATGTGCTCGAGGCGCTTTCGAACCAAGTCGCTCTCAATCTCGAAAATAGCGCGATCAGCGGTTTGGGATGGTTGGACCTCGGCCGGTTCCTGTTGGCGGTCGCCGCGATCCCGCTGCTTTTGGGCTTTCGGCGAGCGATCTCATGAGACGCCTTTGGCTCGTCCTCGTTTTTGGCATTCCGCTCGCGGCGGTGTTTGCCGGCGGCACCACCGCGCTCGGGCATATCTTGTTTTCCCTCGGCTATGCCTCCGCGTCCTCGGTTCTGCTGCATGATCCCGCCTGGAAAGGTTACGCCTTGGCCGCGGCGGGTCACTGGGAAGAGGCCGCGGCGGCTTTCGGCGACGCCCCGTCCAACGCCTATAACAAAGGCAATGCGCTTGCGCTCTCGCATCATTTTCACGACGCGATCGAGGCCTATGACGACGCGCTCGACGCCAATCCCGAGGATGAGGATGCGCGTTTCAACAAGGAACTGATCCGGCGAATTCTCGAGGGCGGGGCGGTCGATGCCGGCCCCTCGCGCAGCCTGGCCAATGCCTCCGCCAATAAAGAACATCACGGCAAAATGTCCGACCTTGGGGATGGGGATACCAGCAGTTCCGGCAACGGCTATACGGGCACGCAGGAGGGCGCCGCGACATCGGGCTCGCAAGGAAACGGCAAGGTGTCGAAGGCGGGGACGGAGTCGAAAGCCTCGGAGGATTCGGGTTCGGGCAAGGCGACGGGGTCCGCCAGTCAGGGATCGGGCATGGGACGCGCCGGTGGCAATTTGGCCGATGTCACGGCGGTGTTGCGCGAAAACCAGCGGCGTTACGTTCGCGGACATACGGACGACGCGGTCGTGCCGACCGTGGAATGGTTGCAGACATTGCATGACGATCCCGGCGAATATCTCAAGCTTCGCATCAAGGCCGAGCAAATACGTCGCGCGGCGCGCGCCGCCGCATCCGGGGGGGACGACGATTGAGGATTCCAATTTTCGCGGCGCGTTCCGTCTTGCTTGGCGCGGCCTCCCTCTTGGTTGGCGCCGCCTCGCCGCGCGCGCAAGCCGTCATGCCGCTGGCCGCCATGAATTCGTCCATCGGCCATGTCGACGTGACGCTCGATCTGCCCAAGGACGTGCCCTATATCGGTGAAATGATCATGCTGCGCGTGCGCTCGACCATTCGCGGTTTTGTCGCGTTGGACGAGTTGCGCCAGCCTCCGCTGACCAATTTCAACTGGCAGCAGCTTGGCCGCGATAAGCCGATCGACGTCAAGGTCGATGGGTTCGACGTGCCGGGAATCGAACGCGACATCGCGATTTTTCCGCAGCAGCCGGGCCGTTTGATCATCGAGCCTTTCGTGCGGCACGTGACCATGGTGGTGGGTGAAAACCAGCGGGTCGAAGTCAATTTCGCCTCGAAGCCGGTTTTTGTCGATGTGCAGCGGCACGAGGGACTGGGCCGGCCGGGCGAATGGTGGCTCCCCTCGAGCGCCGTGACGTATCGGGAAAGCTGGTCGCCGGAGCCTGATCAGATCGAGCCTGGCAAAGTCGCGCGCCGGATCCTGACGATTGAGGCGGCCGGCGTGATGGCCGACCGTCTGCCGCCGCCGCCGCTTCTGCGCGCGCCCGGCATTATCACGTTTGCCGGCCCAGTGACGCGCGAAACCGTCTTGACGGCGAATGGGCCGGTCGCGCGGGCGACCTATCAGTGGGATTTGCGGCCGGTTTCGAGTTCGCCGGCGAAATTGCCGGAGATGCATGTTCCCTGGTTCGACGTGCGCGAGCGGCGCATGCGCGATGTGACGGTTCCGGAGCACTGGGTCGCCTATGCAGGCACGCAGATTGGGGGCGGCAACAAGTCCGGAACGTCTTTGAAGGCGCGACTTCTCGCCTCCGGTCCGCTGGCCGCCGGCGGCGCGGGTTTTTTATGGGCGTTGAGCCTTGGGTTCCTCGCCTTTTCCACGCGATCCGGCCGCGCGTTGCGGACCCTGCTGGTGAAGCCGCGTGAACTTCGAGCGCTATCACGCGCGGCGCGGCGGGGGCAGCCCGAAGCCGTGAAGGCGGCATTGGTGGGGTTGGCGCGCATCGATCCGCCTCGCTGGCGGTCTCTTGTGCATGACTCCGTGCTCGCGGCGCGTCTCGCGGAGCTCGACGCCGCCCTCTACGGCCAAACGCCAGTGCCGCCGCCGCCCCTCGGTCCGTTGGCGCGCGACATCGGCCGCTTATGGCAGGCGGCGGAAGTTCCGCTCCATGGCGCCGATGATGGATTGCCGCCGGTGGACGGCATCGTGATGGCCGAGCCGGGCCTTTGGAACCGACGGACGGGGGACTCGCGCCGTCCGGGCTGACCAAGAGCCGTGCTTTTCCCGCGCGGACTCTGTAGGGGTGCAGGATGAACACCGGCACACAACAGGGAACGCGCGGTTTGGAACATTTGGATCAGCCGGGCAAACCCGGTCTCGCGATCATTGGCGCGGGACCCGCGGGATTGATGGCGGCCGAGGTCGCGGCGCGGGGCGGCTTAAGCGTCACGATTTACGACCGCATGCCGTCCGTCGGCCGCAAGTTCCTTCTGGCCGGACGTGGCGGCCTCAATTTGACCCATAGCGAACCGTTGGAGATCTTTCTCGCGCGCTACGGCGCGGCGGCGGCGCGTTTGCGGCCCATGATCGAGCGCTGGACGCCCGAGGACGTTCGCGCCTGGTGCGAGGGGCTGGGGCAGCCGGTCTTCACCGGCACAAGCGGACGCGTCTTTCCGGTCGCCTTCAAGACATCGCCACTGCTGAGAGCCTGGCTCCGGCGGCTCGCGTCGCTCGGCGTGACCTTCAAGACGCGCCATCGGTGGATGGGTTGGGATGCCGCCGGCCATCCATTGATGGAAACCCCGGACGGGGTGGTCCAGGTCGAAGCCGGAGCGGTGATCCTCGCCTTGGGGGGAGCGAGTTGGCCGCAACTCGGCTCCGACGGCGGATGGGCCGGACTGCTTCGCGGCGAAGGCGTTGAGGTGACACCGCTTCGCCCGTCGAATTGCGGAGCGGCGGTGGCATGGTCGGCTCATTTTCGTGAAAAGTTCGAGGGCCAGCCGTTGAAAGCCGTCGCGCTCGGCCTCGGCGACCGGACAAGCCGGGGCGAACTCGTGGTGACCCGCGCGGGGCTCGAGGGCGGCGCGATCTATGCGCTCTCCGGCCCGCTCCGCGATGCGCTTGCGGAAGGGGGCACGGCCAAGCTCGTCCTCGCCTTGAAGCCGGATCTCTCGCGCGAGACGATTGAAACGCGTCTCCAGAGCCGTCAGCCCAAGCAGTCCCTGTCGACGGCCTTGCGCAAACTGTTGAACCTCTCTCCCGTTGCGATCGGACTTCTGCGCGAGGCGGAAGCCCACGGAGCCGGCGCCATCGCATCGATGGCGCCGGGCCAACTCGCCACGCTGGTCAATGCCGTGCCCATCCAAGTCATCGGCGCCATGCCGCTCGCCAAGGCGATTTCGAGCGCGGGCGGTGTCGCTTTGACCGAAGTCGACGAGAGCTTGATGCTGCGCGCGCGCCCCGGCACGTTCGTCGCGGGCGAGATGCTCGATTGGGATGCCCCGACGGGCGGATATCTTCTTCAAGCCTGTTTCGCCACCGGCGCCACCGCCGGGCGGGGCGCCTCGGCGTGGCTGAACCGCGCGCGTCCCGAAAAAATCAACTCAGAATCGGAAGAGCCGTCTCGTTCTTGATGCCTTCGAGCGCGAAGCGGGAGGTGACGCTCTTGAGCGGGGTCAGCGCCGTCAGCCGCTTATAGAAGGAATCGAACGACGCCGTATCGGGCACGACGACGCGAAGAATATAATCGACGTCGCCCGCCATCCGGTACAGGTCCATGACCTCGCGCATGGCGCTCACATCGGCGGCGAATTTGGCCTGGGTCTCGGCCGCGTGCTCGCCCACCACGATCGCGACGAACACCGTGAGGCCGAGGCCGAGTTTGGATTGATCGAGAATGGCGATGCGCCGTTTGATGAAGCCCGATTGCTCCAATCGTTGAAGGCGCTTCCAGCACGGCGTTTGCGAGAGCCCGACTTTATGGGCGATCTCGCCGATCGCCAGGGACGCATCGACCTGCACGATTTGGAGGATGCGCTTGTCGATCGCATCAAGTGCCTTGGCTTCGGACATCGAACGGTGCTTTCTAACTGATAGTCATTCAATAGACTTTAGAGATAATAGATTTTTATGCTCCGGCGCAACAGGCGTCCTTCAATTTTTGGGCTAATTTCCGGTCCGGTGAATATCAGGTGGGCACCGTTTTCAAGGCAAGCGCGCGCTGCCGTCCCGGCGATGTCACCGGGACGGAGGGAAAACCACGCGCCGTTTGGCGAAGTCCTCGGGGCCGGCTAGCTCCGGGGCTGCGGAACAACCCGCAGATAGGGCTTGACCGTCTTCCAGCCACCGGGAAATTTTTCCTTGGCGGCTTCGTCCGACACGGCGGGGACGATAATGACATCCTCGCCATTCTTCCAGTTCACGGGAGTCGCGACCTGATGCTTGGACGTGAGCTGGAGCGAGTCGATCACCCGCAGCACTTCGTCGAAATTACGCCCCGTCGAGGCGGGATAGGTGAGGGTCAGCTTGATCTTTCGGTCGGGGCCGATCACGAAGACCGAACGGACCGTGAGCGTGTCGCTCGCATTCGGGTGGATCATCCCATAGAGGTCGGCAACTTTACGTTCGGGATCCGCGATGAGCGGAAAATTCAGCGCTGTCCCCTGCGTTTCCTCAATGTCCTTGGCCCAAAGTTCGTGCTTTTCCAGCGGATCGACGGAGAGGCCGATGACCTTCACGCCCCGGCGGTCGAATTCAGGCTTGAGCTTTGCCGTGTAGCCGAGTTCCGTGGTGCAAACGGGCGTGAAGTTTTTCGGGTGGGAAAACAGGACCACCCAGGAGCCTTCGCTCCAGTTATAGAAGTCGATGGGACCCTCTGTCGTATCTGCTTGAAAGTTGGGAGCGATGTCGCCGAGTTGAAGTGACATGATGTGGTTCCTTGAATGCGGGACGCGGTCGAAGGGCAATGTGAAAGCGCGAATTTACCTGGGTTTGAACAGATCGCGCGGCTTCAATGGGGCTGGCGACCGATTGACCTGGCGAACAAACCGGCTCTTCAGATCCCGTGATCCGCGATTGAGGCGTCGCCGGGGTGGGTGACACCCGTAGGCCAGTCATTTTCCGGGAGAATTATCGTCTCGTCAACGACAAGGGATGATCGATAAATCGTTGATTTTAGAAAAATTTCCTGAAATCGGCGGTCGTTGTGAAACATTCTTCGCGGTCCGGAACATCCGATTGCATTGCATCGCGACGGTTGTGCGGCGCGCCCGGCCGATCTTCCATCGAACGCGGCGCGCGCTCCGACGCGGGACGTGTCGCGCGGCGGGCACCGGGAAAAATCGCGGCCGCGCATATGTGAAATCGAGTAACAATTGCAAGACAATGCTCATCAGCAATTTAACTTGCGCTATTGGAAAAATTTTTGCTCGCTTGAAACCTTTCGTCTGCTTGCAAGAGGCCGAATTCTGTTTCACGGTCATTTCAAGGCGGGACCCATAAAATCCCGCAGCATTGGATGGAAACGGACCGGGAGAAGCGCCAGACGCTCGTGATCGCCTAGCCCTTCGAGATTACGGCGATACTCCAATCGTCGTAATCGGGCTTGCGCGCATCCCGAGTTTTGACGATCTCGTGGCTGCTTTATCGGCGGTTTCGCCGACCCTCCATGTTCTTTGTTGTCGATGCGTTCCAATTTGGTTTTCGTCAGGGCAAATATCATGCAGCAATCGATCGTCTTTCTGGATCGCGAAACACTTGGCGCGACTGTCCGCGAGCCAGGTTTTGATCACACCTATGTCGAATATGACGTGACCACGCCGGATCAAATTGTCGATCGGTTACGCGATGCCACGATTTGCATCACCAACAAGGTGCCGCTGCGGGCCGACGTGCTCGCGCAATTGCCGAAGCTGAAGCTGATCGCGGTGGCCGCGACCGGCACCGACATCATCGACAAGAAGGCCGCCAAGGAGCGCGGCGTCGCTGTCGTCAATATCCGCAATTACGCATTCAATACCGTTCCCGAGCATGTCATCGCCTTGATGTTCGCGCTGCGGCGCAACCTGCTCGCTTACACCCACGACGTTCAAAACGGCGTTTGGAACAAGGCCCGCCAGTTCTGCTTCCTCGATCACGACATTCACGATATCGCCGGCTCGACGCTCGGGATCGTCGGCTATGGCGCGATCGGCAAGTCGATCGGCAAGCGCGCCGAGGCGCTCGGCATGAAAGTGATCGGCTACGACGTCTTTCCGCAAGAGGGGCTCGTCGATTTTGATACGATCCTGCGCGACAGCGATGTCATCACGCTCCACGCGCCGTTGACGCCCGACACCAAGAACATGATTGGCGCGGCGCAGCTCAAGGCGATGAAGAAGACCGCGATCTTGATCAATACCGCGCGCGGCGGCCTCGTCGACGAAGTGGCATTGGCCGAGGCTCTCAAGGCGGGCGAGATCGCCGGCGCTGGATTCGATGTCTTGACGCAGGAGCCGCCGGTCAACGGCAATCCGCTTCTCGATCCGACGATCCCCAACCTGATCATCACGCCGCATGTCGCTTGGGCCAGCCGCGAGGCGATGCAAATTCTGTCCGATCAACTGATCGAAAATATCGAGCTGTTTGTCGGCGGGGCACCGAGAAATATCGTGGAATAGTTCTCCCTCCTTCGAGGGATGTATCGAATTATCGCGTTTTAACGGCCGGGCGCCGACCGCTTCTCTGCGCCTGGAATTGTGTTTGAATCATTCGGCCTTGGGTTGACCCATTCCCACCCAGGCCACGCAACGGGAGGTATGCCGTGGACATTCATGAATATCAGGCCAAGGAAATCTTGCAGAAAGCCGGCGTCGGCTTGCCGCGTGGCGCCGTGGCCTTCAGCGCGGAGCAGGCTGTCTATGCCGCGACCGAACTCGGCGGATGGCGCTGGGTCGTCAAGGCGCAGGTGCATGCCGGCGCGCGCGGCAAGGCGGGCGGCATCAAATTGTGCCAGACCTATCACGAAGTCCGCGAAGCGGCCGAAGGCATGCTCGGCCGGACATTGGTGACGCACCAGACCGGCCCGCAGGGCAAGCCCGTGCAGCGCGTCTATGTCGAAGTCGCCGATCCCTTCGAGAAGGAATTTTACCTGAGCTTCGTGCTCGATCGCAAGGAAGAGCGCGTTCGCGTGATCGCATCGCGCGACGGTGGCATGGAGATCGAGCAGATCGCGGCGGAGCGCCCCGATAGTTTGATCCAAATCATCGTCGAGCCGGCGGTCGGCATGCAGCAGTTCGAAGCGCGCGAGATCGCGTTCCGTTTGGGTCTCGGCATCAAGCAGGTGCAGAGCGCGGTGCAGACCATCCTCGGCTGCTATCGCGCGTTCCGCGATCACGACGCGACAATGTTGGAGATCAATCCGCTGGTCTTGACCAAGGACGGCCGCATTCTCGCGCTCGATGCGAAGATGAGCTTCGACGACAATGCGTTGTTCCGGCAGCGCAAGGTGGCCGACATGCACGATCCCGCGCAGGAAGATCCGCGCGAGGCGCAAGCGGCCGAGCATCACCTCAATTATGTCGGTCTCGACGGCACGATCGGCTGCATCGTCAACGGCGCCGGTCTCGCGATGGCGACCATGGACATGATCAAATATGCTGGCGGCGAACCCGCCAACTTCCTCGACGTCGGCGGCGGCGCGAGCGCCGAGCGCGTGGCGACGGCGTTCCGGCTGGTCCTCTCCGATAAAAACGTCAATGCCGTGCTGGTCAATATTTTCGCCGGCATCAACCGTTGCGATTGGGTTGCCGAGGGCGTCGTCAAGGCCGTCAAGGAAACCAATATCGGCGTGCCGTTGGTGGTTCGTTTGGCGGGCACCAATGTCGAGGCCGGCCGCAAGATTCTCAGAGAGAGCGGCATCAATCTCTATACGGCGGAAAGCCTCACCGAAGCCGCGAAGATCGCGGTCGAGGTCTCCAAGCAACCCAAGACCGCAGCCTAAGGGAGGGATGAGTCATGAGCATTCTCATCAACAAAAGCACCAAAATCCTCATCCAAGGTTTTACCGGCGACAAGGGGACGTTTCATGGGCGCGAAGCCATTGAATATGGCACCAATATCGTCGGCGGCGTGACGCCCGGCAAGGGCGGACAGACCCATCTCGACCGTCCGGTGTTCAACACCGTGAAGGAAGCCGTCGAGGCCACGGGCGCCGAGGCCTCCATCACCTTCGTCGCGCCGCCCTATTGCGCCGATGCGATCATGGAAGGCGCCGACGCCGGGCTGAAGCTGATTTGCGCCATCACGGACGGCATTCCCGCCCAGGACATGATGCGCGTGAAGCGTTATCTGCGCCGCTATCCCAAGGATCGCCGCACCCTGCTCGTCGGCCCCAACTGCGCCGGCATCATCAGCCCCGGCGAAGCGATGCTCGGCATCATGCCCGGGAACATTTACGCCAAGGGGCATGTCGGCGTCGTCTCGCGCTCGGGCACGCTCGGCTACGAGGCCGCGGAACAATTGAAGGCACTCGGTCTCGGCATTTCGACCAGCGTCGGCATTGGCGGCGACCCGATCAACGGCAGCTCGTTCCTCGACCATCTCGCCTTGTTCGAGCAGGATCCCGACACCTATGCGGTCCTGATGATCGGCGAAATCGGCGGTCCGCAGGAAGCCGAAGCCGCCGCCTGGATCCAGAAGAACATGACCAAGCCCGTCGTCGGCTATGTCGCGGGTCTGACCGCGCCGAAGGGCCGCCGGATGGGCCATGCCGGTGCGATCATTTCCGGCGAAGGCGACAGCGCCAAGGAAAAGGCCGAGATCATGCAGAGCTATGGCCTGACCGTCGCGCCGAGCCCCGGCGAACTCGGGTCGACGATGGCGCGTGTTCTCGAAAACCATCTTCGCGCCGCCTAGAGCGTGTCCAGAAAGCGCCGAGACTCTGCGCTCGAATAAAACCTAAGCGGATTGCCGGTGGAGCTCCCACGGCGATCCGCTTAGTCGCATTAGCCCTTTCGCCCGTGCGCGGGAGAAGCAGAGATCGCCGTCAACAAAGGAAAATCGCCATGAGCTTTACCCTGATCGACCAGGCTACGCCCCGATTGCACCGGTCCGAACTCGCCGTTCCCGGTTCCAACGAATCGCTCTTCGAGAAATCGGCCAAGAGCGGCGCGGATATCATCTTTCTCGATTGCGAGGATGCCGTCGCGCCCGACGACAAGGACAAGGC
The DNA here is from genome assembly GCA_031291515.1 of Beijerinckiaceae bacterium. Lineage (GTDB taxonomy): Bacteria > Pseudomonadota > Alphaproteobacteria > Rhizobiales > Beijerinckiaceae > RH-AL1. The sequence continues at coordinate 2,335 of JARLIW010000050.1, read as the reverse complement.
GCGCAAGAATATCATCCAGGGCCTGAACGAGGTGGATTGGGGCACCAAGACCATGATGGTGCGCATCAATGGTCTCGATACCCATTACATGTATCGCGACGTCGTCGACATCGTCGAAGCCTGTCCGCGGCTCGACATGATTTTGATCCCCAAGGTCGGGACGGCGCAAGACGTCTATGCCGTGGACATGCTTGTCACCCAGATCGAGGCGGCCAAGAAGCGCACCAAGCGGATCGGGTTCGAAATCTTGATCGAGACGGCGCTCGGCATGGCCAATGTCGAGGCGATCGCGCAAAGCTCGACGCGCAACGAGGCGATGAGCTTCGGTGTCGCCGACTATGCCGCGAGCACGCGCGCGCGGACAACGGTCATTGGCGGCGTCCATCCCGACTATGGCGTGTTGACGGATAAGGACGAGCGCGAGCACCGCGACTTTCATTGGGCCGATCCGTGGCATTATGCGCAAAGCCGCATGATGGTCGCGTGTCGCGCCTATGGTTTGCGCCCCATCGATGGCCCGTTTGGCGATTTCGGCGATCCAGACGGCTATAAGGCGGCGGCGCGTCGCGCGGCTGTCCTTGGGTTCGAGGGCAAATGGGCGATTCACCCAAGCCAGATTGGGCTTGCCAACGAGATCTTCTCGCCCTCGGACGCCGAAGTCACCAAGGCGCGCCGCATTCTCGAAGCGATGGCGCAAGCCGCCCGCGAGGGCAAGGGCGCCGTCTCGCTCGACGGCCGCTTGATCGACATCGCCTCGATCCGCATGGCGGAAGCCCTGATCGCCAAGGCCGATACAATCCCGCGGTAAAACTCTTCCGGCGCGGGCTAGCCCGGTCTTGGGACCGGGCACTCCCGGCCCCGGAGGGCGAGACCTGAAAAGTGGGGCGGGACGCCGGGCGTGTCCCGCCTTCTCATTGTCGGCGGCGGGCTGGAGCAGGGCCGCCGCCGCGATCGTCTGGACGATAACGTCGGCGCGCCGGCGGGGTTATCTCGACTCTGGCGGGGCGGCGGGCCGGCATTTCTCGAGACCGGCGAGGTGGTCGTCCTCGAGCTCCTGACGCACGCGGCCTTCCACGAGACGAGAGCCGCGCCCAAACGTGACATAGGCCCAGGCCCAATTCACGAAGACGATGATTCGGTTGCGGAAGCCGATCAGCAGGAAAAGATGGACGAGGGACCAGGCCAGCCAAGCCAGCGATCCCGTCAGCTTGATCTTGCCAAGCACCGCGACGGCATGGGAGCGGCCGATCACGGCCATCGTGCCGAGATTTTTATAGACGAAGGGGCCGGGATGTTTGCCCGCGCCGATCCGGCTCGCGATGACTTTGGCGACATATTCGCCCTGCTGCTTGGCGACAGGCGCCAGGCCGGGCAGGGGTATCCCGTCGGCGCCCTTGAAACTCGCGACATCGCCGACCGAGAAAATTTCGGGATAGCCGGGGACCGAACATTCGCTCGTGACTTCGACCCCGCCATTGCGCGCGGCGGAGGCCCCGAGCCATTGCGCGACGGGTTCCGCGCGCGTGCCCGCGCACCAAAACACGTTGGCCGCCTCGATCCGTTCGCCGTTGATCGTCACGCCGCCGCCATCGATCAACTCGCAGGATGCGTTGCATCGGACCTCGACGCCGAGACCCGCGAGCGCGCGCATGGCATAGGCCGCAAGCTCTTCCGGGAATCCGAGCAGGATGCGCGGCGCCGCGTCGATCAATACGATGCGCGCTTTCGACGGATCGATATGGCGGTATTCCGAGCGCAGCGTCGCGCGCGTCAACTCGCCCAGGGATCCCGCGAGTTCCACGCCGGTCGGGCCGCCGCCGACGATGACGAAACTCGTGAGCGCCTTGACCTCTTCGGGGTCGCGCCGGCTTTCCGCCCAGTCGAAGGATTCGAGAATGCGGCGCCGGATCTGCAAGGCGTCCGGCAAGGTCTTGAGGACGGCGGCATGCTTGGCCCATTCGTCGTGGCCGAACCACGCATAGGAGGAGCCCGTCGCGAGCAGCAGATAGTCGTAGGAGACGTTGCCGGTGTCGCGGATGAAGACTTCGCGTCTATCTTTATCGACGCCGGTCACCTCGCCCAGGATCACCGAGACGTTGGAATAATTGCCGAGCAACGCGCGAATCGGGGATGCGATATCCGCTGGTGAGAGCGCGGCGGTCGAAACCTGGTAGAGCAGCGGCTGAAACAGATGATGGTTGGTCCGGTCGATCAGCACCAATTCGACGTCGTATTTGACGAGACGATGGGCCGCCTCGAGCCCGCCGAATCCGCAGCCCACGATGACGACCGTCGGCTTGCGCCCATCGAAGCGGGGGAAGAGATTGGGGCCATT
>JARLIW010000259.1 GCA_031291515.1 Beijerinckiaceae bacterium | reverse complement strand
GGCCCCGACGATCAGAGCTGGGCCAAAATGATCGCCACCGCCTTTGCGGACGATCCCGCCGTCGCTCAGGTGCCTGCCCCATGGGATGAGACCGAGACGATTTTCCGAAGGCTGACGCCGGGAACGATTGGAGCCGCCTCGGTTTTAGATCAAAGCAAGCCCACTGACGCGCCCGCCGAGGCGGCGCCGGATTGGCTGTTTCGCGCCGCGCCAGTCGATCGCGCCGAGCGGACGCCGCTGCGGCCATCCAGCGCCCCGGAGAGTCAACCGCTTCGCGGAGGTTCCGGCCTCGCCTATGGCGCGGCGATCCACGAGCTGTTGCACTATCTGCCGGATCTGCCAGAGGCTCAACGCGAGACAGCGGCGCGCGCCTATCTCGAAACCACGACCGCGCTCGACGCGGCGGCTCGTCGGACCATCATCGCGCAAGCTCTCGCCATCCTCGCCTTGCCGTCTCTCGCCCCCCTCTTTGCGAAGGGCTCGCGCGCGGAAGCCGCGATCATGGGCGCGGTGACGCGGCCCGATGGCTCCATTTGGCAAATTCCCGGAAAAGTCGACCGACTCGCCGTCGACGGGGACGACGTGCTCGTCGCCGACTTCAAAAGCGGAAGCCCGCCTCCATCGGGCGGCGCGCCGCGGGCCTATATAAGGCAGCTCGCGCTCTACCGGCTCGCGCTTGCCCCGCTTTGGCCGGGCAAACGCCTGCGCATGCTGTTGATTTGGACGGGAATTCCGCTTGTCCAAGAACTCGACGACGTCCTATTGGACATGGCGGCGGCCGAGGCGATCGACGAGCCGAATGCCTAACCGCGTCGCACGGCTCGCTTGACGCCCGGCACCCTGGTTCCTACCTTACGGCAAAGGGCTTGAATGGCCTCGCCCTATCGAAAGAGATCCGATGAGCACCGCAAAAGTAACGGACCAAAGTTTTCAGGCCGATGTGCTCGGCTCCGATGTGCCGGTTGTCGTTGATTTTTGGGCGGAATGGTGCGGCCCCTGCCGAATGATCGGCCCCTCACTCGAGGAGATCGCCGGGGAATTGGACGGCAAGGTCAAGATCGTCAAGCTCAACGTCGACGAGAACCCCAAGGTCTCCCAGGAATTCGGCATCCGCAGCATTCCCGCGCTCCTGCTCTTCAAGGATGGCAAGGTCAGCGCGCAAAAAGTCGGCGCCGCGCCCAAGGGCGAGCTCAAGCGCTGGATTTCCGAAGCGATCTGAGCCTGTTCGGTTTGGAAATCGCGTGACAAAAGGCTTCGTCCCCCGAAGCTTTTTCGGGGGAGATGGCCATGTTTCTCGACCGGCTCGAGTGCGTTCGGCTTTGGCGGATTGCTCGAAGCGACAGGAAATCGCCATCCTTCCGAGGCGTGCGAGCATGTCCTCGGCCGCTTGGACTCGCAACCTCGTTGCGACATGCCTTTACCGCCATCGTCCTCGTCGGTCTCTCGGTCCTCGTCCCGACCACGGGGTACGCCAACGATTCGTCCGCGGAATATGCCACCGGCGGATTGCGCTTTACGGTCGAGGCCGACATCGCCATGCAGTCGGAAGATCTGTTCGTCTCGACATCGGAGGTTCGCGTCTCCTATGTCTTCGTCAATCGCGGCAAGGCGGATAAAACCGTCCTGATTGCATTTCCGATGCCCGATATTACGGGATCGTTCGACTTCACCAATGCCGTGCCCACGGAAAACCAGGACAATCCGTTCGACTTTCACGTGAAGGCGGACGGCCAGCCGTTGGCACTGGCGCTCGACCAACACATTATCGCCAACGGTGTCGATCAGACGGAGCGGCTGCGTAAGGCGCACATCCCCCTGATGCCCGCGGCAAACGAGACTGGCAAGGCTCTGGATCGCCTGTCCGCGGCCGACAAGGCCGAATACCTGAAGCTCGGCCTCGCCATGATCGACGAATATACCGACAAACCCAACGCGCCGATGGAAAAGCATCTCATCGGCGTGTGGACGTTGCGCGCCGCCTTCACCTGGCGGCAGACTTTTCCCGCCGGGCGCGAGGTCCGGCTCGAACAGACCTACAAACCAAGCGTCGGAGGCTCGGTCGGCACTTTGATCGGCGGCAAGGACTGGCGCAAGAACGCGGAATCCGCAGCCTACCTCGGGAAATATTGCATCGATAGCAATGTCATCGCCTCGGTGACCCGCGCCATGGAGCGAAAAAAGGTGGATTACCCACCCTTTTCCGAACAGCGCATCTCCTACATTCTAAAAACCGGCGCCAATTGGGCCGGGCCGATCGGCAGCTTCCACCTCGTCGTCGACAAGGGCGAAGCGGATAAGCTCGTCAGCTTCTGCGCCGATGGCGTGACAAAGATTGGACCGACACAATTCGAAGTCCGCAAGACGAACTTCACGCCAAAACAGGATCTGGATATTTTGCTGTTGGTGCCGACGGCGCCGTGAAAGCATGCGGGCTCGATCACCTTCGCATCGTGGGCGCGTCAGGCCGCCCGTTTCTGGCTATGAAACATGAACATCACGGGCCATCGCGCGACCGTGACAGCGCCAGGGCGCTTGTCCGTCTCGCGGCGCGCGTAGTTCAGCGCGGCATCCTTGGTCACGAAAATACCGCCGCCAAGGCCGTGCGTCTCGACGGCAAGCCAATGACCTTCGCCATCCTCGCCGACGAGAAACGTATGCGCGGCGTCTATAGGGACCTCCGGATTGTCAGAACCTTCAACACGCATGATCGATCCACTGTAACCGGCGCATCGCGTGCGCCACACCCGGTAACATAGAACCCCGCGCATAGGGGATCGAGCGGGGATCGCTGGGCGCCGTATTAAAAACGCGTAGCGAGAAGGGGCGGCGATCATGAACCGCGCGGCACACCGCGAGCGAATTGAGGCGTTGCGCTTCTATTCCAGCACCGTTCCATTCGCGGCCAGCACGGTGCCGGCCAAATAGAGGCTTCCCGCGATCAAGATTCGCGGCGGGGCGGACCAGGCCCTGGCCCGAAGATAGCTCAAGGCCTGTTCCACGCTCTGGCACGACGCGGCGGGCAGGCCGGCCTTTTCGGCACAGGCGGCGACATCGCGCGCGGGGCGCCCGGCGTGTTCGCCCTCGACCGGCACCGCGATGACCTCTTGCGCCAGGCCCGTGAAGGCCCGCAGGAAGGCGGCGGTATCCTTGGTGGTAAGCGTACCGCAGATCACGATGAGCGGACGCTGCGATTTGTCCTCGAGATCGGCCATGGCTTGACCCAAGACCTTGCCGCCATCCTCGTTATGGCCGCCGTCGAGCCAGAGTTCGGCGCCGAAGGGCGCGTGGTCCACGAGCCGGCCCTTGACGAGACGCTGCATGCGCGCGGGCCATTCGGCCCGGAGCAGCCCCTGTTCGATGGCGGCGGCCTCGATCCCCGGCACCACGCGGCGCAAGGTCGCGATCGCGGTCGCGGCATTTTGATGCTGGTGACGCCCGGCCAAGCGCGGCAGCGGCAGATCGAGCAGCCCCTCGCCATCCTCGAAGACGAGACGTCCCTGCTCTTCGCGCGTCAAAAAATCCTGCGCCGCCACGAGCACGGGTGCTCCCACGCGGCGCGCCTCGCGTTCGAGCACGTCCAAAACAGCGCTTGATTGATGCGACAGAATGGCCGGCCGGCCACGCCGAAAAATACCCGCCTTTTCGAAGGCGATCTTCTCGATCGTGTCGCCCAAGAATTCGACATGATCCATCGAGATCGGCGTGATCACGCTCGCGAGCGGATCGATCACGTTGGTGGCGTCAAAGCGGCCCCCGAGCCCGACTTCGAGCAAGAGATAATCGGCGCGGTGTTCGTGAAACAATTTGAACGCCGCAGCCGTCGTCATCTCGAACAACGTAATGGGAGCGCCGTCATTGACGCGCTCGCATTCCGCCAGCGCGGCCGCGAGATCGGGCTCGCTGACAAAATGTCCTCCGCCCGCGGCGCCGAGCCGGATCCGCTCGTGAAAGCGGACGAGATGCGGCGAGGTGTAGACATGAACGGTCTTGCCGGCCGCTTCGAGCATCGCGCGCATGAAGGCAATGGTGGAGCCCTTGCCGTTCGTGCCGCCGACATGAATCACCGGCGGCAAGGCCTCTTGCGGCCGCCCCAATTTGTCGAGCAGCTCGATCACGCGCCCGAGCGACAGATCGATCTTCTTGGGGTGGAGCCCGACGAGCCGGTCGAGAATTTCGTCCGAACCGGAGGCTGGCTTTTGCTTCACCTCAGGCGGCATCGGCGTCGACGACGCGCTTTTGCGTCAGCAACGAGCACAGCCGCGCCAGCGTCGATTTGATGTCCTTACGGTTCACGACCATGTCGACCATGCCATGTTCCTGCAAATATTCGGCGCGTTGGAACCCGGCCGGCAACCTCTCGCGAATCGTCTGCTCGATGACGCGCGCGCCAGCGAAGCCGATGACCGCGCCGGGCTCCGCGATATGGACGTCCCCCAACATCGCATAAGACGCCGTGACGCCGCCCGTGGTCGGGTTGGTCAGCACGACGATATAGGGCAATTTCGCCGCGCGGAGCTGCTGCACCAACAGCGTGGTGCGTGGCATTTGCATGAGGGAGAACATGCCCTCTTGCATCCGCGCGCCGCCCGACGCCGTAAAGATGATGAAAGGCACGCGCCGCTCGATGGCCGCCGCCATGCCGGTGATGATCGCCTCGCCGGCCGCCATGCCGAGCGAGCCGCCGAGAAAATCGAAATTTTGTACGGCCACGACCACCGGCTGACCCTCGATCGACCCAGCCGCGAGCCTGATGGCGTCGGCGTCCCCGGTCTTGGTGCGGTATTCCTTCAAGCGGTCGGTGTAGCGTTTCACGTCGCGGAATTTGAGCGGGTCCTGCGGAACGTCGGGCGTCGGCAAGGACTCATATTTGGCCTCGTCGAACAGGCTGTCCAGCCGTTGCTTGACCGGCATGCGCATATGGAAATTAGACCCCGGCACGACATACAAATTGTGCTCGAGATCCTTGTGAAACACGAGTTCGCCGCTATCGGGGCACTTGATCCAAAGATTTTCCGGCGTTTCGCGGCGCAGGAACGAGCGAATTTTTGGAGGAACGACGTTGGAAATCCAGTTCATCGAGCTTGCTCCTTGACTCGAGCGGCGCGCCGCACGCCCGTGGCGAGATCACGCACCAGGGTGGTCACCGCCTCGACGCTGCGCGACGTCGCGCGTCCGTGCTCGTCGAGGGTTTGCCGCAACGTATCGACAATGGCCGAACCCACGACCACGGCATCGGCCGATCGGGCAATGGCCTCGGCGCTTTCCGCCGATTTGACGCCAAACCCAACCGCAATCGGCAGATCGGTGGCGTTCTTCAACCGTCGCACGGCGGCGGCGACGGAACTGTAGTCGGGCGTCGCGGTCCCGGTAATGCCCGCGATCGAGACATAATAAAGAAAACCCGACGTGTTCGCGAGCACGGCCGGCAGTCGGGCCGCGTCTGTCGTCGGCGTCGCGAGGCGGATGAAGTTCAGTCCGGCCCGGTTGAGGGGAACGCACAGTTCCTCGTCCTCTTCCGGCGGGAGATCGACCACGATCAAGCCATCGACGCCCACGGCCTTGGCCTCGGCGATAAAGCGCTCGACGCCAAAAACGTAAATTGGATTGTAATAGCCCATGAGGATGAGCGGGGTGACATCGTCGTCCCGGCGGAATTCCGCGACCATGGCCAACGTGCGCTTCAGCGTCATGCCAGCCTTGAGCGCGCGTAGCCCCGCCGCCTGGATCGCCGGCCCATCGGCCATGGGATCGGTGAAGGGCATGCCCAATTCGATCACATCCGCGCCCGCGCCCGGCAGCGCCTTGAGCAATTCGAGCGAGACCGGCCCATCGGGATCGCCCGCCATGGTGAACGTGACGAGGCCGGCACGACCCTCGTGCTCGAGGGCTTGGAAACGGCGATCGATACGGGTGGACATGAGTCTGCGCATACTTTCAGGATCGGAGGACCGTGCGAACTCGCGAGGAGCGCGCCTATCAATGTCCCTCTTTAGGGGAAACCGACGCGGGGGGCAATTTCCGCGCTGAAGCAGTGGTGTCAACCATTGATCTGATCGCCTCGCCGCTTGCGATGCCCTCTTTATGGTGGCATCATAGCTCAATGTAAAAGCGGCGCCCAGCCTACGATCTCGATGCAATAAAGCTGGCAATCGGCTCAATTGACACTTTAGCGATGACGACATCGGCCTTGCGAGATGCCTTGACGCTAGGATTTGACCGCGGCGGTGTCATCGAAACAATCTCCAGCATCGAGCGGCGAATGTTTTTCAAATCGATGACCACATTTGCCGATCACCGCGTTTGGCAAGACGTCTATCACGTTCCGGCGCGGGGACTAACTCTCTACATAAAATTCCAAGCAGACGTCATCACCGATTTCACGATCATGTCATTCAAGGAGAAATAATCATGGCGGCAGATGATAAAAAGCTTCCCGATAAAATGATGGCGCCGGAAACCGGCGAACAGTTAACTCGGGGCGTCAGACCTTTCATAGTCACCTACAAAGGTGAAGACATTACCGTCGATCTCCCCGGCTACTATCCCGAGGGGACAGGCGACGGCGTGCATATTGGGCAAGACATGGCGATCGCCGACGAGGCGCTTCGGACGCTCAAGGAGAAAGTGGATGGCATACCGTCACCCGCGACGATCCGGCGCGTTCGAACGAAACTGAAGCTCTCGCAGCGCGAAGCTGGTGCGCTTCTGAAGGTTGGGGAAAATGCCTTCGACAAATACGAGCGTGGGCTTGTCGAACCAAGCGGGCCGACAAGCCAATTGATAAGAGTTTTGGACCGCCATCCCGAAATTGCCAGCGAACTCCGGTAGATCCCCCGAACCAAAACGCCTCGCGCGCCTCAAGCGCCCTTGGGATGTTCCCAAAAGAACCGCAGCATCTCGCGGCTGGCATCAACGCCACGGGGCTCGGTGAAGGACCCGGCGGAGCTGCCGCCGGCCCAGGCGTGGCCCCCGCCATGCAATACCCATTGCTCGTGAACGGCGACATCGTCCTGGCCCGATTGGACGATGCGCGTGTAATGCGAACCGTGCGAGCCCTCGCCCCGCGTCACGGTCGTTCGCCATTCGGCCCCGCCCTTGGCTTGCGTCATGACATGATCGCCATTGACCGCATGCACGGTCGTATCGCGATCGCCATGGAAGACGATGGTCGGGACACTGCGAGCTCGGCCCGCGTTTGGCCGTGCGGCGCCGCCGCTTTGCATCGCGCCAAAGGCCGAAGCCATGTCGTTCGCCGCGCCGCAAGCGAGCCCGGAATGAACGCAGACCGCCGCATAGAGTTCGGGATAGGCGGAGGCCATCGTCGCCGCAGCCGCGCCACCGGCGGAAAGTCCCGCAATATAAATGCGTTGCCGGTCGGCGTTCATCTTTTGAACGATGTCGAGCGTGATCCCCGCGATCAGCGACGGCTCGCCTTTTCCCCGCTCTTGATCAACGGCATTGAACCAGTTCCAGCAACGCTGTGGATTCGCCGACGAGCTCTGGGCGGGATAGGCGACGAGAAACATATGCTCCTGCGCCAAAATGTTCATGCGCGTGCCCGCCGCAAAGTCATCCGGCGTTTGGCTGCATCCGTGCAACATCACGACGAGCGGCAAGGGCTGCCCATCATACCCTCCCGGAACGAAGAGCTTGAAAGCCCGGCTTCCCGCCGAATTCGAGAAGGACCGGTCCTCGAAACGTCCGGCCGGCGCCCGCGCCGCCGGTTGTGCCGACACGCTCGTCTCCGGCACGCTCCAGGGCGTACCGCTGAACATCCGCATCATATCGAAGAAAAAATTGGTTTCAGCCGCGGCGGGGCTGGGACTCGGCGAAACGGGAAGGGGCCGGTTTTGCAAGAGCGCCGTTGCCTCGACAAGTCGTCCCGCTCGGGTCAACCGGGTCGCCTCAGTCATGTCGATTGTTGGGATGGCGTTCATGGAGCCGGCTCGCTTTCTCATTGGCGTCTAACTTGCGCCTGATAGCTTTCGCAGTGCTTACGTCGACAGCGCCCCACCCGCTCGCGTCACCGCGATGGCGAGAAACGATTGTTATTACAAGACTGTAGAGCATGTCCTCGATCATCGGGGACGACAACATTCGTCGAACATGCTTTCGGATTTACCTTCTTCACTTGACCCGATCGCCGAGCGCGGCCTTGACGGCGGGACTAGCGTCGAGTGCCCCTAACACATGAAGCGAAGCAATGGTTGCCGCCGCCAGCTCCGGCGGCACGTCGCTGGCGATGCTGGCCAGTCCTAGAATGTGAATATTCAACACTTCCCCCGCCGCCTTGACCTCCTCGAGATCCTGACGCGTGAACCGCCTGATTCCAATATCGAATTTGTTGCGGGCAATCGTCTGCCGCGTGGTCTCGGAATGGCGGTCCAACAGGTTGCGAATCGCGGTGCGGATGAAATCCGTGCGATTGGCGTAAAAACTCTCATTCACGAGCAAATCAATCGAACCAAGATCAACATAGCCGAGATTGATTGTAATCTTCTCGCTTTCCCCCGTCTTGGGCTTGACCTCGATGGGAAGCTTGATGATCTCCGACATGACGCCATCCCTCCACCATCCACCTGGATGGTAGATTGGGGCCCGTCACGCAAATGTCAAGGAAAGCTTGGAAAATTTGTGGACAGACATGTGAAAAACAAGACGAGCGTGGCCTGATGTCGCGCATCTAGCGCGAGACGGAAATTGTCTCGTCGACGATTTGCGCGAGACCGCGTTCGCCGAGCGCCCGCGCCAGAGCCGCGCCAGGATGAGCCCCACTGGTGAAAACGGCGCGGTGGCTCGACGCCTCGCGTTGCTCATCCCGGCGCAAGGCGAAACCCAACTCGACAAGGACATGATCGGCACGCCGGGCGATTGCCGCGGCCGGATCAATCCAAGCGACCGGCCACGGCGCGAGGGCCTCGTAACGGTCCAGCAAAAGCGGATAATGCGTACAGGCGAGCACGATGCAATCGGTGCGGCTCGCGCCCTCCCCCACGAAGCATGGCGCGATTTCAGCGGAAATGTCCGCGTCCGCCACGGGCTCGCCGCGCATGGCCGCTTCCGCCAGACCGGCGAGCCGGTTCGATCCCACCAGGGTCACCTCGCAATCGGCGGCATAAGCGTCAATCAGCGCGCGGGTATAATCCCGCGCGACGGTCCCGGGTGTCGCCAGCACGCTAATCTTCTTGGACCGTGAATAGGCCGCGGCGGGCTTGATCGCGGGCACGGTGCCGACGAAAGGCATGGCGGGAAATCGCTCGCGCAGGCTAGAAAGAACCAAGGTCGAGGCCGTGTTGCAAGCGATCACGACGATGTCGGGGCGAAACCGCGCGATCAGCCGCTCCATCACCATGCCGACGCGTGCCACGAGCGCCGCCTCGCTCCATCGCCCATAAGGAAAAGCGGCATCATCCGCGACATAGGTCAGGCTAGCGTCCGGCCGGGCGCCTAAAATCGCGGCCAGGACGGTCAGTCCGCCCACCCCTGAATCGAAGACGAGAATTTCCGGACGCCGCGCCATAGTGCCAACCAGTTGACTTGGGAGCGCTCTATAGCGGTTTCCGGCAATGAGATCGACCTGCATCACCTTAATCAGACACGACGATCTTAAGAGTTCGTTGAGGAGCCGTCCGGGGAGCGTTTTGCCAGCTCGTGCATTGAGACGTTCGGCAAGCGGCTCCATCGAGCCGCGACGAGAGGCGGATGGATGGACGCGGCCCTTCACGACAAAGCGAACGATTCGGAACAGGAGCAGCCCATCGAAACCAAGGTCCCCGCGCGGCTCGACGCGTTGCCCTGGGGCCGATTTCACAGCCTGATCATCGCCGCGCTCGGCATCACCTGGATTTTGGACGGTTTAGAGGTCACCTTCGCGGGACTGATCTCCGGCGCCTTGAAGCAGGATCTCCATTTCTCCGATTCGCAGGTTGGACTGGGGTCGAGCTGCTATCTCGCGGGCGCGGTGCTCGGCGCCCTCGGGTTCGGCTGGGCGACCGATCGGCTGGGCCGCAAAGTCTTGTTCTTCATCACGCTCGGGGTTTACCTCGTGGCCACCGCCGCCACGGCCTTTTCCTGGGATATCACGAGCTTTTGCGTCTTCCGCTTTCTCACGGGAGCGGGGATCGGCGGCGAATATTCCGCGGTCAATTCGACCATCCAGGAATTCATCCCGGCGCGCTATCGCGGCCGCACCGATCTCGCCGTCAACGGCTCGTTCTGGATCGGAGGCGCGATGGGGGCGGCCGCGTCGATCGTCTTGCTGAACCCGGCCGTCATTCCCCTCCACTATGGCTGGCGAACGGTATTTTTCATCGGCGCGGTGCTCAGCATCGGGATCATTTTCCTGCGGACCTTCATTCCGGAAAGCCCACGCTGGCTGGTCATTCACGGTCGCGAAAAAGAGGCCGAAGCCGTCGTCGCCAATATCGAAAACCACATGAAACAGCATGGCTCGAAGGTTCCTTCGCCGGAAAACCTCAAGTCCATGCTGATTCATGCGCGGCGCTTCACGCCGCTCAAGACGGTCTTCGCAACGATTTTCGTCAAAAATCGCACCCGGGCCATCGTCGGGCTCGCCTTGATGGCGGCGCAAGCCTTCTTCTACAACGCGATCTTCTTCACCTTCGCGCTTGTTTTGGAAGCCTATTACAAGGTCGAGATTAAAAATACCGGGCTCTATTTACTCCCGTTCGCGATCGGCAATGTCCTCGGGCCGATTCTGTTGGGGCCGCTGTTCGACAAGATCGGCCGCAAGACGATGATCGCGGCGACTTATACAATGTCCGGCGTCCTGCTCGTGATCACGGGGTGGCTTTTCGCCAAGCAATGGCTGACCGCGGCGGACCAGGTCGTGGCCTGGGCCGCGATTTTCTTCTTCGCCTCGTCGGCGGCCGGCTCGGCCTATCTGACGGTGAGCGAAACCTTCCCCGTCGAAATCCGGGCGCTGGCCATCGCCGTCTTTTACGCGCTCGGGACCGGCATTGGCGGCGTGGTCGCGCCCTTCACCTTCGGGGCCTTGATCCAGACCGGCAATCGCTGGGACCTTTTCGCCGGCTATGTTCTCGCCGCCGTCTTGATGGGAATTGCCGCGACTCTCGAAGCGATTTGGGGCGTTGCCGCGGAAGGCAAGTCCCTGGAGGCCATCTCGGAGCCGCTGTCGTCGGCGCCAGCGTGAGCCGACGCCTGCCACGACAGGCGGGCGGCGCGCTCAGCTCGTGGCAGCCGAGGAAACGGCAATGCCGAGACGCGCCGCGACACGTCGCGCGGTCTCTTCGCGTTGCGCCGTGATGCTGCGCAACGACTGCCGCGCGTGAGCCAAGATCTCGGCCGGGGCGGTTTCGGGCGTCCCGCTGTCAAAAGGAGGTTCCGGCGCGTAGACCATATAGAGCTGGATCGCCTGCGCGGCTTCGTCGCCGCGCAATTGGGCCGCGAGCCGCAGCGCCCCGTCGATCCCGGCCGTGACGCCGGCGGCAAACACCCAGTTTCCGTCCACGACCACCCGTTCATTGACGGGGATCGCGCCGAAGAATGGGAGCAGGTGAAACGACGCCCAATGCGTCGTCGCCCGACGCCCCTGGAGCAGGCCAGCCGCGCCGCAGAGCAAGGCGCCGGTGCAGACGGAAAACACGCTACGCGCCCCGGCCGCCTGCCACCGGATCCAGGCAAGCACGTCTTCGTCCTCCATCAAACTTTCTTGGCCGAAGCCGCCGGGCACATGGAGGACATCGAGCGGCGGAGCATCGGCCAAGGCGGCATCCGGCGTCAGCCGCAATCCCTTCAGATCGCGAACGGGTTCGGCCGTCTTACCGTAAATGCGATAGGTCGAGTCAGGGATGCGCGACAGGACCTCGAAGGGCCCCGTCAAATCGATCTGATCCACGCCCTCGAACAGCAGCGAGCCGATTTGCAGATGGCTATTGCTGGGGATGATCACGACCGCCTCCGGGTTGGGGTTCAGGGGATAGACAAAACCAATCTACCCCGGCATGATCTGGCGGAAATGCCAAAGTCCCCTCGTTCCACGCCAAAACCGATCCGCGCGATCGAAGTGCTGGCCTTCCCATCGGTGCAGTTGCTCGATGTCACCGGCCCGCTTCAGGTGTTTGCATCCACCAACGATCTCGTCGCCAGAGCGGGGGGAACGCCCCCTTACGCGCTTCAGGTCGTGGCGCAAGGCGGGAAAACCGTAACCGTTTCGGCCGGACTGGCGATCGCCACGAGTTCGCTGCCGCCGATCGGAACGGCGTTGGATACGCTGATGGTGGCGGGCGGTCCGGGCGTCGAGGCCGCGGCCGCGGATCCGGCGCTCGTCGCATGGGTGCGCGAGCGCGCGACGCAGGCCCGCCGTGTCGCCTCCGTCTGCACGGGGGCATTTCTGCTGGCGGCCTCGGGCGTCCTGGACGGACGGCGGGCGGTCACGCATTGGGCGTTTTGTGCCGATCTCGCCCGGCGCTTCCCCGCCGTGCGGGTCGAATCCGACCCAATTTTCGTGCGCGATGGTCCGGTCTGGACCTCGGCCGGCGTGACAGCCGGGATCGATCTGGCCCTGGCGCTGGTCGAACAAGATCTCGGCCGCGCCGTGGCGCTGGCCGTCGCGCGCTATTTGGTCGTCTTTCTCAAGCGTCCCGGCGGCCAAGCGCAGTTCAGCGCGGCTCTGTCCCTGCAGACGGCGGAAGACAGATTCGGGGCGCTTCACGAATGGATCAGCGGGCATTTGGCCGGCGACATGTCTCTTCCGGTCCTCGCGCGTCAGGTCGGGATGAGCGAGCGCAGTTTCAGCCGGCGCTATGTGGAAGCCACGGGCCTGACGCCAGGCCGGGCCGTCGAGCGGCTCCGAGTCGAAGCCGCGCGGCGGCTGCTTTCCGAATCCCGCTTGCCGGTGAAACGGATCTCCGAGCGTTGCGGCTTCGGTTCGGAAGAAACGATGCGCCGCAGCTTCCTCCGCCTGCTCGCCGCCACGCCGCAAGATTATCGCGCAAGGTTTAGTTCGTAAGATGCGGGAATTGATTCTCATTCCCGCCCTCCCTACCCCGCCCCGCCCGGCTTCCTTGGGCCTTCCACCAGCCGCACGATGGCGCCGCGCAGCGTGCGGACGTCCTGTTCGCTCAGGCTCAACCGGTGGAGAATGTTGCGCAGGTTGCGACGCATCACCGGCGCCTTGCCGATCGGGCGGAAATAGCCGTTTTTTTCCAGTTCGCCTTCTAAATAATCAAAGAAGGACACGATCATGTTGCGCGGGGCCGGCGGCGAGCGTTCCACGAGATCGAATGGGGCCGCCGCCCCGCCCGATGCCTTCATCCATTCGTACGAGACCAAGAGCACGGCTTGCGCCAGATTGAGCGAGGCATAGGCCGGATTGACGGGGAAGGTCATGACGGCATCGGCCAAGGCCACGTCGTCATTGTCGAGCCCGGTGCGTTCCGGACCAAACAATATGCCGTGCTTGGCGCTTTCGCCCAGACCATTTCCGGTCCCGTCCTGCGCAGTCATGCGTGCCGCGCTCTCCAGCATCGCGCGATCCGGGGTCTCGACGCGCTTATGTTGCCCGCGCTCTCGAGCGGTGGTCGCCCAAACGAAATTGAGATCGGCGACAGCCGCTTCGACGGTTGGGTACAGCACGGCCGAATCGAGAAGGTGCACGGCGCCGGCGGCGGCCGCGGCCGCGGTCTCCTTGTAGACATCTTCGGGCGGCCATCCCCCCTTGGGACTAACGAGGCGCAGGTCCGACAGGCCAAAATTGGCCATTGCGCGCGCGCACATGCCGACATTTACGGCAAGTTGCGGCCGCACCAAGACAATTGCCGGCCCACCCGCGCGATTGGGCTTGGTCCGATCCGTTCCGGCTCCAGTCACAGCGGCCCCTTTGGAGCCCACAAATTCGGCGCTGCCCCACCGGCACGCGTCGTCTGCGCCGAAAGCAAAACTTTGATCCCAAATTCACGGGTGCTATAGGCCGGAAATCGCAATTCGGCATTCCTCCTGCATAAACGGGACGGGAACAAACAAGGGGTCAGGCTTAATGGACAAGATCAAGGTCGACAATCCGATCGTCGAACTCGATGGCGACGAGATGACCCGAATCATCTGGCATTACATCCGCGACAAGCTCATCCATCCCTATCTCGATGTGAAGCTCGATTATTACGACCTTTCCATCGAGAACCGCGACGCCACGAACGACCAGGTCACGTTCGATTCCGCGAACGCGATCAAACGCCACGGCGTCGGCGTGAAATGCGCGACCATCACCCCCGACGAGGCCCGCGTCGAGGAATTCAAGCTCAAGCACATGTGGCGCTCGCCCAACGGCACGATCCGCAACATCCTCGGCGGGGTGATCTTTCGCGAGCCGATCATCTGCCGCAACGTTCCCCGCCTGGTGCCGGGCTGGACCCAGCCAATCGTCGTCGGCCGCCACGCCTATGGCGACCAATATCGCGCCACGATGATTCGCGTGCCGGGCAAAGGCCGCCTCACCCTCAAGTTCGAAGGCGAGGATGGCCAAGTCATCGAGAAAGAAGTGTTCCAATTCCAGGAAGCCGGCGTCGCGATGGCGATGTACAATTTAGATAGTTCGATTCGCGATTTCGCCCGCGCGTCGCTCAATTATGGCCTCAACCGCAAATATCCCGTCTATCTCTCGACCAAGAACACCATTCTCAAAGTCTACGACGGCCGGTTCAAGGATATTTTCGAAGAGGTCTATCAAGAAGAATTCAAATCGAAGTTTCTGGCCTTGGGTCTCACCTACGAACACCGCCTCATCGACGACATGGTCGCTTGCGCGATGAAATGGTCGGGCGGCTATGTCTGGGCGTGTAAAAACTACGATGGCGACGTGCAGTCCGACACCATTGCGCAGGGCTACGGGTCGCTCGGCTTGATGACCTCGGTTCTGATGACTCCCGATGGCCAGACCGTCGAGGCCGAAGCGGCGCATGGCACGGTGACGCGCCACTATCGCCAATACCAAGCAGGCAAGCAAACATCGACCAATTCGATCGCGTCGATCTTTGCCTGGACGCGCGGCCTCTCGCACCGCGCCAAGCTTGACGACAACGAAGCCTTGGCCAAATTCGCCGAGACGCTCGAAAAAGTCTGCGTCGAGACGGTCGAAGCGGGGTTCATGACCAAGGATCTGGCGCTGCTGGTCGGCGCCGATCAGCGCTGGCTGTCGACCACGGGTTTCCTCGACAAGATCGATGAAAATCTCAAGGCGGTGATTACGCAGCAACAACAAGCCGCTGCGGCCGTATAAATCGCGCCGTCCGCGCGGCGTCAAATCGCCGCGCGGACACACTCCCCAACCGAATTGCCGGTTAACGGCAGATTATGAATCAACTGATTGTATTGATAAATATCCCTGGGTATAAGGGCGGCGATTTTGAGTTAAGGAGACTCAGGACGTGGCGGCGGAATTGATTGACGACACCTATCGGCCGTCAGACGACGAGCCCTTTATGAACGAACGGCAGCGCGATTACTTCAAGCGCAAGCTGATACGGTGGCGCGAGGATATTTTGCGGGAAAGCCGTGAAACGCTCGTCGCTCTTCAAAGCGAAAACGAGAATCACCCCGACGTCGCCGATCGGGCCTCCTCGGAAACCGATCGCGCGATCGAACTCCGCGCCAGGGACCGGCAACGCAAACTGATCTCGAAGATCGAGGCCGCCCTCGCCAGGATCGACGAAGGCAGCTACGGCTATTGCGAAGAAACGGGTGAGCCGATTTCCCTCAAACGGCTCGACGCCCGTCCCATCGCGACCCTCTCGGTCGAAGCACAAGAGCGCCACGAACGGCGCGAGCGCGTCTATCGCGACGCCTAGAAAAGCACGTTCCCCCGGAAGTCGCGCGCGGCTCCTGCCGACGGCGGTCGTATCGAAGTTTCCTTCACCGATGGGAGGAAACGTCCGGCACGGAAATATTCTAACTGCCGTCCGCGCCGCGGCCGAGCAATTTTGCCATCTCCTCTTCCAGCGACTCGAGCGTGTCGACCGGCGACGGCGCCACGGGCGCGCGCGCGGGTGGCGCCGGTGGCGCGGTAACCTCGGAGGTCGGCGGCGGCGGCGAGGGCGGAGCCAGTTTTGCCGACGAAGCGGGCCGGATCGGTGCGCGAGGCGGCAAGGGACGCAGAAACTGCTGCTGCGGAACAGGACGCGCGGGGGCCGGTGTGGGCGCGGGCGATTCAGGCACAGGTTCCGGTGGTACCGTTGCAGGGGTTTCGGGAGCGGACGGGGGAACGAAATCCGCGCGCGGCGCATTTTCTGGAGCCGCTGGCGCTGGACGTGGCTCCGTTGCGGGCGGCGTCCGGCGTGGCGGCAACGGGAACGTTGGCGCGCGGCGCGGGACATTCTCGCCCGGCGCGAGGACAATTGGGGGAACCTGCGGTGGGATGACCGATGCAGGCGGCTCGGGGATCGGCTTCGGCGCGGGGACCGGTGGTTTCGCCGGGGCCGGGATCGGCTGAGAAGGCGCCGACGGCGGGGGCACGAGATCCGCGGGCCGCGAGACGGGTTCCACGCGGTCGACCGGTCGTTCAACCGGCGGCAACGGCGCGGGAATGCGCGGCTCCCCAAACGCTGGCGCCAGCGGCAACGCCGGCCCGACGCCTTCGAGTTTGTCTCTGCGGTTTTCTCGCACCTCGACGCGCGAAATCTCGGACTCGATCAAAAGATCGTTCGGTCCGCCAATCATGATGAGATGTTCGGTATTGTCGCGCCGCACGATGATGAGTTGGCGCTGGCGGTCGAGATCGAAAGCATCGACAATGCCGAGCCGAGCCTGACGGGTCCGGCCCCCCGGCATCCGAAGCCGGCCACGAAACAGCATCTGGACAATTGCGAGAAGCAAGAGAACCCCGACAAGCAGGGCCAACAACCCAGCGCCAACCAGCAAAGGCTTATTATCTAACAGCGACTGCATTCAAATGCCTACGCAAGATCACGACTGAAATTCTCCATAACATGCAAAGAGCAAGGGCGCGCGCGAAAGGTTAATGAATGGTTAACGGCACCCCGCTTCGAAGGAGGATGGCATGACTCATAGCGACAATTGTCAAGCTTTCCAAAACCATTTGACCTATAAAAACATGGGACGGCGGCTGGCCGTCGCTTCGAGGGTCTTGTGTTCGCTTGAAAAAGCGGTCCTCAGTGACAAGTCCTTCGTCGCGCGTGCATCCGGGCTCGCTGGCCATGGTGGCCGGCGGGACCAGCGAGAAAGATCAGGGGAATCGGGCAAAATCGCATGAGCGACCAAGTGACTTCCGCCGCATTTCATCGGACGGAGCGTTCGGGAAGCCCTGCGCTTGTCCTCATTTTCGCGGCGCTTTTGGTTGCCGCCGCCGTGGCTTTTTCGATTCTGCCCCGCGACGAGGCGGGGACGCTGATTCTCTGCCTGCTCGCCGCGCTCGCCGTCGTCGGAATTTTTGCCTTGTTCGCCTATGCCGTCGGCATTTTCCAATTCGCGGGACGAGCGGTCAAAAACGACATGACGCGCCTGATCTGCGATAGCGGACCCGAAGGCCTGCTGGTCACGGAAGCCGGCGGCAAGTTCATCTATGCCAACGAAACCTACTTGCAACTGGCGCAAGCGCAGGGCGCCAGCGATTTACGCGGCGTGGAACGGCTTTTTTCCGGTTCGCCCGAAGTGTCCGAGGCGGTCTACCGTCTGGCCCAGGCGGCACGCGACGGCAAGCGCGCAACGGAAGAACTGCGGCTGAGCCCGCCGCTCGCTGGCGCGGTGGGAACTGTCGGATGGTATCGCGTTCGGGTGCGTCCCCTGGCGCTGCCCTCGGCCAAACGGGCGAGTCTTTGGACGATCGCCGATATCACGCGGGAACGCGAACGCCACGAAAACGTCTTTCAAGAGCTGCAACACGCCATCGATTTCCTCGATCACGCCCCCGCCGGCTTCTTCTCTTGCGATGGCAAGGGCGACGTTTCCTACATGAACGCGACGCTGGCCACGTGGCTCGATTACGATTTGGCCCATGTCGGATCGGGCGGACTGAAACTCACCGATTTTGTCGCGGGCGGCGGCGGCGCGCTGCTCGGGGCGGTCGGCGGCGGTCCCGGCGAGGTGTTGACCGAACAATTCGACGTCGATCTCAAGAAGCGCGGCGGCCAAAACTTGCCCGTTCGGGTGATCCACCGCGTCGCCTTCAGTCGCGACGGAACCCCCGGCCCGTCCCGGACGCTGGTCATCAGCCGCGCGCCCGGCGAGGAACCCGGGGAAGATCTTCGCGCGGCCGAAGTCCGTTTCGCCCGGGTCTTCAATGCGACCCCGGTCGCCATCGCGATTGTCGACGATGCCGGCAGCATCAGCCAATCCAATCCGGCCTTCGCGAGGCTGATGCCGGAGGCCCTCAAGTCGAGCCGCCTCGAACAAGGCGGCCTGAAATCAATTTTCGCGGGAATTGCCGAGCGCGACCGGCAGGCGCTTGCGCAAGCGATCCGGGCGGCGGTGACCGGCAGCGATATTCCCCCCGTCGACCTCAACCTCGTCGGCGAGGGCGAGCGTTCGGCGCGGCTCTTCGTGTCGGGCTCCGGGGAACCCGGCGTCGGCGGCGCCACGATTTATGCGCTCGACACGACGGAACAGCGCACCCTCAAGGAAAATTTCGACCAAGCGCAGAAAATGCAGGCGATCGGCCAGCTCGCGGGCGGTGTCGCGCACGACTTCAACAACGTGCTCACCGCAATCATCGGCTTTTCCGATCTGCTGCTCGCCAACCACCGCCCGACCGATCCGTCCTTCCAGGACATCATGCAGATCAAGCAGAATGCCAACCGCGCGGCGGGCTTGGTGCGGCAGTTGCTCGCCTTTTCGCGGCGCCAGACTCTGCGGCCGCAGACTTTGCAGCTCGGCGACGTCATGTCCGATCTGCAAATGCTGATGCGCCGCCTCGCTGGCGAAAAGATCGAGCTCGAGCTTCGCCACGGCCGCGATCTCTGGCTCGTCAAGGCCGACGTCAATCAGTTCGAGCAGGTCATCATCAACCTCGTGGTCAACGCGCGCGATGCGATGCCCGATGGCGGCACGATCACGCTGCGCACCTACAATGTGACCCCGGCGGACTGCGCGTCCTTCCGCGAGGATGTCCTGATCCCAGCCGAATATGTCGCGATCTCCGTGACCGACACCGGAACCGGCATTCCGCCCGACGTGCTCAACAAGATCTATTTGCCGTTTTTCACCACCAAGGAAGTCGGCAAGGGCACGGGGCTCGGCCTGTCGATGGTTTACGGCATCGTCAAACAGACCGAAGGCTATGTCTTTTGCGATTCGACCGTCGGCAAGGGAACGACCTTCACCATCCTCCTGCCGCGCTACATCCCGCAAGAATCCGACGAACCGGTCAAGAAGGAGGCGGTCAAGGCCGTCGCCGATTCGACCGGCCACGGCACGATCCTGCTCGTCGAGGACGAGGAAGCCGTGCGCGCCTTTGGGGCCCGCGCCCTGTCCTCGCGCGGCTATACCGTATTGCAAGCGGGCTCGGGCCTGGAAGCGTTGGAAGTCGTCGAAAGCAATCCCGGCAAGATCGACCTCGTCGTCTCCGACGTCGTGATGCCGGAGATGGATGGCCCCACCATGTTCGGGGAGCTGCGCAAACGCGGCATTACCGCGAAAGTGATCTTCGTCTCGGGCTATGCCGAGGACGCCTTCGCCCGCAACCTGCCGGAAGGCGAGGATTTCGGCTTCCTGCCGAAACCGTTCTCGCTTAAGCAGCTCATCGAAGCGGTGAAGAACGCGACGAGCTGAAGGGTCGCGGCGCTTCGTTCCCCGTCGGCAATTCGCGCCGGGATCGCTCTTCGCTCTCGCGGCGTGGAGATTGAGATTTTTGTCGACGCGCCCGGCCGGGACACTCTATTCGAGGTCTCGTTGGATCGGGCAGTCCGGGCGTTTACATTTTTTAATCGAGGCGAGCGCCGTGGCCACGCCGGTTTGAACGACGGTTTCCGCCCCGGCATTCTTCACCCGGATCGACATCTTGTCCCCGCCTTGAATGCGCAGAGCCAGAGCTTCGACATAGCACCAGACCGATTGTTGCTCGGACAACATGAGAATCTGGGCAACAACGGATGCGTTGCCTCGCCGGACAATTTCGAACGTGAATAGGGGCATCCAACATTCCTGACGTCCGGCGAATTCATATAGCTGAAACGAATCAAGCGCCATCTTGCGGCGCAATATATCACAGTCGCCTTTTGGGGGGTGACTTGACGTAAAACGGCTCGCCGAGGCTTTAATTGGTCATCCGCGGGAATGACGAGGGACACGGCCAGTCGTTTCCGTTCACCGACAAGAAATATTGCTTATTCTATTTTTATCGCGCATTTCGGCTCGATAAAAATCGGCTTATCTCCGGTATTCGTGCATCTTGTCATTTGCTTCACGGTCGTCCGAGGCGAATTTCCACCGGCTTCCGGTATGTTGCATGAAAGGTTCAAGGCAAAGCTCGAACGCGGCGCCGGCGAAACCGAGGACGTCATTCCATTCGGGGGCGCGAATAAAACGTAGAAAAGTCACAGAGTTTGGACATGCCGGCGCTCGAGAACAGCGGATCCGATGGCGGGCGGCAACCTTCTCTCGTTTTGAGTAGCGACCCGTTCGTCCAAGTGAACGGGGCTTTCCAGGTCCAAAAAACTAGTAGAAAATAATTGCTCGAATGATTCGGTCACCGAGTTGCCTATCCCACAAGACCCAAATCGGCGCGGGGAGCAGAATGGTTTCATCCTATCTTCTTCGACCTTTTATTTCGCTTCGCGATGCTTGCCGCACCTATTTCCCCGATCGGGCGCGGCTCGGGCACTGCGCCGTCTGCGGCAATGACCACATCTGTTTTCCAGCGGACGACGACAAACGGCGGACGACCGACACGCGGAAACCTTACCCCCGGAAGGGATCGACCTCTCGATCCCATCGCGCGACCTGATGTTCCTTCGTCACGGGTGACGCGCCGCTTGCGCCGCGCGGGGCTCGGGAACGCCGGAAAAAGCACGTGACGCCTCGCGTCAAGCCGTCCGGTCCGCCATCGCCATCCGCGCCGCGGCGGCTCCCGACATCATCGCGCCGGTAAAGCCACCGGAGCCGCCAAACGACGAGGCGAGATAGACGCCGCGGATTGGCGTGCGGGGCGATCGCGGAATACCCGCCCATATTCCCTGCCTCGGCGGTTCGGGCGCGAAGCCATAGACCGCGCCGCCAGGCGTCTTGAGGAAATTGTGCATCGAGCCCGCGGTGAGAAACATCCGTTCGGTGACCGCGCCGCCGAGGCCGGGATAGTCATGATCGAGCGCGGCCTGGAACGCGTCGAGCCAACGCTCGCGCCGCTCCTTGTCGTCCCGCGGCGTCAGCCCCGCCCAATTGCTCAACCGGTCAAGTCCCACGACGCTGATCAAGGCCGGACCGCCGTCGTCGAGGCCGCTATCGATGGCGCTATAATTGGCTATCCCGTAGGCCGGGAGCCGACCAGCGGGAGCGGATCCGAGCAACCCGGCGCATGCCGCCGTGTCGCGCAAGGATTTCATCCATTCGGGCAGAACCATCGTTCCGTAACGAACGAGACCAAACTTCGCCGGCGGCGCGCCGATGCCGAAATGCGCCGAAAACAACGATGTCGAAACCGCCCGCCCGCCATAGGCACGCTCGACGGCCCCGCGTTGCGGCGTCCCGAGCAGACCCGCCAGAACGTCCGGCGCGCAATTGGCGAACACGGCTCTCGCGCCAATGCGTTCCGGTGCCTCGGGCGCCTTCGGATCCGCGTGGCGCACATAGGCCACGCGGCCTTGCGCATCGACGTCGACGCCCACCGCCTCGCGCCCAAGAAGGACGCTTCCGCCCGCCTTCGTGACAATCTTGGCGAGCTTCATGCCGAGCACGCGCGACCCGCCCTTGATGAAGACACCACCGGCGCTCAGATACGCGCCCTGCGCCAAGGCAAAAAACGGCCACCACATGCGGCGAGGATCGTCGGCGTAATAGGCGAGGTTGCCAGCGAGCGCGAATTTCGCGGCTTCGTCGCCGCCAAGCGTGCGGGTCAAGACGTCGTCAAGCGACGCGCGCCAGTCGCCGACAAGCGAGCGCAGCTCCAACGCGCCGCGCAGCAGCTTGCCGGCGGAACGGCCCGTTCGCGCCTGTTCCAAGTCGGCAACGCCGGCCTGAATGGTTTGAATCAAAGCGAACAGTCGGTCGATTCCGGCCCGGCTCGCGGGAAAGCGGCGGGCCATGGCCTCGCGCGCGGCGTCAAAGCCCACCGGCAGATCGAAGGTCTCGCCGACAGGACCTCCGCGAACCGAAAAGAACGGCGAGACCGGAATCCATTCGATCTCGTCGAGCAGACCGAGTTCCACGAGGATCTCGTGCTTGGGCTCGCGGGGATCTCGCGGATCGGCGGTCTGATGCAAGGCCGGCTCGATCATCAGTGCCCCGTGCTTAAACGCCGAAGCGGCGCCGCCAAGACTGTGATTGCGTTCGATCACACAAACCGTGCGTCCAGCCTTGGCCAGCAAGGCGGCGGCCGTCAGGCCTCCCAACCCCGAGCCAATAACGATCGCGTCGAAGGATGATCCACTCATAGTAAAATGATCACATCGACGCGAAGCCACCGCTATGATCGAAATCAAGTCGCGGCCGATGGGGACGTCGGATGTTTAAATCATGAGGGGCGGTGGACCGAACGCGGTCTTCGCCGCGTGGTCATGGCCAAGGAGACCGCGCGGCATCGCTCATGCGTTGCGCAAACGGCGATGGCTGATCGATCTCCACGCCGTGACGCGCCGCAAGCGCTAGAATTGTCTGGGCGAGAACATGCGGGCGCTGGTCGAGCAGAAGCAGCGCGACCACCCGCTCGCGACGGCGGCCCCGCCAGCGCGCGCACCAGCCGCCGACTCGAAACGGATTGTAAAAACTTGGGCCGGCCTTTCTCAGGATGAGCCGGACCGCGCAGGCGCCAGGGCCGCTCGTCACCAATTCGGCGCGCGAAACCGCCGACCATGCGATCCACTCGTTTCCCACGCGCGCATCGCGCAGGCCCTCGCTATCCACGACCAAACACGCGCGACGATGCTTCAAGTCCCGGATCGCGGTGATCACCACCCCGGCGGGTACGCATGCAAAGCCGACAAAAACGCCTCCAGCGCCGAACTTAAACGCATATTCGCCAAAACCGGCGGCGGGACCGAGAAAAAAAGCCACACCGAGAAATAAACAGGCGCCGGCCATCAAAAAAGCGGCCGACGCCACGACCCCGAGCCGCCAGCCCGGCCTCGCGTCGAGCGGAAGCAGGACCCGCTCAAGCCCCTTCCCCGGCGACGCCAAAAAACCCGGCTCGACTGGAATGTGCAAAGCTCGATCAAAGATGCTCATGCCAGGCCTCCACGGCGCGGGAGAGGAAAAACCGACTTGGGTCTTTCTCGTCAACGTAAGACGCCGCGGGACCGTTCAAAAGAATGTTCGCGACAGAAAAACCGCCAAACCGCGGATCGCCCGAAATAAATGGGGACTCCGCCTTGCTCATAAGAACAAATCATGTACACTAGCTTGAGTGAAGCCATATTGCGCTGCCCGCCCGCCCCGTGCCAGAAGGATTATGTACTCATGACTCAAGCCAATCTCCGCCTCGTGGAAGGATCGTCCGTGGACAAGACCAAGGCGCTAGACGCAGCGCTGTCGCAGATCGAACGGTCCTTCGGGAAGGGCTCGATCATGCGCCTCGGCAAGAACCAAAAAGCGATGGAAATCGAGACCATCTCGACGGGATCGCTGGGTCTCGACATCGCGCTCGGCGTCGGCGGCCTGCCGCGCGGGCGGGTCATCGAAATTTACGGGCCTGAATCCTCGGGCAAGACGACTCTGACGCTGCATGTGATCGCGGAAGCGCAGAAATCAGGGGGCGTTTGCGCCTTTATCGATGCCGAACATGCGCTCGATCCCGTCTATGCGCGCAAACTCGGCGTCAATCTCGAGGATCTCTTGATCTCCCAGCCCGATACGGGGGAGCAAGCGCTCGAAATCACCGATACCTTGGTGCGCTCGGGCGCGGTCGACGTGCTCGTGATCGATTCGGTCGCGGCGCTGACGCCTCGCGCCGAAATCGACGGCGAAATGGGCGACAGCCAGCCTGGTCTTCAGGCGCGTCTCATGAGCCAGGCCTTGCGCAAGCTCACGGCCTCGATCTCGCGCTCGCATACGATGGTGATTTTCATCAATCAGATTCGCATGAAAATCGGGGTGATGTATGGCTCGCCCGAGACGACGACGGGTGGCAACGCGCTGAAATTTTATGCGTCCGTCCGCCTCGACATCCGGCGCATCGGGTCGATCAAGGATCGCGAAGAGGTCACTGGCAATCAAACGCGCGTCAAAGTCGTCAAGAACAAAGTAGCGCCTCCCTTCAAACAGGTCGAATTCGACATCATGTATGGCGAGGGTATTTCCAAGCTCGGGGAATTGATCGACCTTGGCGTCAAGGCCGGCGTGGTCGAAAAATCGGGCGCCTGGTTCTCCTACGACAGTCAGCGGCTTGGACAAGGCCGCGAAAACGCGAAAGCCTTCCTCAAGAGCAATCCCGCCGCGGCGGAAAAGATCGAGCGGTCGATCCGGGAGAATTCTGGCTTGATCGCCGATAAGATTCTCGACCAGGTCGACGAAAAGGACATCGAGGACGCGGACGAAGCTTAAATCGTCCAGTTTCCCCCTAGGTAAAGCGCAAGCGGGCTTCGAAAAGCTCGCTTGAGGCCGCTCCTGTCTCGACAGCCTTCGCGCCCGCCGCTAGAAGAAACCTGCATTTTCCCGCCGAGGCGGGATCGTGCGGAGTCTTGGCTGGGCAGCCGGGCCTGTGCCCGGCCATCGAAGAGTGGTTTGTAAGCGACATGAACGGGAATGGCGTCAACGAAATCCGGTCGGCCTTTCTCGATTATTTCGGGCGTAATGGGCATGAAGTCGTGCCCTCGTCGCCGCTGGTTCCGCGCAACGACCCGAGCCTGATGTTCACCAACGCGGGCATGGTGCAGTTCAAAAATGTCTTCACGGGCCATGAACGGCTTCCGTATACCCGCGCGGCGAGCGCGCAAAAATGCGTCCGCGCCGGCGGCAAGCATAACGATCTCGACAATGTCGGTTATACCGCGCGGCATCACACCTTCTTCGAAATGCTCGGCAATTTCTCCTTCGGGGATTATTTCAAGCCCGACGCGATCGAATTGGCGTGGAACCTGATCACGAAGACCTACGGGCTCCCGGTCGATCGGCTGCTCGTGACCGTCTATCACGACGATCAAGACGCCTTCGACCTCTGGAAGAAAATCGCGGGTTTCCCGGATTCGAAGATCATCCGCATCGCGACCAGCGATAATTTCTGGTCGATGGGCGATACCGGGCCCTGCGGCCCCTGCTCCGAGATTTTCTTCGACCAAGGCGACAAGCTCGCGGGCGGGCCGCCCGGCAGCGCCGACGAAGACGGCGACCGGTTCCTGGAGTTCTGGAACCTCGTGTTCATGCAATACGAGCAAATCGCGCCGGGCGAACGCCGCAGCCTGCCGCGGCCCTCGATCGATACCGGCATGGGGCTCGAGCGTATCGCGGCTTTGCTGCAGGGCGTCACGTCGAATTACGATATCGATCTCATGCGCGTCCTCATCGGCGCCATCGCGGATGCGACCTCGACGGATCCCAAGGGGCCGCTCAAGGCGAGCCATCGGGTGATCGCCGATCATCTCCGCGCCTGCTCGTTTCTTGTCGCCGACGGCGTGTTGCCGTCCAATGAAGGGCGCGGCTACGTGCTGCGGCGGATCATGCGGCGCGCCATGCGACACGCCCAAATTCTCGGCGCGCCCGAACCGCTATTGTGGCGCCTGGTTCCCGCCCTCACGCGCGAAATGGGCCAGGCCTATCCCGAGCTGCTGCGGGCCGAGGCCCTCATCATCGAGACCTTACGCCTCGAGGAGACCCGTTTCCGAATCACCCTCGCGCGGGGGCTTTCGATTCTCGAGGACGAGACGCGATCGCTCGAGCCCGGCGGCACCTTGCCGGGCGAAGTCGCGTTCAAGCTTTATGACACCTACGGCTTTCCGCTCGATCTGACACAAGACGCCCTGCGGGCCCGCGCGCTCGGCGTCGATACGCAAGGGTTCGAGACCGCGATGGCGCGTCAGAAGGCCGAGGCGCGCAAGGCCTGGTCGGGATCTGGCGAGGCGGCGACGGACCGGCACTGGTTCGCGCTGCGCGACGCCGTCGGCGCGACGGAATTCTTGGGCTATGCGACGGAGCGGGTCGAGGCGAAGGTTGTCGCCATTTTGCGCGGAGGTGTCGAGGTCGATCGTCTCGAGGCCGGCGAAACGGCGGCCATCATCTTGAATCAGACGCCGTTTTACGGCGAGTCGGGCGGCCAGGTCGGCGATACCGGGACGATGCGCGCCAAGGACACGCTCTTCACCGTCACCAATACGCAAAAAAAGCTCGGCGATCTCTTTGTCCACGAGGGAAAACTCGTGTCCGGCACGATTTCGGTCGGCGTGACGCTCGATTGCGCGGTCGAGCATGACAGGCGCGGCGGCATTAGGGCCAATCATTCCGCGACCCATTTGCTTCACGAGGCGTTACGACTGACGCTCGGCGATCATGTCGCGCAAAAAGGCTCGCTCGTCGCTCCCGACCGGCTCCGGTTCGACTTTTCCCACCAGAAGCCGATTTCGCCGGACGAACTCGCCCGGATCGAAGATATCGCCAATCGCGCCGTGCTCGACAACACGCCCGTGGTGACGCGCCAAATGGCCGTGGATGCCGCGATCCAGTCCGGCGCCCGCGCGCTCTTTGGCGAAAAATATGGCGATGAAGTCCGCGTGGTCTCGATGGGGATCGCGCATGACCCGGAGATCACCGGGCGCGCGTTTTCGGTCGAGCTTTGCGGGGGCACCCATGTCGCGCGCACCGGCGACATCGGGCTCATTACGATCACGGGCGAAAGCGCCGTCGCATCGGGCGTGCGCCGCATCGAGGCCAAGACGGGAGCGGAGGCGCGGCATCATTTGAATGCGCGGGTCGCTCGCCTGAATGAGCTCGCCCATCAGCTCCGCGCGCCCGAAGAAGAGGCGGCCAAGCGCCTCGCCGCGCTGATCGACGAGCGCCGGAAGCTCGAACGCGAGCTTTCCGATGCGCGCAAGGCGATCGCCTTGGGCGGCGGCAAAGGCGCCGCCGCGCCCGCCGCCATCGAGATCGATGGAATTCAATTCCTTGGCAAAGCCATCTCCGGCGTCGAGGTCAAGGATTTGAAGGCCATCGCCGACGAGGCCAAGCAGAGCTTGGGGTCGGGGGTCGTGGCCATCGTTGGAACGTCGAGCGATGGGAAGGCTGGCGTCGTCGTCGCGGTCACGCAAGATCTGACCGGACGGTTCGATGCCGTGGCGCTCGTGCGCGCGGCCGCGGAACAGCTCGGCGGCAAGGGCGGCGGTGGCCGCCGCGACATGGCCCAGGCCGGCGGCCCCAATGGCGACGCCGCGCAAGCCGCGATCGATGCCGTCGGCGCGCTTTTGCGCGCGCATGCGGAGGCCAGCTAGATCTGGGCCGCGGATGAGGGCGGGCAAGCTTGGAACCGAGTCGCGGCCGTAAGCGTTTCGCGGGCCCGGTATCCCGAAATGACGGCGGCTTGATGCAGCCGAAGACGCGCGATCGCCAAGCGAGATCTCCGGGCAAAATGCCCGGGCGCGTCCAGGTTGATGGGCTATCGAGGGCAAGACAGCTCTGCGCTACCAGGGCGTTAGGTCTCGCGCAGGCCTCGGCCGAAAAAAAAGTCTGCGATTTTTTCGCTACGTGATCGAACACTCATTGATCAAACGAACGCCGGAATATGATAAATATAAGAAAAGCACGCAGCGATTAGATGACAAAGCGCGACTGAAATCGGTTCTGTGACAGATTAAATATTTCATTTTCGGACGTACCAAGAGGACACAAAAGTCCCAGCATTATGCTAGTTTGCGCTGGTATGGATTTGGCGGTCCTTTCGCGATCCATCGCTACAGGGAGACTATTATGACTCACAACAATAGCTTGAACGATGCCGGCGAAGCGCTTGGCTTTGGCTTTGCAACGAAGTCGATCCAGACTTTCGCTTCCGAAGTCGCGCGTCTTTCCAAGGAAACCGTCGACGAGACCACTCTGCTCGTGGAAAAGCTCCGCGGCGCGAAGACGCTTGAAGACGTCGTTGCCCTCCAAACCTCTTTCGTCCAACAATCCTTCGCGAAATATGCCGATTACACCCGCCGTTTCGGCGAGCTGTTCGCGGCCGTGCCGCTCGAACTCGCCAAGCAAAGCCATGCGGCGTTACAGAAGACCTCGGAAGCCGTGACCAAGGCCACCGAGCACGCCAGCCAGCAGTTGCAAAAGGGCGCGGAACAGGCGAGCCAGCAGGTCCAACACGCGGCTGGGCAGACCGCGGAATACGTTGAACAAGCTCCCGCGCAGTTCAACCAAAATTATCAAAACAACGATCAAAACTACAATAATAATCAAAACTATAACAACCAGAATTACTAACGGCCGTCCGACGGTTGAACTCGCCCGCGCGATAAAAGTTCGCGCCGTGGAAGGGATCCATGCGGCAACAAGCCGCCGCATGGATCCGCGCGACAGCGCCCCCCGCCTCGCGAACAGGATCAAGCCAAGCGATTTGCCGGCAGCCGGAACGCTTCGTTGCATCCAAACCGCGCCAGCTTGGCGTCCCCGTCCCCGTCGGTCCAACTTCGTGGCTTCGTCGGACGACGCCGTGGCATCCACGTCCAACGTCAGGCGGCAATCCGAACCGTCTCGACGACATCGCGCCCGCCCTGACCGCCGTGGGGCTCGCGCGGAAACCGAAACGGCCGCTTCGACAATTGAGGCAAAAGCGAGCGGCGCGAAGGTCACCCTCATTTCAACCTGGCGCATGATCGCCAATATTCGAGGGACTGGCGCGGGTTCAAAGCGACATTGCCACCGCGCCTCGAGGATGGCATCACAGGCTCGAATACGACGGTACCCCAAACGGCTGGCGTTCCTCTCCCGCCGCCAAGGACGCTAAAATGCTAACGTTGATCCTGCTACGTCATGCCAAGGCCGGTCCGCACGGCGGTGACGATTTCGCGCGCGAATTGACGGACAAGGGCCATAAAGACGCGGGTCGCGCCGGCGCGTTTCTTCTCGAAAACAATCTGCTCCCGGACCTCGCGCTTGTCTCGCCGGCGGCGCGAACACGCCAGACGTTCGAGGATCTCGTGGCCGCATCTCGGCCGATCCACGCCGATTTCGAAGAAGAACTCTACAATGCGGGGGCGCGCCAGTTGCGAGAGCGACTTCGGCGCATCGACGGCGCCGTGAAAACATTACTCGTCATCGGCCACAATCCCGGCATCGCCGAACTGGCCCTCAATCTTGCCTCGGACGGCGACATCAAGGATTTCGAGGCCGTGCGCAATCGCTTTCCACCCGCGAGCTTCGCCATCATCGAATTTCGCGGCGAGAATTGGGAGGACGCG
>JARLIW010000258.1 GCA_031291515.1 Beijerinckiaceae bacterium | reverse complement strand
AAATGAGTGAAATCCGGGGGGAGCGCGGGTTCGCCGTACATGGCAATCGCCCCAGCGGCTTCAGCGCGCGCCGACGCGGTCGGGCCGAGCGCCACCGCCAGAAGGAGCGCCGCGCAACCGGCAAAAACCTCGATCGTCCTAAACATGCGCACTCTTATAACGGAGACCGACGCGATTCGCCGATCCCCTTAGAGACAAGTCTTCTCACGTTTTCCCGGGGCAATCCGCGTCGAGGCGTGAGACTTGCCGTAAGAAGATCAGATTTAAGGTCTCTCTCGGCTTCCCCTCGGCAAAGACCTCGACTATAGAAACCCGGCCTTGCCAACTTGTCGCCCCAATATCCGTTGATGAGCATGCGTGATCAGAAAGCCGGTTCGTTGCGTTTCGCTCGTCCGTCCTCTCCGCTCGACGCTCATCACCGGCGAACTCCCTTAAACGGCCAGGGCGAGCGCCCGATGAAAGGATTTTCTATGCTGTCTCAGTCCAAGCGGTTGGTCTCCCTAGCCGTGATCGCGTCCTGCCTGCTCGCGGGACCGCTTCTCGCCGCTCCGAAGAAGAAGGCGGCAACGCCCGACGCCGAGGCCCCCGCCGCGGCAGCACCGGCCGCCCCCGCGGCCCCCGCGGCAGCGGCCCCGGAAGGCCAGCAACAAGCCGCCACGCCGCTCTTGCTCGTGCCGACGCAGACCGACTGGACCAAGGTGTGCGACAAGGATCCGTCCAACGGCAAGGATATCTGCTATACCACGCGCGATTTCAGCGCCGAGGCGAACAAGCCGCCGGTCCTGGCTTTGGCCGTTTATGATGTCGCGGGCGAGGACGTCAAAATCGTTCGCATGCTGATGCCGGTCGGCTTGCTGCTGCGCCCGGGCTTCCGCTTCTCGGTGGACAAGGGGCCGACCTCGGACGGCAGTTTCGAAATCTGCTTCCCCAACGGCTGTTTCGCGCAAGCGACCGTCAAATCGGCGACCACCGATTCGATGAAGAAGGCCACCGTGCTGAACGTGAGCGTCCGCAACAAGAGCAATCAACAAGTCGATTTCGCCGTGCCCCTGGCCGGCTTCGGCAAGGCCTTCGACGGTCCGGCGATCGATCCCAAGGTGCTGCAAGAGCAGCAGCAGAAGCTGCAGGCCGAATTGCAAAAGCGCGCCGAAGACGAGCGCAAGAAGCTCGAAGCGCAAAAAGGCGCCGCGAGCCCGGCGGGCGGCGCGAGCATCGCCCCGGCGCCAGCCGCTCCCGCGGGCAAGTAAGTTAGGCAGGGCCGGATGGAAACATCCGGCCTTTATTTTGAGGATGAGGCGCGCGCATCACGCGATGCCCATGCTTGAGAGCCCATGCTCCAAATTGTGCGGTTGTCGGCTCGTCCGGATGGCAGGCGTGGCCTGGACCAGATTCGCCTTTGCCTGGCGCGACATCTTTTTGCCAATGCGTGGCCAAGGTCACGCCGGCGCTCGAATGTCCGCGGGCTTAATGCATCCGCGCGGGCTTGACCTGGTAAGCCCCGTCGCGCGCGCGGACAAACATTTCGTCGACCTGCGGGTGACGCACCGGATCGCCCGAGGTATCGGCCAGCAGATTCTGCTCCGACACATAGGCGACATATTCCGTCTCGTCGTTTTCGGCGTAAAGATGATAGAAAGGCTGATCCTTTCGGGGACGAATGTCCTCGGGGATCGATTCCCACCATTCTTCGGTATTCGAGAAAACGGGATCGACGTCATAGACGATGCCTCGGAAAGCATATTTGCGATGCTTTACGATCTGTCCGATGCCGAATTTCGCGGTGCGAGGCTTCATTGAACTCACGACACGCCACAATCTTGCGATCACGGCAATTTATTCAAACTGACAACGTAATTCGGTAGCCAGGGTAAAATTTGTTGTCAACATGGTCTGGCTCATCCGCCCCTCCCCAAGAGCGTGTTTTTGAAATGACGTTAACGCCCCCCGGTATCCCCCATAAGCGGCAAGGCTTCCCCGTCGAGCTGCTGCTTCCCGCCGAAATGGGCGAGGCCGACCGGCTCTCCGCCGAGCAGGGCAATAAAGGCTCCGTCTTGATGGAGAGGGCTGGGCATGCGGTGGCTCAAGCGGCGCTTCGCCTCCTCGCCGAGGACCGGGGTCGCGTGATCATCCTCTGTGGTCCCGGCAATAATGGTGGGGACGGATTCGTCGCCGCCCGGATGCTGCGGGAATATGGGCTCGAAGCGGTCATCGGGCTTCTTGGCCCGCGCGAGAAGCTGACGGGCGATGCCGCCAGCGCCTCCGCGCGCTGGACCGGGGCCGTCGAACCCTTGGCCACCCTCGATTTCGAGGAAGCGGGCCTCGTCATCGACGCTTTGTTCGGCGCCGGACTTTCGCGCGATATCGAGGGCGATGCGAAAAACGTGATTCTTCGCCTGAACGATTGGAGCAAGCGCCTGTCGCGCCCGGTGTTGGCGATCGATGTCCCCTCGGGAATCGATGGCGCGAGCGGCCTCGTCCGCGGCATCGCGGTCGAGGCGAGCGCCTGTGTCACGTTCTTTCGGTTGAAACCCGGTCATTTTCTCATGCCCGGCCGCTTATATTGCGGCGCATTGACCCTCGCCGACATTGGCATCGACCCGCGGGTGCTCGCGACGATCAAACCGCAAACGAGCCTCAACGTGCCGGCGCTTTGGGCCGCGGCCCTGCCGGTCCCGCGCTTGGCGGGCCATAAGTATAATCGCGGCCATGCGCTCGTCGTGTCTGGACCGCTGGCCCATACCGGCGCGGCCCGGTTGGCGGCGCGGGGCGCCCTGCGCGTGGGAGCGGGCCTCGTCACGGTGGCGACGCCGGCCGACGCGCTCACCGTTCACGCCGGCGCGCTCACCGCGATCATGACCCGCGTCTGCGACACCCCCGGTGATCTCGAGGATATTCTGAACGACCGGCGCAAAAACGCCGTCGTGGCCGGGCCAGGCCTTGGCGTGGGACAAAGGACGCGAGACTTCGTCCTGGCCGCCTTGGCGGGGATCGAACTTGACGAGGAAGCCGGCGAGCCGCGCCGGACCGTGGTCCTGGATGCCGACGCCCTTGCCAGTTTTGCCCGCGAACCCCAAACCCTCTTTGCCGCGATCAAGGCCAGCTTGCACGCGGCGGTCCTAACCCCGCACGATGGTGAATTCGCCAAATTATTCGGGGCCTTGATCGATCCCGCCGGCTCCAAGCTCGACCGCACCCGGCAGGCCGCCGTCCTCAGCGGCGCAACCGTGCTTTTGAAAGGCGCCGATACGGTCGTCGCGACACCCGATGGCCGCGCGTCGATCGCGGCAAGCGAAGCGCCCTGGCTCGCCACGGCGGGGTCCGGCGACGTCCTTTCGGGCATGATCGCCGGACTGTTGGCGCAATCCATGCCCGCCTTCGAGGCTGCCTCGGCGGCCGTCTGGATGCACGCCGATGCCGCCCAAAGGTTCGGTCCCGGCCTCATTTCCGAGGATATTCCCGAAATGCTCCCCAAGGTTTTCAGACAACTTTTCGAGAGTGGTTTATTCAGCGGGACCGAGGAACGCCGATGATTTTTCGAATTCATCAACCATGATAAGGCCTTGCCGCGATGTCCTCGGGACCTTGCGGCATCGTGGAACCAGACCGGGCGATACGTATTTTCTCCGATGCTCGAATCTGCCGCAATTTGGTTCTTTAGTTCGTCATGGCTGACCGGCCCGTCACAGACCGGATGATCGTACGCTAACCATGCGCAAACCTAACGAAATCGATTTTTGGCGTGGCTTCGCGCTCATCACGATCTTTATCAATCATATCCCCGGGAATTTCATCGAGCGATTCAGTTATCGCAATATCTCGCTGTCGGATTCGGCCGAACTCTTCGTGCTGCTGGCGGGCTGGTCGATGCGGCTGATGATCGAAAATCCGAAACGTCCGCTCACCTCGGGCGGCGTGGTCTATCGGCTGTGGGGGCGCGCCGTGACGCTCTACATCGCCCAGACTTTTATCACCGAAATCGCGATTTTCATCTTGGCGGCGGCCTCGATCTGGCTCGACGCGCCGTTTTTGCTCGATTGGCACAATGCCGGCGCCGTGTTTCACGAACC
This sequence comes from Beijerinckiaceae bacterium, assembly GCA_031291515.1. Taxonomy (GTDB): domain Bacteria; phylum Pseudomonadota; class Alphaproteobacteria; order Rhizobiales; family Beijerinckiaceae; genus RH-AL1. The sequence continues at coordinate 9,884 of JARLIW010000258.1, read as the reverse complement.
GATCGAGGCTCATATCGGCCTTGTGCTGCTGACCCATCAGCTCGGCTATTTCAACATTTTGCCGCTGTATGTCGTCCTGATGGTCGCCGCACCCGTCATCGCTTTGATTTACCGAACGTTCCCGCAATTGCTCCTCCCGCTTTCCCTGGGGCTTTACGTCCTCACCCTCGCATTCGGCATCAACTTCCCGTCCTGGCCCATTGAAGGGACCTGGTTTTTCTCGCCGACGGCCTGGCAGTTGATTTACGTGATCGGCTTCTTGCTCGCGGGCAAAACGACGGACGTCGGCGCTTTCGCGCGCCGTCACGTTCGCATTCTGCGCTGGATCGCCGTGCCAATCGTCTTGGCCGGCGTCGCGATCGCCTCGACCCGGTATTTCCCCGATCTGGCCGATCTCCCCAAATCCGGCCGCTTCTTCGTGATCTTCGACAAGACATTCATGTCGCCCGACCGGCTGATTCACATGCTGGCGCTCTGCGCGCTTTTCGCGGGGGCCTACACGTCTCTCCACGCGTGGATGCCCCGATTTGCCAGCTTTCTTGCGTTGCTCGGACGAAACGCGCTTAACGTATTTTGCGCGGGATCTCTCTTAAGTCTTTGCGCACAAATCGTTCGCTATATGTATGGAGGCCGAATTGTCACCGACGTCATTTTATTCGCGGGCGGTGTCGCTATCATGGCGCTGGTGGCATGGATAAGCGAATGGCATTCGAGATCGCAAAAGGAACAGGGAGCCTTGGCGCCGGCGCTGCCTTCGCCTTTTCGCTCCTCCTGACAAGCCCGGCGCTCACCATGGAGCCCGCACAGCCGGCCCAGCCGCCAAGCGGGTCCGGCCAGACCGCGCCTGCTTTGAGCCCACAATGCGAAGTGCCCGCTACCGATCTTGCCGCGCCAGCCCCCCTCCCGAACCTGACCAAGGCGCTCGACGAGCATCGCGTGATCAATATTCTCTCCGTCGGATCCCCCGCGAGCGCGGCACTCGGAGGGGCCTCGGGCGTCAAGAGTTTCCCGGTTCAAGTGACCGATATCCTCGAAGCGGCGCTCAAGGGCGTCAACGTGGAAATCACCAATCGTGGCGTCGATGGCGAGGTGGCGGAGACGGCGGCCGACCAAATTCGCAGCGAAGCGGCCATCAAGAAACCGGATCTCGTACTGTGGCAGCTCGGAACCAACGATGCCTTGGCCCGGATCGGCCCAGGCGAATTCACCGATGTCGTCAAAGGCACGATCGAATGGCTGCGCGAAAACCAGATCGACGTGGTCCTCGTCGGCCTGCAATATACGTCGCGCTTCGCCAAGGATGAAAATTACAACGCGATCCGCGACGCCCTTCTCCAGATCGCCACGGACGAGAAGGTTCTCTACATCCGGCGCTACGATGCGATGCGCTACATCGCGCAGACCCGCGCCAACCTGCATCTGATGGCAAGCGACAATTTCCACCTGAGCGATCTCGGCACCCAGTGCATGGCGGAACATATCGCGCGCGCGATGATCGCGAGCCTGTTCGTCAAGAGGTTTCGCCCGAGTCCGAATTAAGCCGACGAACCGAACAGACCAGGCCCGCGTAAAAAGCCCTCGCTCACGTCACCTCGAACCATGCCGCCAGCCCTGTGACTTGCCGCTCGAGGAACAGCGATTCGATCGCCCATTTTCCCGGATTGTCCGCAACGAAGGCGACATGCTTGGTCCGGCCGGGGGCGACGAGGACGGCGTCGCGCCAATAGGGTTCCCACCCGTCGTCGAGATCGTGCAACAGCCGAAGCGCATGGCCTCGCACCTGCATTTGTTGCGGAAAGGCGCTCTTGTTGACGAACGCCAGAGAGACCGCATCGCCCCGTTTCACCTTAAACAGCGGTTTGCCGGAAAAACCATCGGAGGCGACGCCGTTGATCGTCCAGAGCTTTGCCGGATCCGGCCCCGCTTTGATGCCGCCGTCGATCACCACGTCCATTTTCAACGCGCGTTCCAGGGGGATGGCGGCGGGCAAGGCGGGATTGGCGGGGAGGCCAGCGACCGGCTCGCGCGGCTTTCGCGGCGCGCCTTCCGTCGTGACGACGAGGAGAGGCTGGTCCGGCTCGCCCTCGCGGCGCGAAACCAAACGGACCTCTTTCCCGGTCTCGGACGGCAGATCGAGCATCACATCGAATCGCGCGCCAGGACCAAGCGGCAGCGTTTGGCGCACGGGCTCGAAAATTTCGCAGGGTTGGCCATCGATCGCCTGGACCTGGGGATGGGCGCCGGCAAAAGTCAGCGTCAGGATCCGCGCATGGCAGGCATTGAGAAGCCGCACCCTGACGCGCGACCCCGGCCGCATCTTGGAAACGCGCGGCGCCGGACTCGAATTGACCGTGACCAGAGGCCCGATTCGGCCGCCCTGCCCGGCTTGCTCGACATCGCCGAAGCCACCCTCGATCTGGGATTGCGCGTCGAGGCTCCAGTCGTCGACGACAAGCAGCGCCTCCTCGTCGGCGGGCGGCGGCTCGAGTTCGTCGACGATCAAGACGCCGTAAAGCCCTCGCGCCACCTGCTCCGCCGTATGCGGCCAAACGTGAGAATGGTACCAGAATATTCCGCTATCCCTCGGCGTGAAGCGGGCCTCGAAACTCTCGCCGGGCTTGACCGGGGCCTGGGTCAGCCCCGCGACCCCGTCCATCGCATTGGGGCCGCGGACGCCCTGCCAGCTCACCGTGACCGGCTGATCCAACCTGTTCACGAGCCTGACCTTGAGTTCCGCGCCCTTTTTCAAGCGCAGCAAGGGTCCGGGCACCTGCCCGTCGTATCCCCAGACCTCGGTTTCGCGGGCGGGGGTCGACACGAGCCGAATCGTCCCTCTCTTGGCCTCGAGCACGGTGAACCCGTCCGCGGACGACGTCGAGGTGCCCCCCGCTGTACTGGCCGGCTCGTTTGGCTTCGAGACCGGGGAGGCTCGGTCCTGTCCCAGAACGCGCAACGGCCAAAGCATGGCGCCTAAAAACCCGAGAACGGCACGCCGGTTGAAAGCCATCAGAACTCCCGCGCCCGCGCATCCCCCAAACAGCCCACATGCGCCGGCGCGGAAAAAATGCGATAGACTGTTGAAAATACTAATTTTTCACCGCATCCAGGCCGAACTTTCCAGGATGCCGCCGAGGCGGTGCGTACACGATGAATCAGCTTTCCCGCAACCAAAGGCAAAATAGCTGTTTTTTTTGCTGCATGCCGCTCCGGGCATTGATATAGACGCCAATCTTAATCGGTAGGATGGCGAAAAGACGGTAGCGCGTCCAATCGCGGGCGTGGCGGAACTGGTAGACGCGCCGGATTTAGGTTCCGGTGATGCAAATCGTGGGGGTTCGAGTCCCTCCGCCCGCACCATATCGGCTTCTACCGCAATCGTAATCTCGCGGAACTCCTCCGCAGTCCAACAGGCGTTTTTCCATGCAAGTGACCGAAACCCATTCCGAGGGGCTCAAGCGCGAGTTCAAGGTCGTTCTTCCCGCGCAGGATCTCGCGAGCCGCGTGGAAGGACAATTGGCCGAAATGCGCTCCAAGGCGAAGATCAATGGCTTCCGCCCCGGCAAAGTCCCCGTCGCCCATCTGAAGCGCCTTTACGGGCGCTCGATCGTCGCGGAGGTCGTGCAGGAAGCGATCAGCGAAGCCAACCGCAAAATCATCGAGGACAACAAGCTTCGCTTGGCCGGCGAGCCGAGGCTCGAACTCGAAGGCGGCCCCGATTCGCTCGAAAAGGCCTTCGAATCCAAGGGCGACATCGAGTTTAAGATCGCGCTCGAGATTCTGCCCAAGGTCGAGCTCGGGACGCTCGACGACATCGTCGTCGAAAAGCTCGTGGCCGACGTGGCCGAGGAGGAGGTCGACCGCATCGTCTCGCTTCTGGGCGAGCAGAACCGCGTTTACGAACCCAAGATCGACGGGGCGGCCGCCGAAAAGGGCGACAAGGTCACCATCGATTTCGTCGGCAAGATGGGCGACGAGGCTTTCGAGGGCGGCACCGGCAGCGGGGTCGACCTGATCCTGGGCTCGAATTCCTTCATTCCAGGCTTCGAGGATCAGTTGATCGGGCTCAAGGTCGGCGATCACAAGACCGTCTCGGTCGATTTCCCCGCCGATTACGGCGCCAAGGAACTGGCGGGCAAGCCCGCCAATTTCGGGGTCGAAATCAAGGCGATCGCGGCGCCTGGCGAGCTCAAGCTCGACGATGAATTCGCCAAGAATTTCGGGTTCGAGGATTTCGCGACGATGCGCTCGTCGGTGCGCTCCAACATCGAAAACGATTACAATCAAGCCTCGCGCGCCAAATGGAAGCGCGCTTTGCTCGATTCGCTCGACAAGAGATATTCCTTCGAACTGCCCCAAGGCTTGGTCGAACAGGAATTTCAATCGATCTGGAACCAGATTCAAGCCGAGCAGACACGCACCGGCAAGACGTTCGCGGACGAAAACACCACCGAGGAAGCCGCTTTGGTCGAATACCGCGGCATCGCCGAGCGCCGCGTCCGTCTTGGCCTTGTCCTTGCCGAGATCGGCGAGGCGGCCGGCGTCAAGGTGACGGAGGACGAAATCAATCGCGCCTTGATGGAGCGCGTGCGCCAATATCCAGGTCAAGAACAGAAGGTTTGGGAGTATTTCCGCTCGAACCCGCAGGCTCTCGCCCAGATCCAAGCGCCGCTGTTCGAGGACAAGGTGGTCGATCACGTCGTCTCCCAAGCCAAGGTCACCGAACGGAAGGTGTCCAAGGAGGAGCTGACCGCCGAGGACGAAGATGACGCGCCCGGCTCCAAGGATGCGGCATAACGGCCTGATTGGCTTTCATTTTCACGAGGCGGTGTCGGGAGGCGAGCGTGCTTTCCGTCTCCGCCTCGCGAACGACATTGACGGTTGCGTCGGCATGGATCCAGCCGCCTCGGGCGAAACGCGAGAGTTTGCCGGCAAGGGCTTTGCGGAATCGCTTGGAATGCCTATCTTTGACCGACGCTCGGTCCGCGGTTTCATGACATTTGCTTAGGCTTAATCAGTGAAGCCGTATTGATTTGGCGCGGTAAAGGCCAACCGATGCGGCTTGGCGGCAACAAACAGAAAGACCACTCCCATGCGCGATCGCAGTCCGATCGAAATTTACAACAACTACCTGATCCCACAGGTGATTGAGAATACCGCGCGTGGCGAGCGCGGTTTCGATATTTATTCGCGGTTGCTGCGCGAGCGCATCATCTTCCTCACTGGTCAGGTCGAGGACAATATGGCCTCGGTGATCATCGCTCAGTTGCTCTTTCTCGAGGCCGAAAACCCGAAGAAAGAGATCTCGATGTATATCAACTCGCCGGGCGGGGTCGTGACGTCGGGATTGGCGATTTACGACACGATGCAATTCATCCGTCCGAAGGTGTCGACCCTGTGCACCGGCCAAGCGGCGTCGATGGGCTCGCTTCTGCTCTGCGCGGGTGAACCCGAAATGCGTTACGCGCTCCCCAATGCGCGGATCATGGTTCACCAACCCTCCGGCGGCTTCCAAGGCCAAGCTTCGGACATTCTGCGCCATGCCGAAGACATCATGAAGGTCAAGCGGCGGTTAAACGACATCTATGTCAAACACACCGGTCGCGATTACGACACGATCGAACGCACGCTCGATCGCGATCATTTCATGTCCTCGGACGAAGCCAAGGATTTTGGCCTCGTCGATCAGGTGATCGAGAAGCGGCCGGAAGAAAAAGCCGAGCAAAAGAGCTGACGCGGCTCAAGCTTCGCGGCTCGGGATATTTGTGAGACCGAGCGCCGCGAGGCTTGATTCATCCGCGCGTCATTGGAACATATCGCACGAAAGCCCTAGGCTTTCGTGCCCTTGGATATGTTTTGACCGAGGGATAGTTTGAGACGCGAGGGGCAGCTCATGGAACGGCCCGCCTCGCGGAGACCTCGAGCCTCGGTAACGGCGGCTTCGCCCGGCTTGGTCAAGATGCTTCTTAACCTTTTCTGCGGCAAACTCTATCTGCCGGAGCCCAGTTGGGTATGATGGGTCAACCGGCCAAGACGAGACCCGTGTCGAGCATTGCGTGGGTCCCGCTGGCGCTTTAAGATTAAGTTAAGTGATTTGCCGCGAGAGTGGCATAATATAGCCTAAAACTGTTGCATCGATGTGACGCATGGGCGCGACGACGATCGCAGGCTGTTATACGGTTCCAATCCGCTTCAACCTATGAACCGGATCGGCGAAGATAGCTGCCAGGCAAACTTCCGAAAGTTTGCTTCCTCATCGAGGATGGAGCAGCATTGTTTTTGCTTGGAAAAGCAAAAGCTACCTTGGTTTGGCCACGCGGGCTGTCCAAGAGGTTTGAGAACGTAGCGGGAATAGCGGATTCGCGTGCAGCGCCGCCATTCTCGAGGGCTGGAGGCCAGTGCGGCACCCGGCTTTGACACAACGCACCGCTAGAGTGCACGCTCTGGCGGCATGGAGACGAGCCATGACCAAGGTCGGCGGCAGCGATTCGAAGAACACGCTTTATTGCTCCTTCTGTGGCAAGAGCCAGCATGAGGTGCGCAAGCTTATTGCCGGGCCGACGGTGTTCATCTGCGACGAATGTGTCGAGCTTTGCATGGACATCATTCGCGAGGAGAACAAGTCTTCCCTCGTCAAAAGCCGGGATGGCATCCCCACCCCGAAGGAAATTTGCAAGGTTCTCGACGATTACGTGATCGGCCAATTCCAGGCCAAGCGCGTTCTCTCGGTCGCGGTCCACAACCATTACAAGCGCCTCAACCACGCGACGAAACATACCGACGTCGAGTTGGCGAAATCCAACATTCTGCTGATCGGTCCCACCGGATCGGGCAAGACCCTGCTCGCGCAGACCTTGGCCCGCATTCTCGACGTGCCCTTCACGATGGCGGATGCCACCACGCTGACCGAGGCCGGCTATGTCGGCGAGGATGTCGAAAACATCATCCTGAAGCTGCTGCAGGCCTCCGACTATAATGTCGAACGGGCCCAGCGCGGCATCGTCTACATCGACGAAATCGACAAGATTTCGCGCAAGTCCGACAATCCGTCGATCACCCGCGACGTGTCGGGCGAGGGCGTGCAGCAGGCGCTCCTCAAGATCATGGAAGGCACCGTCGCGTCGGTGCCGCCCCAAGGCGGCCGCAAGCATCCCCAGCAGGAGTTCCTTCAGGTCGACACGACGAACATCTTGTTCATCTGCGGCGGCGCCTTCGCCGGGCTCGAGAAGATCATCTCGACCCGCGGCAAGAGCACGTCGATCGGCTTCGGCGCGTCCGTCTCCTCGCCGGACGACCGGCGCATGGGCGAAGTGTTGCGCAAGGTCGAGCCCGAGGATCTGCTGAAATTCGGCCTCATTCCCGAATTCGTCGGCCGCCTTCCGGTCATCGCGACCTTGGAAGATCTCGACGAAAGCGCGCTCAAGAAGATTCTGACCGAGCCGAAAAACGCGCTCGTCAAGCAATATCAACGCTTGTTCGAGATGGAGAACACGTCGCTGACCTTCCAGGACGAGGCGCTCAACGTCGTCGCGAAGCGTGCGATTGAACGCCGCACTGGCGCGCGCGGGTTGCGCTCCATTTTGGAAGCGATCTTGCTCGACACGATGTTCGATCTTCCCGGATTGGACACGGTGGAGCAGGTCGTCATCGGGCCGGACGTCGTCGATGGCAAGTCGCGTCCGCTCTATATCTACTCCGAGCGCAACGAGAAGACGAACACTGGCACCTAGGCCAGGGCAAACGAGACCCCGCGCCAAAATACCGGCGCGGGTCCTGCTGGTTCGATACCGATTTTAATCGCAACGAGGCGGACCCTGTTGAAACCCAGCCGCCGCATCGCCATCTGATTTTCCGAAGCTGATAAAGTTCCCGGCCGCCGAAGCTTTCGAATAAAGGCTGGCCGGAGATAGGAAAAACAAAATGCCCAGCCAGAAGCGAGCACCCTCCCTACCCGGCGTGATTGAGAACTTCCCGGTCCTGCCGCTCCGCGATATTGTTGTTTTCCCGCATATGATCGTGCCGCTTTTCGTCGGCCGCGAAAAATCGATTCGCGCGCTCGAAGAAGTCATGAAAGCCGATAAGCTCATCCTCCTCGCCACCCAGGTGAATGCGACGGATGACGATCCCGCGATCGACTCAATCTACCGGACCGGCACGTTGGCCTCGGTGCTCCAATTGCTCAAGCTCCCCGACGGGACCGTCAAGGTTCTCGTGGAGGGGCAGGCGCGCGCCAAGGTTCACGGCTATACCAGCACGGACGATTTCTACGAGGCCGATGCCGAGACCATCGCCGACGATGATGTCGACGAGGTCGAGGTCGAGGCGCTCGCCCGGTCGGTCGTGGCGGAATTCGAAGGCTACGTGAAGCTCAACAAGAAGATCTCGCCCGAGGTCGTCTCGGCGGTCACGCAGATCGAGGATTATTCCAAGCTCGCGGACACTGTCGCGTCGCATCTCGCGGTCAAGATCGCGGACAAGCAGGCCGTGCTGGAGATGACCTCCATCGCGAAGCGGCTTGAGAAGTGCCTTGCGCTCATGGAGAGCGAAATTTCGGTTCTCCAAGTCGAGAAGCGGATCCGCACGCGCGTCAAGCGCCAGATGGAGAAGACCCAGCGCGAGTATTATCTCAACGAGCAGATGAAGGCGATCCAGAAGGAACTCGGCGACGAGGACGGCAAGGACGATCTTTCGGAGATCGAGGAGAAGATCAAGAGCACGAAGCTCTCCAAGGAAGCCCGCGACAAGGCCAATGCCGAGCTCAAGAAGCTGCGGCAGATGTCGCCGATGTCGGCCGAGGCGACCGTGGTGCGCAATTATCTCGACTGGATCGTTTCGATCCCGTGGAACAAGCGCTCGAAGGTCAAGAAGGATCTGAACATCGCGGAAGAACTGCTCAACACCGAGCATTTCGGCCTCGACAAGGTCAAGGAACGGATCGTCGAATATCTCGCGGTTCAAAGCCGCGCGAATAAGCTGACCGGCCCGATCCTGTGCCTCGTCGGACCTCCGGGCGTCGGCAAGACGTCGCTTGGCAAGTCGATCGCGAAAGCGACCGGGCGCGAATTCGTGCGGATGTCGCTTGGCGGCGTGCGCGACGAGGCGGAAATCCGTGGGCATCGCCGGACCTATATCGGGTCGATGCCCGGCAAGATCATCCAGTCGATGCGCAAGGCGAAGACCTCGAATCCCCTCTTCCTGCTCGATGAAATCGACAAGATGGGCCAGGATTTCCGTGGCGATCCGTCCGCGGCGCTTCTCGAGGTTCTCGACCCCGAGCAGAACAAGGCGTTCAACGACCATTACCTCGAAGTCGATTACGACCTTTCGAACGTGATGTTCGTGACCACGGCGAACACCTTGAACATCTCGCCGCCGCTGATGGACCGCATGGAGATCATCCGGATCGCGGGCTATACCGAGGACGAAAAGGTCGAAATCGCGAAGCGCCATCTCATTCCGGCCGCCATCAAGAAGCACGGTCTTCAGGAGACGGAGTTTTCGATTGGGGACAGCGGGCTTCTCGCCCTGGTCCGGCGCTACACGCGTGAAGCCGGCGTTCGTAACCTCGAACGTGAAATCTCCAACCTCGCCCGCAAGGCGGTGAAGGCGATCCTCACGGGCAAGGCGACGACCGTTCACGTGACGGAAGAGAATGTCGCCGATTATCTCGGCGTGTTCAGATACCGGTACGGCGAAGCCGAAACGGAGGATCAGGTCGGCGTGGTCACGGGCTTGGCTTGGACCGAAGTCGGTGGCGAACTTCTGACGATCGAAGGCGTGATGATGCCCGGCAAGGGCCGCATGACGGTCACCGGAAATCTGAAGGACGTGATGAAGGAATCGATTTCGGCGGCGGCCTCCTATGTCCGCTCCCGCGCCGTCGATTT
>JARLIW010000257.1 GCA_031291515.1 Beijerinckiaceae bacterium | reverse complement strand
GCCTTCCTCAAAGGTACGCCGCGCGGTTTCGGCCGCCGCGAGCGCCTTGTCGCGTCCGTGAAGCAAGGCGGTGGCTTCGGTCGCCAGAACTTTCTTGGCCTCGTTGATCTCCGAACCGTCCAACGCCGCGAGCTTGGCGATCTCGTCGAGCGGCAAGACGGTGAACAGTTTGAGGAACCGCTCCACGTCCAAATCGTCGCAATTGCGCCAGTACTGCCAATATTCGTAAGCGGGCAGCAGGGCCTCGCTGAGCCAGACCGCGCCTTGCGCCGTCTTGCCCATTTTGGCGCCCGAGGCGGTCGTCAGCAGCGGCGAGGTCAGGCAGTAAAGCTGCGGCGTGCCGAGGCGGCGGCCAAGATCGACGCCGGTGATGATATTGCCCCATTGATCGGAGCCGCCCATCTGCAGCGTGCAGCCAAACCGCTTCGAAAGCTCCACGAAATCATAGGCCTGGCAACACATGTAGTTGAATTCGAGAAACGACAGCTCCTGATCGCGCTCGAGCCGCAGCTTGACAGAATCCATCGCGAGCATGCGGTTGACCGAGAAATGCCGCCCCACATCGCGCAGAAAATCGAGATATTTGAGAGAGCCGAGCCATTCCGCGTTGTCGATCATGACGGCATCGGTCTTCGCGGCGCCGAATTGCAGAAAATTGGCGAAGACCTTTTGAATTTCGGTTTTGTTCGATTCGATATCCTCGACCGACAGCAGTTTGCGGCTTTCGTCCTTGCCGGAGGGATCGCCGACGCGCGTCGTGCCGCCGCCCATCAGGACGATCGGCTTGCCCCCGGTCTGCTGCAGCCAATGCAGCAGCATGACCGGGACGAGCGAGCCGGCATGCAGCGACGGCGCGGTGCAATCAAACCCGATATAGGCCACGAGATCGCCGCTCTTGGCCTTGGCGTCGAGACCCGCGAGATCGGAGATTTGATGGATGAAGCCGCGCGCTTCCAAAATCGCGAGGAAATCGGACGACGGCGAAAACGTAGTGGACACGGGCGGAGCCTCTCAACGGCAGCGCTCCTCGCGGAGGGCCGGGACCCCGTGTTTTTAAGAAAACGCGGCCTCCGTCAAGGGCGCGGGGTTGACCCGCATGCGGCCCGGAAGGAGTCTGTTTCCAATTTGATGATATATTACCAGCATGAACATCTTGTCGCGGTGTGGTCATGTCTAGCCTTGCCATCGTCCTGAGTGTTGCGCTCGCGGGGCTTCTCCTGGTTTGGGCCATGATCTTCTTGGTCGTTGGGCGGCGTCCCCGACGGCCGCGGCCACGACTTTGGGCGCGTGTCCGGCGCAAGGCTCCCGAGCCGGTGATGAGCGTCGCGGAACTTGAAGAGAGTTTTCGCCGAAAGAGATAAAGGTTGGAGGGCAGGGGATGCGCGCCTTGGGGCTGATGAGCGGCACGTCATTGGATGGCGTCGATGTCGCGATGCTCGAATCGGACGGCGAAAGCGCGATCGGCTTTGGGCCGCACGCCTCGTTTCCCCTCGACGCGGCGGACCGGACATTGCTGCGCCAGGCGCTGAGCGAGGCGGTCGCGGCGCGGGACCGTCGCGCGCGGCCGGGACTCTTGGCCGCGGCGGACGCCCTCGTGACCCTCCGTCACGCCGAAGCCGTCGAAGCATTTTGCGCGAGATACGACATCGCGCGCGACAGCATCGATGTCGTCGGGTTCCACGGCCAGACCGTGCTCCATCGTCCCTCCGAGAGATTGACGATCCAAATCGGCGACGGCCAAGTCCTGGCCGATCGGCTCAAAACCTCCGTCGTCTGGGATTTTCGCGCGGCCGATGTCGCGGCGGGCGGGCAGGGCGCGCCGCTCGTGCCGGTCTATCACCGCGCCCTGGTGGCAAGCGCGGGGCTCGAGGGCGCAACCGTCCTCGTCAATATTGGCGGCGTCGCTAATCTCACCTTGATCCGCGCGGGGACGGACCCGTTGGCGTGCGATACCGGCCCCGGTAACGCGCTGCTCGACGACCTCATCCTAGAGCGGACCGGCGAGACCTGCGACCGCGATGGCGCGATTTCCGGCGCGGGAACGGTCAATGAGGCCGCGCTCGCGACGTTGCTCGACCATCCGTTTTTTGCCGCGCCGCCGCCCAAGTCGCTCGACCGCAACGCGTTCTCGCGACATCCCGTTGCCGATCTCGCGACCGAGGACGCCGCCGCGACGCTCGCCGCTTTCACCGCCGCCGCGATCGCGCAAGCCGTGGCGATGCTGCCGGCAAAGCCCCGTCGCGTGATCGTTTGCGGCGGCGGCGGGTATAATCCGACCATCCTGCGCGAGTTACGCCGTCGGCTGCCCGACGAAGTGGTTCTGTCGGACAAATTTGGCTGGTCTATCGACGCGATGGAGGCTCAGGCCTTCGCTTATCTCGCGGTGCGAAGCCTCAAAGGCCTGCCGCTCAGCTTTCCCAGCACGACGGGCGTCCCCGCGCCGATGCTGGGCGGAGTGCTCTCGAGGCCGGGGTCTTAGGAACGGCCCCGCGGTTTAAAAAGGCTTCAAAACCCTCACATTGAGGAGGCTTCATCGCCCTCGTTCCCGAAACGGTTCGCAAGGTTCTCAATGCGATGAAGCCGTCTTGAAATGCGAGGGAGCCGATAGCCGGCATGAGCAAACGCTCTCCCGGCGGATCGATCCGAACGCCGGGATCGAGGGACCGCCCTCGTCCTTCGAGACGCCGCGCCTTCGGCTCGCTCCTCAGGATGAGGGCTAATGGGTTGATTTAGAAGAAAAAATGGCCATAGGGCTTGGCCTGTCGCCAAACCCTCAGGCCGGTAATTGCTCCGCGCTCTCCAAATTGGCCGGCGTGATCGAAACCGATTCGCCGCAGCCGCAAGCCGAGATCTGATTCGGATTTTTGAACGTGAACGTGGACGACAGCTTGGTCGTCTCGTAGTCGAGGACCGTGCCGAGCAGGAACATCAGCGCCTTGCCGTCGACGAGGATTTTGACGCCCTTGTCCTCGACGACCTCGTCGAGCGGGTTCACATCTTCAGCGAACTCAAGGGTGTAAGACATCCCGGCGCAGCCGCCGTTCTTGACGCCGACCCGAAGGCCGACGATCGGATGATCCGCTTGGGCGATCAAGGTCCGCGCGCGTTCGGCGGCGGCCTCGGTCAAGGACATTACGGCGAATCGCGAACGGGCCATGGAAATCTCCGGAATTCTTCCGACCCAATATGGGCACGGGAAGCCGCGCGGGAAAGAGGCGCGCTTTTGCTAAAACATATCCAGCGAAATTCGCGCTTCGTCGGACATGCGGCCCTGATCCCATGGGGGATCGAACACCAGACTGACGCTGGCACCCATCGCGCCGGGCACCGCGCTGACGGCCTCCTGAACGGACTGGACGATATCGCCGGCCACGGGACAGCCCGGGGCGGTCAAGGTCATTTCGACCGTCACCAGTCGGCTTTCCGGCACCTCGATCTTGTAGATCAGGCCAAGTTCGTAGATGTCGCAGGGGATTTCGGGGTCGTAAACCGTCTTGAGGGCCGCGATAATATCGTCCTGCAAGCGGGTCTGCTCCGGCTCCTTCAAAGCGGCATCGAAGCCCCAGGTGGGGGTATTCGGCATTTCAATCGTGGCTTCTTCAGCAACGGCCATCGCGCCGGCTCCTCAAATTCACGCGAATAATTTTTCCGCCCGCAACAGGGCTTCCGCTAGCTTATCCACCTCTTCGAGCGTGTTGTACATGGCGAAGGATGCACGACACGTCGACGTCACGCCAAATCGCGCCAAAAGAGGTTGCGCACAATGTGTTCCCGCGCGGACCGCGATGCCCGCCCGGTCGATGATGGTCGCGATATCATGGGCATGCGCATTTTTCATAGCGAACGAAATGATAGCGCCTTTGTCCGGGGCCGTCCCGATAATCCGCAGCGACTCGATCCGCGACAAACGATCGCTGGCGTAATCGCCGATCATTTTCTCATGGGCCGCGATTTTGTCGCGCCCGATGGCGGTGATGTAGTCGAGCGCGGCGCCAAGGCCGACGGCTTGGATGATCGGCGGGGTTCCCGCCTCGAACCGATGCGGCGGCACGTTGTAGGTGACGATGTCCTTGGTGACTTCCAAGATCATCTCGCCGCCGCCGAGGAAGGGCGGCAAGGTCTCGAGCCACGGCCTCTTGCCGTAGAGCACGCCGATGCCGGTCGGCCCATAGAGCTTGTGGCCGGTCATGACATAGAAGTCGGCCCCATGGTCCTGCACGTCGTTGTCGAGATGCACGGCGCCTTGCGAGCCATCCACGAGCACGGGAATGCCGCGCTCATGCGCGAGCCGGACGATCTCCTTGACCGGCGTCACCGTGCCGAGCACGTTCGACATTTGCGTGATCGCGACCATTTTCGTGCGCGGCGACAGAGCCCGCTCGAAGGCGTCGAGCTGAAAATTGCCCTCGTCGTCGACATCGACCCATTTGAGCACGGCGCCGCGCTGTTCGCGCAGGAAATGCCAAGGCACGATATTGGCGTGATGCTCCATGATCGAGAGCACGATTTCGTCGCCGGGCTGGATATGCTGCCGCCCATAGGACGACGCGACGATGTTGATCGATTCAGTCGCCGAGCGGGTAAAGACGATTTCATCGATCGAGGCGGCGTTGAGATAGGCGCGCACGCTTTCGCGCGCGGCCTCGAACGCGTCGGTCGCGGCATTGGCGAGATAATGCAGGCCGCGATGGACGTTGGCATATTCGTGATAGGTCGCCTGCACCATGCGATCCACGACTTGCCGGGGTTTTTGCGCGGAGGCGCCGCTGTCGAGATAGACGAGCGGCTTGCCATAGACCGTGGTCGAGAGAATCGGAAAATCCGCCCGGATTTTCTCGACGTCGAGGACGTCCGTGCCGATGTGATCATGGGTCATCGATAAAAATCCTGGAGTGTGCCAACGCGCTCCCTCCGTCCTGGGGGGATCACCTTGTTCGCTTCGGCGCCGATATGCGCCGAAGCGATGTCTTCAACCTCTTTGGCCTCGCGTCACCAGCCATTCCGCGATGTCGGCCCGGAAGGCCTCCGCCAAACCCTCGTGTTCGATCTCCCCCGCCAATTCGGCGGCGAAGGCTTCGAGCAGCAGCGCCTCGGCCTCGGCACGCGGCAGGCCGCGCGCCTGGAGGTAAAACAATTGATTCTCGTCGAGCCCGCCGCACGTGGCGCCATGGCCGCAGGCGACATCGTCGGCGAAGATTTCGAGCTCGGGCTTGTTGTTCATGACGACGTCGTCGGAGAGCAGCAACGCGCGGCTCATCATCTTGCCATCGGTCTTCTGGGCGCCCTTGGCCACCCGGATCCGGCCCTGGAAGATGCCCGTCGCGCGCTCGTCGAGAACGTAGCGGAAGGTCTCCCGGCCTTCGCAGCCACGGCCGACATGTTCGACATCGAGGGTCGTGTCGGCATGGTCGCGCCCGCTCAAGAGCGACACGCCACGGAGCGCCGCCTTGGAGTCATCGCCCGAAAACCGCATGAAAATTTGGCGCCGCACCAGTCCCTCGCCATGGATCAAGGCGAAACTGTCGAAGGTCACGTTGGCGCCGAGATCGGCGATGAACGTGTCGAGACGCAGACTGCCCGGCTCGGTCTTGGTCACGGCGACGCTATGGCCGACATCGGCGCCGTCGGCGATATCGAAAATCAGGCAGCCGAACGTCTGGCCGGTGCGCCCGCCAGCCCCGAGACCGCGCTCCGCCACGCGGACCTTGGCGCCCTGGCCGACCACGACGAGCGACCGGAAAAACCGCGCCACCGGCGCCGTGGCGGCCGTGGCGTAGATGATCTCGACGGGGTCCAAAAGTTCCGCGCCGGCCGCGATCTCGATCACGACGCCGTCCTGCATCAGGGCGGCATTGAGCGCGACCATGGCGTCGCCCCCGCCAAAGCTGGCGGCCGCCAGTTTGTCGATGAGAACCGGATTGCCCTCCGCGAGCACGCTGGCGAGCGAGCGGACCTGGGCGCCGGCGGGCAGCGGACTGGAAAGCTCGGCCACGAACGTGCCGTCGAGGATGACAAGGCGAGGCCCAAGGGCAGGGCCGGCGGCGACGAGCTCCCCGCGCACGGCGTCGATCGCGGCGGCATCCGGGGCCGACGCGAGCGGAAACGCTTCCGCCATCGATCCGCGCAGATCGGTATAATGCCAGGCCTCGATCCGGCGGTTGGGCAAGCCGCTCCGGGCAAAGAGATCGAAGGCGACGTCGCGAAGCGTTTTTACGGCGGCATTGCCGGGCAGGCCGGCCTTGGCCGCGCCGAATTGAGTGGCGAGGGCGGTTTCCGCGCCCGTGGGGATCGAGGCGATGCGGCTCATGGTCATGCGGCCTCCGGCGTCGCGGCGAAATCACGGTAGCCGTTCTTTTCGAGTTCCAAGGCCAAATCCTTGCCGCCAGTCCGCACGATCTTGCCGCGCGCCATCACGTGAACCGTGTCGGGCACGATATAGTCGAGCAGACGCTGATAATGCGTGATGAGCAAAAAGCTGCGCTTCGCGGTCCGGAGCTTGTTGACGCCTTCGGAGACGATGCGGATCGCATCGATGTCGAGGCCCGAATCCGTCTCGTCCAAAATGGCGGTGTTGGGCTCGAGCAGAGCCATTTGCAGGATATCCATCCGCTTCTTCTCGCCGCCCGAGAAACCGACATTGAGCGCGCGTCTCAGGATTTCATCCTTGATATCAAGAAGTTTTGAGGCTTCCCTCACCTTCTTCATGAAGACCGGGGTGGTCAGCTCTTCCTCGCCGCGCTGACGGCGCTGGGCGTTCAGAGCCGCTTTGAGGAAGGTCATCGTCGCGACGCCGGGAATTTCGACGGGATATTGAAAGGCGAGGAACACGCCTTTCCCCGCGCGCTCGTCCGGCCCGAGGCCGAGGATGTTTTCGCCGTCGAGCAAGACTTCGCCGCCCTCGACGGTATAGCCGGGCTTGCCGGCTATGACGTAGGAGAGCGTCGATTTCCCCGTGCCGTTTGGCCCCATGATCGCGGCGACTTCTCCGTCCTGAACCGTGAGGTTCAGCCCGTCGAGAATCTTACGGTCGCCGATCGAAACGGTGAGGTTTTTAATTTCGAGCATTGTTGATCCGTCGTC
>JARLIW010000256.1 GCA_031291515.1 Beijerinckiaceae bacterium | reverse complement strand
TTGGGCCGAATGGTCTGCCGGTGGGCACGCAATTGATCGCGCGCTTCGGCCAAGACGCTCTATTGCTCGCGGCGGCCTTGGCATTGGAACAAGCGCTCGCGGCCTCGTAATACAACGCGCAATCCCTTAAGCCGTCACCACTTCGTCCTCGTAGTCGGCGGCCACCGTTTGGTCCGCGGCGCGATTGGGGAGCAGCGCCGACAGGAGGCCGGCGACGGCGATGTTCAATACCAGCGCGATGAGCCCGTTATAAGCGGAAAAGCCGAGGCCGAAGACGGCGTGAATGGGCGTCCACGAGGCGACGCCGGCCGACAGCAGCGTGCCCGTCACAAGTCCCAGGGCCCAACCCGCGAGCAGCGCCCAGCCGCTGAACCAGCGCGTGAAGAGACCGAAAATCACGGCCGGGAAAATCTGGATCATCCAGACGCCGCCGAGCAGTTGCAGATCCAAGGCAAACTTCGTCGGCATGACCAGGATCACGATCAAGGCCCCGACCTTGACGATCAAGCTCATCAGCTTGGCGAGATCGGCCTCCTCGCGCGCGCTGATCTTGCAATCGACGAACGGCTTCCAAATATTGCGGGTGAACGTATTGGCCGCCCCGATCGACATGATCGCGGCGGGAACGAGGGCGCCGATTGCAATGCCGGCATAAGCGAAACCCGCGAACCACGCCGGGAACATTTTGGCGAACAGGGCGGGGACGACGTCCTGCGGGTCTTGCACCTCGATCCCCGCCGCGAGCGCCATATATCCCATGATCGCGATGAGGCCGAGCACGAGCGAATAGGCCGGCAGCATGAACGCATTCTTGCGGATCGCCGTGCCCGACGAGGCCGACAGAATGCCGGTCATCGAATGCGGATACATGAACAGCGCCATGGCCGACCCGATGGCCAGCGTGATGAAGGGCATGATCTGGGCGGATTGCAGTTCGAGCCCCGCCGGCCGGCCGGTCAGCGCGGCTTTCTTGGCCAGCGCCGCGCCGGCCGCATCGAACACGGCGCCATAGCCGCCGAGCTTGATCGGCACCACGATCACGGCCGCGATGACGAAAATATAGATCATGATGTCCTTGACGAACGCGATCAGCGCCGGCGCCCGCAATCCGCTCTGGTAGGTGTAGATCGCCAGGATCACGAAGGCGATCGACAGCGGCAGATGGCTGAGCCAGCCCGCGCCGTGAAAGCCGAGCGCGCCGATCACCTTTTCCATTCCGACGAGTTGCAACGCGATATAGGGCATAGTCGCGACAATGCCGGTCACCGCCACCGCCAATTCGAGCCAGCGGTTGCCATAGCGTCCAAAGACGTAATCGGCGGCGGTCAAATAGTGCTTCGCGCGCGTCACCGCCCAGAGCCTCGGGAACGTCGCGTAGAGCAGCGGATAGATCAGAATGGTGTAGGGCACCGCGAACAGCCCGTAGGCTCCCACCGCATAGACGACGGCGGGCACCGCGATGACGGTATAGGCGGTGTAAAGATCGCCGCCGATCAGGAACCATGAGACCCAGGCGCCAAAACGGCGTCCGCCGAGCCCCCATTCATGCAGCGAATTCATATCGCCGCGCCGCCACCGGCCCGCGATGAAGCCGAGCACCGTCACGCCCAGAAAAAAGATGGCGAAGACCGACGTGGCGGTCCAGTTCAGATGGTCGATCACGCCGCGATCTCCTATTTGCCGCCGTCGAGCCGGTACACCGCGTAAATGAACAGCGCGGAGATCGGAACGAGGGCAAACATCGCCCAATAAAAGAACGGGAAGCCGAAGAGGCGCGGGCTGTCGCTATTGTAAAGCGGGACCGCGATCGCGAGCAGACAGGGAATGGCGAGGAGAATATTTTTCACGGGGACTCTTTGGGCGGAGAACGGAGCGCAAGATCGAGCGGGCCAACCTATTCGCAATTTGCTTTTGCCTGGCAAGGGAAAAGAGGGCTGGGGCTCCTTCACCATTTCGACGAATAATCCCCGATGACGCAACCCTGAATAGTAGACTCTGCGTGGTGCCACTGTTTTACATGGATGCCCTGCCGTTTCGTAGGGCGTCCTAGGGGTTGATAGCGGCATGGATGTCGACGCGTTTATTGCGCGCTGGACCGCTCGCGAGGGTGGGAGCGAGCGGGCGAATTATCAGATGTTTCTGTCCGATCTTTGTGATGTCTTGGGTGTGGCGCGGCCCGATCCCGATGGGACCGGCCGCGACGATAAGGACTACGTGTTCGAGCGCGCCGTGCGTCAGCGTAACGGCGATCTCTTCGCGGTCCCCAAGCGTATCGATCTTTACAAGAAAGGCGCTTTCATTCTGGAGGCCAAGCAATCGCGTCTGCCGGGAAAGAAAAACGCAATTCCGGGGCAACTGATCCTTCCGGCGCGCGAACCTGAAAATCTCGGACGGCGCGGGATCGCGCGCGGCTGGGATGTCATGATGCAAAATGCCCGTAAACAAGCGGAAGGCTATGTCTTCTTGCTCGAGACGTCGCATCCCGCGCCGCCCTTTATCATGACGTGCGACGTCGGTCATTGTTTCGAACTTTTCGCGGATTTTACGGGAACGGGCCGCGCTTATAGTCAATTTCCCGGCCGTCAGGGGTTTCGGATCTACCTCGAGGATTTGCGAAAGCCCGAGATCCGTGAACGGTTGCGCCGGATCTGGAACGATCCATATTCGCTCGACCCCGCCAGGGACGCCGCCCGCGTCACGGCGGAGATCGCCAAGCGCTTGGCGCAGGTGAGCAAATCCCTGGAAGCGCGCGGCTTCAATGCCGAGGAGGTCGCGCATTTTTTGATGCGCTGCCTCTTCACCATGTTCGCCGCCGATGTCGAATTGCTGCCGCGTGACTGTTTTAAAGGTCTCTTGCGACGAAGCGTCGAAGACCCAAGTCATTTTCCGCACCGGCTCAAGACGCTTTGGGAGCAAATGGACCGCGGCGAGAGTTTCAGCCACGTCATCGACGCGCCGGTGCGGCGGTTCTCCGGCGCTCTGTTCAAGAGCACCTTTGTCTTTCCGCTTGGCCGCGAAGAGATTAGCGAGCTCCTCGCCGCCGCCAATCGACGCTGGACGGAAGTCGATCCGGCGATCTTTGGGACCTTGCTCGAGCAGGCGCTCGAGCCGGCCGAGCGCAAGAAGCTCGGGGCGCATTTCACGCCGCGCGTCTATGTCCAGCGCCTTGTCGAAGTCACGGTGATGGAGCCTTTGCGCGCGGATTGGCAGATGGCGTTGACCAAGGCGGAACAGGCGAAAGAGGATGGCGACGAAAAGGGCGCGGTGGCGATCGTGCGCGCGTTTCATCGGCGTCTCTGCGCCACGCGCGTGCTCGACCCCGCTTGCGGCACGGGAAATTTCCTCTATGTCGCGCTCGAACTGATGAAGAAGGTCGAGGGCGAGGTGCTCGAAACGCTCGCGGAACTGGGCGAGCCCGAACATATGGGGCTGGAGCGCGAGACCGTCGATCCCGCGCAATTCCTCGGGCTCGAACTCAATCCCCGCGCGGCCGCCATCGCGGAACTCGTGGTCTGGATCGGCTATCTCCAGCAGCATTACAAAACCCGTTCGGGTCATCCGAGCGAACCCATTTTGAAGGTCTTCGACAATATCAATTTCGGCAAGCGCAGCGGCTATGATGCCGTGTTGACCTGGGATGGTTTTCCCGCCAGCTCGGGCGCGAGCGGAGGGAACGCGGCCCGGGCCTATCCCAACGCCAAACGACCGCCATGGCCCGAGGCGGAGTTTATCGTTGGAAATCCGCCTTTCATTCCAAATCGCGAAATGCGCGGCCTGCTCTCCGATGGTTACGTCGATTGCTTGCGGCGGTTGTACCGCGAGTTCACGCATCCCGCCGATTTCGTGCTGTTCTTCTGGATCCAAGCGACCAATGCGGTGCCGACCGTGCGCCGAATTGGTTTCGTATCAACCAGTCGAATCCGGATGAAGCTGAATAACATCGTGCTGCGCAACGCCTTGGGAACGCGATGGCATATTCGCTTCGCGATTCCCGATCACGCCTGGCCCTCGAGCCATGACAGCGCGCGGATCCGGGTTGCCTTCATCACGGTCGCCCGGGACAAAGGGCCGAGCAGCTTGGTGCTCGCGCCCGAT
>JARLIW010000255.1 GCA_031291515.1 Beijerinckiaceae bacterium | reverse complement strand
GACGATCGAGCGAGCGCGGAGCGCGCTGTTGGGCGTGCAACGCGCCGATGGCCATTTTGTCTTCGAACTCGAGGCCGACGTATCGATTCCCGCCGAATATGTCTTGTTTCAGCGGTTTCGTGGCGAGTCGATCTCCCCCACCCGGCAGGTGAAACTGGCCAAATATCTGCGCGACCGACAGGCCGGGCACGGAGGTTGGCCGCTGTTTCAAGACGGCGCGTTCAATATTTCGTCGAGCGTGAAAGCCTATTTTGCGCTCAAAGTGCTCGGGGATCCCCCCAATGCGCCGCATATGGCGCGCGCGCGGGCGGCAATTTTGGCGCATGGCGGCGCCGCGAAAACCAATGTGTTCACCCGCTCGCTGTTGGCGCTCTATGGCGAGGTGCCCTGGACCGCCGTGCCGGTCATGCCCATTGAAATCATGCATTTGCCGCGCTGGTTTCCGTTTCATCTCGATAAGGTGAGCTATTGGGCGCGCACCGTGCTGGTGCCGCTCATGGTGGTCAACGCCCTCAAGCCGCTGGCCAAGAACGCGACCGAGGTGAGCGTCGCGGAGCTCTTCGTGGTGCCGCCGTGGCAGGTCAAGACATGGCCCGCGGGCGCCCATCAATCAAAATTCTGGGTGACGATTTTCGGCGCGCTCGACAAGATCTTGCGTGTCGCGGAGCCCTATTTTCCCCAAGCGTCGCGCCGAAGCGCGATCGCCAAGGCGAAAGCCTGGGTCACGGAGCGGCTCAACGGCAAGGACGGGCTTGGCGCGATCTATCCCGCGATTGCCTATTCCGCGTTGATGTACGAGGTGCTGGGGGAAACGCCGGACAGCCCGCTGGTCGCGCAGGCCTTGGCGGCGATCGAAGGTCTTTTCGTCGAGCATGACGACGACGCCTACGTCCAACCGTGCGTCTCGCCGGTGTGGGATACGGCCTTGGCCGCGCATGCCTTGATCGAAGCGGGCCAAGACGAAAATGCCGCCGGCATCAAAGCCGGTCTCGATTGGCTCAAGCCGTTGCAAGTGCTCGATGTGAAGGGCGATTGGGCGGCGCAAAAGCCGGATGTTCGGCCGGGCGGTTGGGCGTTCCAGTACAATAACGCGCATTATCCCGATCTCGACGACACGGCGGTCGTCGTGTTGGCCATGGACCGCGCGCGCAAGCATCCGTCGGCCGAGGATGCGCGGAGCTATGACGAGTCGATTGTTCGCGCGCGCGAATGGGTCGAGGGACTGCAGAGCCGGAACGGCGCCTGGGGCGCGTTCGATGCGGACAACGATCACGAATATCTCAATCATATTCCCTTCGCCGACCATGGCGCGCTGCTCGATCCGCCGACCGCCGATGTCACCGCGCGTTGCATCAGCATGCTGGCGCAACTCGGCGAAACGCGGGACAAGAGCAAGGTGCTCGCGCGCGGGGTCGACCACCTCCTCGAAACGCAGGAAAAAGACGGAAGCTGGTTCGGCCGCTGGGGCCTGAATTATATTTACGGCACGTGGTCGGTGCTATGCGCCCTGAACGCCGCCAACATCGATCCGAATTCGGCCGCCGTGCGCCGGGCCGTGACCTGGCTGAAATCGATCCAGAACCCGGATGGCGGCTGGGGCGAGGGCGGCGAGAGCTATGAGCTCGACTATCGGGGCTATCAGCCGGCGCCCAGCACCTCGTCGCAAACGGCATGGGCCTTGCTCGGTCTCATGGCGGCTGGCTTGATCGATGATCCGGCTGTCGCGCGCGGCGTTGCCTATCTGTCCGCGACGCAGCGAGCGGATGGCTTTTGGGACGAAGCGCGTTTTACCGCGACCGGTTTCCCTCGCGTTTTCTATTTGCGTTACCATGGTTATTCGAAATTCTTCCCGCTTTGGGCTCTCGCGCGGTTCCGCAATCTCAAGGCGAGCAACCACCGCCGCGTTCTGGCGGGCATATGAAACGTCTGGGCGAACTCATGCAAAGTTTGGCGGGTTCATGAAAACCGATCCTGAACGGCCGATTATCGCCGTCTGCGGCCTTAAGGCGGAAGCGAAAATGGCGGCCGGTCCGGGGATCCTGGTCATGCCGGGTGGCGGCGACAGCTGGGCGCTCGAAATCGCGCTGCGCCAACTTGCGCCCCATGCCCGCGCGCTCGTGAGTTTCGGCATCGCCGGAGGGCTCGCTCCCGATCTCAAGGCCGGCGCGTGCCTGGTCGCGAGCAGCGTGATCTGTCCCCTGGGCGAGACGTTCGAGGCGCATCTCGGCTGGCGCGAAAGTCTCGCGGGCGCCCTCGGCGGCGCCGCGATCGCGAGATTTGCCGGCGTCGACGTGCCGCTCGCCGATCGCGCGGGCAAGCAGGCCCTGCATCGCGAGACCGGCGCGGTCCTGGTCGATATGGAGAGCCACATCGTGGCCCGCGTGGCGCGCGCCCATTCGCTGCCCTTCGCGGCGATCCGCGTTGTCGCCGATCCCGCGGGGCGGCAATTGCCCCACGCGGCGACGGTCGGCATGCGGCCGGACGGACGGGTCGATATTGCCGCCGTATTGCGGTCGCTCGCGCGCGATCCGCGGCAAGTGCCGGCGCTGGTCAGGACGGCGCTCGATGCGCGCGCCGCCTTCGCCAGCCTATTCCGCAGCCGTCAGATGCTGTCCCGCGGCTTCGGCCTTTTCGATTTCGGCGATCCGCTTCTCGACGTGGCGTGAGAACACGAATTCGGCCGGACGCTGATTGGCGAGCGAAATGTCCGGCGCCATTTTACCTTTCGTGCGGATGCCGAACAAAGCCGGACCGATGAGCTTCCACGGCTTGCGGAAGGAATCCGTGACGGCGCTCGCCTCGAAGCCCGAATGCACCATGCAATCCGCGCATTTCTCGTAATTGCCGGTGCCGTAATTGTCCCAATTGGTGTCTTCCATCAACTCCTTGAAGGTTTTCGCATAGCCTTCGCCGAGGAGGTAACACGGCTTTTGCCAGCCGAACACGGTCATCGTCGGATTGCCCCACGGGGTGCAATGGTATTTTTGATTGCCGGCGAGGAAGTCCATGAACAACAAGGATTGATAGAACGGCCAGCGCTTGCCGCCCTCGCCCTTGGCGAGGATCGAGCGGAACAGGTCCTTGGTCTTGGTCCGGTTCAGGAAGTGCTGCTGATCGGGCGCGCGCTCATAGGCATAACCGGGCGAGACCGTGATGCCTTCGACGCCCCAGGTTTTGGCCTCGTCGAGGAACTTGGCCACCTCTTCGGGCACGGCGTCGTTGAACAGCGTGCAGTTGATCGTGACCCGGAACCCCAGGTCCCGCGCTTTTTTGAGGGCGGCGAGGGCTTTGTCGTAGACGCCCTTTTGACACACGGACTTGTCGTGCATCGCTTCGCTGCCATCGAGATGAATGGACCAGTTGAAGCGCTTGTTGGGCGTGTAACGCGGCAGATGGCGCTCCAAAAGCAACGCGTTGGTGCAGACCGTGATCCATTTCTTGCGGGCGATCGCGCCGGCGACGATCTCGGGAAGTTCCTTATGGAGCAACGGCTCGCCACCCGCGACGACCACGACCGGCGCGCCGCATTCGTCCATGGCGCGAAGCGCGTCGGCGGCGGGCAAACGCTCGTTCAGGATCTTGTCGGGATAGTCGATCTTGCCGCAACCGGCGCAGGCCAAATTGCAACGGAACAACGGTTCCAGCATGAGGACCAACGGATAGCGCTTCTGGCCCGAGATTTTTTTGCCGAAGAATTCTTGCCGCGCCACATAGGAGCCGACGGTCGCCATCTGCAGAAAAGGAATGCCCAAGTTTCGGCTCCTCGATAAGGTTCAAAAAAACCGCGGCGCGATCATGAGACTTGCGGGCCGTGATCACCACGTACGAAACATGGATTTTTGGAAAGCCATCAAGCCTTTCCAGGCAAATCCAGCAGCAATGCCCTTCGGTACCGTTTACCTGCCGTGCTTACGGGGGGCAAGCGAAGAACGAAGAATATCACGCGTTAACTAATTTCTAACGATAAGATCGCTAATGAGCAAAGCGACTTCCCTCAAACCGCTTTGGCCGGACTTATGGCTGAAACACTCGCGGGTTCAGATTTCGTCTCGCCCTGGTCCGCCGCCTGGTTTCACGCTTATCGTCGATGTCGTACTGGCTTACATGGCCAAGTTGAGCAGAAATGCCATTGATGTCTCGAAAAAACAAGACTTGGGATGCTCGGCGCGCCATAATCGCGCGGCTTGCCGCATCCTGGTCACATAGATGCGGTTTTGCTCCCTTGTTTACCGCGCTGGTCCAAAAGTCTGGTCGGAAAATTCTGGGCTTCTTGACTCTAGGCGGTGCGCCCAGCCGCCTCGAAAAAATGGTTTTCGCAGCGCATGACCACATCGTATGAGCCGTCCGGACTAGAATCGCCTCCGCAACTCGAGGCGCGTGGCCCGATCACCAAGACGGTTGTCGCCATTGTCATGGCCGCGAGCCACGCCCGGATTCTCGTTTTAACGCTGGCGGCGATCCTCACCGCGTTTTGCGGTTATTACGCGATCAGTCATTTCGCGATCAATACCAACACCGACGAATTCATCGACGCCAAAGTTCCGTGGCGGCAAGACCAGATCGCCTACAACAGCGCCTTTCCGCTTCAGAACGATCAGATTATCGTCGTGATCGACGGCGCGACGCCAGAGCGCGCCGAGGAAGCCGCCACCGCGCTCGATGCCAAGCTTCAAGGCCATCCCGACCTGTTCAAATTGGTCGTGCGCCCCGATGGCGGCCCCTTCTTCGCGAAGAACGGGTTGCTTTATCTGCCGCTCAAGGATCTGCGAAAGACGCTCAACCAGTTGCAGGCGGCGGAGCCCGTCCTCGCGATTCTGACGTCCGACCCCTCGTTGCGAGGTCTGTTGGACGGCTATCAGTTCATCACCAAGGGCGTTCTCGGCGAGCATGGCACGTTCGACGATTATGACGCGCCCATCGCGGCCTTGAATCAGTCGCTCGAAGCGGCCCTCGCCAACAAACCAACTTTTTACTCGCTGCAAACGCTTTTGAACAACGGCAAGCCGGCCTCGTCACGGCAAACGCGCAAATTCATCGAAATCACGCCGGTGCTCGATTATTCGGCGCTCGAGCCGGGCGAAAAGCCGTCGAATTTCATTCGCGAAGCCGCCGCGTCGCTTCATCTCGATCGTTCGACGGGGGCATGGGTTCGCTTGACCGGCGAGGTCCCGCTCGCCGACGACGAATTCTCGACGATCAGCGACGGCGCCGGTCTCAACGGCGCCATTACCGCCGCCATTGTCCTGTTGATCATTTGGACGGCGTTGAAATCGCTGAAAATCGTCGTGGCCGTGTTTCTTACCGTGGTGGCCGGACTGGCGATGACCTTCGCGGCGGGCCTGTTTCTCGTCGGGGCGCTGAATCTGATTTCGGTGGCATTCGCCGTGCTCTTTGTCGGGATCGGCGTCGATTTCGGCATTCAGTTCAGCGTCCGTTACCGGGCCGAGCGCTACAACGAGCCCGATTTCTACCATGCCCTGCGCAATGGCGCGACGAAGGTCGGGCGTCCGCTCGCACTCGCCGCCGCGGCGACGACCGTGGGCTTTTACGCCTTCCTGCCGACCGCCTATCGCGGCGTGTCGGAACTCGGCGAAATCGCCGGGACCGGAATGATCATCGCCTTTTTGAGCAGCATCACGATTCTGCCGGCGTTGCTGACGATCATCCGTCCGGCCGCCGAACGCGAGCCCGTCGGTTATAAGTTCTTGGCGCCGGTCGACGACTTTCTGCACGATCACCGCTATGCCGTGATCATCGGGACGCTGGCCGTGGCGCTGGCCGGAACCCCCTTGCTGCGCAATCTGCAATTCGATTTCAACCCGCTGAACCTCGATAGTCCGAAGGTCGAATCCGTCTCGACCCTGTTGGATCTGATGAAGGATCCCGACACCGACACGCAGGTGATCAACGTCTTGCAACCCAATCTCGCGAGCGCCGACGCGCTTGCCGCCAAAATCGGCGCGCTTCCCGATGTCGCCCGGGTGACGACGCTCTCGAGCCTCGTGCCGGATGACCAGGAGCCCAAGCTCGCGCTGATCGGCAAGGCCAAAGCCATTGTTGGCCCGGTCTTCGATCCGAGCCGCGTCATCGACCCGCCGGCCGATGCCGACGATATTCAAGAACTGCACAAGGTCGGGATCGCGTTTACCGCCGCGGCCGGGACGACCCTCGGCAAGGGCGCCGACGACGCTCGGCGTTTCGCGGACCTTGCGCAGAAACTCGCGGACGCGCCGCCCGCCGCCCGCGAGCGCGCGCGGGCCGCTCTCTTGCCGCCAGTCCGGGAAACCCTCGCGAGCCTCAAAGACGCGCTCGACGCCACGAACGTCACATTGGCGACGTTGCCCGCCTCGTTGCGCGATCTCTACATGACCGACGACGGCCGGGCGCGGATCGAGGTGGCCCCCAAGGGCAATCCCAACGACAACGACAACATGATCCGCTTCGCGCAGTCGATCAAAGCATTGGCGCCGTCGGCGACCGGCGAACCCGTGGCGGTTCAAGAGGCGGGCAAGACCGTCAAATTGGCCTTCATCGAGGCCGCGGTCGTGGCGCTCACCTCGATCTTCATCATCCTCTGGATCGTGCTGGGCCGGGTCGGGGACGTGCTTCTGACCCTCGTGCCCTTGCTGCTGGCTGGCGTGGTCACGCTCGAAATCACGGTCCTGATCGGCATGCCGCTCAATTTCGCGAACATCATCGCCTTGCCGCTACTCCTCGGCCTCGGCGTGGCGTTCAAGATCTATTTCGTGATGGCGTGGCGGGCCGGGACGACCAAGCTATTGCAATCGAGCCTAACGCGCGCGGTGTTCTGGAGCGCGCTCACGACCGCCACGGCCTTCGGCAGCCTCTGGGCCTCGAAACATCCGGGCACCTCGAGCATGGGCAAGCTGATGGCTCTGTCCCTCGTCTGCACATTGGCCGCCGCGATTCTGTTCCAACCGGCGCTGATGGGGCCGCCTCGAGAGCGCACGCCGCCATAGGCGCTCCGAATTTGATCGCGAAGGCGTTCGTGCCCGGCAAGGCATCTTTCACGGAGTCATGGCTCCGCGAACAGCCTAACGCCTTACGAATAGGGCGGTTTCTTCAAACTTTGGTGGCTGCGACAACGCCGAGCGCGCTCCGGCGGCCCCGCAATGTGATCCTGTCCGTTTTGGGGAACGTGGCGCGGCACGCTCGATTTCGACGCCGTCACGCCGCCTGAAGCGCCTCGCAGACGTCGTCGACGACGGCTTCGACGAGGTCGAAATTATCGCCTTCGCCCATCACCCGCACCACCGGCTCGGTGCCGGACAGGCGGATCACCAAGCGGCCCGACGCGCCGAGACGCTCGCGGCCCGCCGCCGCCGCGGTTTCGATCCGGTCCTCGCCCAGTTTCCGGCCGGCTTCGAGCCGCACGTTTTTGAGGATCTGCGGCACCGGCTCGAAACGGTGGCAGACCTCGCTGACCGGGCGGCCGCGCTTCTTGACCAGCGCCATGACCTGCAAGGCCGCGACCAAGCCATCGCCGGTCGTGACATAATCCGACAGAATGATATGGCCGGATTGCTCGCCGCCGACATTGAAGCCGTGCTGGCGCATGTGTTCGAGCACATAGCGGTCGCCGACCGGCGTGCGCACCAATGTAAGCTTTAGCGATTGCAAATGCCGCTCCAGGCCGAGATTCGACATCACCGTCGCGACAATGCCGGGCTGCGAGAGCTTGCCGCTCTCTTGCCAGAATTCCGCGATCGCGGCCATGACTTGGTCGCCATCCACGATATGGCCGAGCTCGTCGACGATCAGCACGCGGT
>JARLIW010000254.1 GCA_031291515.1 Beijerinckiaceae bacterium | reverse complement strand
CGGCGAGATCGTGCTCGACAATATGGTCGACGACATCCGCGCCTGGGATACGACCGGCTATCAATATGTGAAGCGCCAATCGCAGAGCGATCCCAATCAATGGGTCTCGATCGGCCCGGCCAGCGCCCCGGCGAATACGGGGCGGGTGAACTAAGCGCTCGCGAGGCGCGGACGTTCACGGCAATTGGGCTTAGGAGCCGCCATCGTCATGCCCGGCCTCGTGCCGGGCATCCACGTCGAGACATTGCGGCCTCGTCCGTCATGGCCCCCCGCGATGTTCCGGCGTGGATGGCCGTGACGAGCACGGCCATGACGGCCCAGGCTCCCAAAGGGGAACAACCGCCTCGTTACTCCGCCGCGGCCGAATGCCCGGCGGTCGCCAGCGAGGTTCCATTGGCCTCGGCCTTGCCGCGCTCTTTCCGATGGTCGCGCGCGATCAGCGTATAGATCGCCGGCGTCACGAACAGCGTGAAGAGCGTTCCGATCGACATGCCGCAGGCGATCACGACGCCGATCGCGAAGCGGCTGCGGGCGCCGGCGCCTTCGGCGACGATCAGCGGCACCATGGCGACGACCATGGCGGCCGTCGTCATCAGAATCGGGCGGAGACGGACGCCGGCGGCATGTTCGATCGCGCCGCGCCGGTCCATGCCCTCTTCCTGCATGCGATTGGCGAATTCCACCATCAAGATCCCGTGCTTCGAGATCAAACCGATCAAGGTGACGAGACCGATCTGCGAATAGATGTTCATGCTCGCCGCCCCAACGACCGCGAGCAGATTGAGCGGCAGCAACGCCCCGAACATCGAGGTCGGCAGCGCGATCAGGATGATGAAGGGATCGCGAAAGCTCTCGAATTGCGCCGCGAGCACGAGATAGATCACCACGAGCGCGAAGACGAAGGTGAGCAGCAACGTATTGCCCTCTTGGACATATTGCCGGCTTTCGCCCTGATAATCGATACTGAACCCTTCCGGCATGACTTTCTTGGCTTCCGTATTCAGAAAGTCGAGCGCCTCGCCGAGCGTATGGCCGGGGAACGGCACGCCTTGCAACGTCGCGGAATTCAGCTGCTGAAACGTCGGCAGGCTGTTGGGCTGCGTGCTTTGGGTGACCGAGGCAATGGTCGAGAACGGCACGAGATCGCCGCTGGCCGTCCGCAACTGATAGCGCGTCAACCAATCCGGCGTGAGCCGGTACTCGCGCGGCACTTGCGGGATGACCTCGTAGCTCCGGCCATAGAGATTGAAGCGGTTGATGTAATTCCCGCCGAGCAGCGTCGCCAAGGTCGAGCCGGCATCCTGCATCGAAATGCCAAGCCGGTTGGCCTTGTCCGCGTCGATCTTGAATTCATATTGCGGCGTATCGAACTTCAGATCGCTATCGGTAAAGATGAACAGGCCGCTTTTGCGCGCGGCGTCTTGGATCTTCGCCATGACATCGGCGATATCCTTATAATCGCCAATGCTGCGCACGACGAATTGCAGCGGCGGGCCGCCCGTCGAACCCGGCAGCGCGGGCGGCGAAAAGCCAATCACCTGCGCGCCCTCGATCTCCGCGAACTTTGGCGCCAACGCTTGCAAGATCTGTTTCTGGGTTCGCGCCCGGTCGCCCCAATTTTTTAGGATAATCCCGGCAAACCCCGATTGCGGACCCTGATATCCGTTGATGGCGAACAGATGCTCCGCTTCGGGAACCTCCGCCAACAAACCGTGCAATTGCTCCGTCGACTTTTCGAGATAATCGAGATTGCCGTATTGCGGCCCCTTGATCAGCGAGAAGATCACGCCTTGATCCTCTTCGGGCGCCAGTTCCTTGGGCGTCGACAGAAACATGATCGCGGTGAGAACGAGAACGCCCGCGAGCACGAGAACGGTGAGAGCGCGGAAATTGAGCGATCGGGTCAGACGCCGCTCGTATGCCAGCCGCAACCGGTCGAAAATTCGGTCGAGAAACGCCGTGAACCCGCCGGCGCCTTCGGGCGGCGGCGGCTTCAGAAGGCGCGAACACATCATCGGCGTGAGCGTCAACGCGATCACGCCGGACACGACGACCGATCCCGCCAAGGTGAAGGCGAATTCGCGGAACAAGGCGCCCGTCAGGCCGGAGACGAAGCCGATCGGCGCATAGACCGCCGCCAAGGTGATCGTCATCGAGATCACCGGGCCGGTGATCTCGCGCGCGCCCTTGATCGCGGCATCCTGGGGCGTCATGCCCTCTTCCATGTGGCGGTAGATATTTTCGACCACCACGATCGCATCATCGACCACGAGACCGATCGCCAGGACCAGGGCAAGCAGCGTCAACAGATTGATCGAATAGCCCAAGGCCAGCAACATGATCATCACGCCGATGAGGGACAGCGGGATGGTGACGATGGGAATGACCGTCGAACGGAAATTCCCGAGGAACAGGAAGATCACGATCACGACGATGAGCGCCGCTTCGCCCAAGGTCTTCTCGACCTCGGCGATGGAGGCGCGGATAAATTTCGTCGCGTCATAGGCGATCGACGCCTCAAGCCCGGCGGGCAAATCGCTTTGAATCGAGGGAAAGGCCGCGCGGACGGCGGTAATGACTTCGAGCGGATTGGCCGAAGGCGTCGATTTAATGCCGATGAACACGGCTTTCAGGCCGTCGAAAACGGAAGAGGAATCGACGGACTGCGGACCCAGCTCCGTCGTCGCGATGTCGGCGATGCGGATCAAGGCATCGCCATGGCTCGCGACCACGAGCTGTCCGAACGCCTTGGCGGAATCGAGCGAGGTCAGAGCGTTGATGCTGGTCTGGGTGAAATCGCTTTTCACCTGGCCGGCGGCGGACACGAAATTATTGGCCGACAGGGCGTTGCGCACATCGGCGGCGGTCACGCCACGCGCGGCCATCCGATTGGGATCGAGCCACACGCGCATCGCGAATGTCTGGCCGCCCAAAATATCCGCGCTCGCCACGCCATCGATCGTCTGCAACCGCGGCTGGATGACTCGGGTCAAGTAATCCGTGATCTGCGACGGCGAGAGCATCCTTGAATTGAAGGAGAGATACATCAGCGCGGTGGCGTCGCCCGTCTGTTTGACCACGATCGGGTCTTGCGATTCCTTCGGGAGCTGGAACTTCACCTGATTGATCTTCGACAAGACGTCGGCCACGGCCCGGTCGGCATTGGCATTGAGCAGCAAATTGAGCGTGATCGTCGAGACATTTTGCTGCGAGTTCGACACCAGCGTATCGATCCCCTCCGCGCTCGCGACGGCCTGGGCGATCGGGGTGGTGATGAACCCCTTGATCAAGTCGGCATTGGCGCCGGGATAGGTCGTCGTGATCGTGATCGAGGTCGACGACAGCTCGGGATATTGCCGGATTTGCAGCTTGAAAAAGCACTGGAGACCGACAAACAAAATCAGCAGGCTCACCACGCTGGCGAGCACCGGACGGCGAATGAAAAGATCGGTAAAGGAACCCATTGCCGCCTATTCCTTTTGCCGGATCGCCGGCGGCTGCAAGACCGCTTTCGGATCGATGGTCACCAAGGCACCGTTTTGCAGCTTGATTTGGCCTTCGGAGACCACGGTCTCCCCGGCCTTGACCCCGTCCAAAATCGCGACATCGAGGTCGTGCGTCTCGCCGGTGTGGACAAAACGGCGCTCGATCTTGAACGGTTTCTTTTCAGGCGCCGTCGCGGCCTGGGCCCCGCCGGACGGAGGCGGCGCCGGGGTCGCCACGAAAACGCTGTCGCCATAAAGCGAAAAGGACACCGCCGTTCGCGGCACGGCCACGATATCGCGCGGCTCCCCGGCCCGCACCGTCACATTGGCGAACATGCCGGGCAGAAGGCGGTGGTCGGCGTTCGAAAACTGCGCGCGCACCAAGACGCTGCGGCTCTCCGTGGCAACGCGCGCGTCGATCAGCAAGATCGCCCCCGTGAAGGTCACGCCGGGATAGGCGTCCACCGCCACATTGACCGGTTGCCCCTGCTTGAGAAGCCCGAGCGATTGCTCGGGAACCGGAAAGTCGACGAAAATCGGATCGAGCTGTTGCAATGTAATCAGGCTCGTGCCGGGCGAGACATATTGCCCGACATCGACCTTGCGAATCCCCAGACGTCCCGCGAACGAGGCCACCAAGGTCTTTTGGGCAATGGTTCTCCGGCTTCGCTCGACCATGGCCGCCGCCGAATCACGCGCGGCCTCGGCTGAATCCATGTTCGCCTTGGTCGTGTTGGCACTCAGCGTCAGTTGATGCTGGCGCTCCATGGCGAGTTCGGCATTCTTGAGCGTCGCCAAATTGTTCTTGAGATCGGCCTCCTCGACCGACGTGTCGAGATCGAAAAGCGGCGCGCCCTTCGCGACATCCTGACCCGAGCCGATATGGATCGCGGTCACGATTCCGGCGAGTTGGGACGAGACGTCGATGCCTTGAAAGGCATGCGTGCTTCCAATCGCGGAAAGCCCCGGCGTCCAGCGCTGGGCGGTCGCCGTGACAGCGGCAACGGTCGGAACCGGCCGAGGCGCGTTGGCGATAAAGCCCTTGATCATCTCCGGCTTCGTCACGAACTGGAAATAGCCGAACGCCCCCGCGAAGCCAAAAAGCAGCACGAAAACAACAATGAAAATCAAAATGCGCTTCATGGCCCCAAGCTCTGTAGCGGTAGGAACAAAAGGTCCGGGCACGCCCCTATCCGTACCGGTCAGTCCTTATAATGAGTTTGGTCCTGAGGTAAAATGGTTAATACGGTCTTTCCAAGTCCGCCGACTGGTGTAGCGGCGCCAAACGCGGCGGCCGGCGGCGCCAGCGTGCGCGACGGAACATCAATTATTGTTATCAATTGTTGCGGCCCCCCCGAGCGCGCCGGGACGTGATGCAATTCACGTCAGATGCTCGTCTTTTTCGGCATATCATCCGGCTGTTCCATCTCGCTCATGGCGTTCCGGCGCGCGGCGCCCCGGAACGCCCGGCGCGGGACCACGAAAGCATAACAGGCTGAAAAAATGAGATTTTATTTCGTCATGGCGTGCGGCTCGAGGTCTTGGCGCCGATTGGGGCGCATTTCACGCCAAGATCGGGCCGGACACGGGGACCGAGACCTCCGCACGTTGACTGCCGGGGGCTGACCTGTTTTATCTCCCGTGCCCCTGCCCCCTCGAAGCCGAGGGCCGAGATCGGGGCGAAGGGCGGGGTCGTCACATCGCCGGGATCGTCACAACACAATGAGTTTGGACATTTCTTTAGATCGAGCAGCCTCACCACGGCAGCGGACCGGCCTTCTCTTCTTACAAGCGTTCGTCGCGCCTTTGGAACGGGCCTGGCATTACCGGGATCTCATCCGCGCCGTCGTCCGGCGCGAGCTTTCCGCGCGCTTCAAAGGTTCGATTCTAGGCTGGCTTTGGGCCGTGTTCGGCCCCCTCGTGATGCTGACCTTTTACACGATCATCTTTTCGAACGCGGTCGGCGTTCCCAAATCGGCGGCTTCCGGCGGCGTCAAAACCTATGCTCTGTCGATCTTCGCCGGACTGATCGTCTTCAACCTTTTCTCGGAAATCGCCTACCGCTCGCCGGGGCTCCTGCAGGAACACGTCAACTTCATCAAGAAGTCGATCTTCCCGAGCGAAACCTTGGCCTGGACCGCGACGATCCGCGCGCTCGTCTATGCCGGCATCAGTTTCGCCGTGCTTCTGCTGTTCCAAATCGTCGTGACCGGCGGACTGCCCTGGTCGATCCTGCTTCTGCCCTTGGTCGTGATCCCCTTCACGCTGTTTCTGCTTGGCGCGAGCTGGTTTCTGATGGCGCTGGGATCGTTCACGCGCGACGTTTCGTTTCTCATGACGTCGATCATTCCCGTCATGATGTTCGCGACCCCGATTTTTTACTCGTTCACCGACGTCCCCGAGAAAGCGCGAATTTATTTCCGCCTCAATGTGATCGGCAATTACATTGAAATGATCCGCGACCTCCTGCTGCATGGGCAGCTCCCCGACCTCACCGTTTACGCAGGAACCGTCCTTGTCTCGCTCCTCATCTTCCGCTTTGGCTATCGATTCTTCATGCGATACAAATCCATCTTCGTCGATGTCATCTGAGCCCATCATCATTTGCGACGGGGTCGGCAAGGCGTTCCAGTTATATATGCACCGGAACGATCAGCTGAAGCAGACGCTATTTTGGCGCTGGGGGCCGTTTTATAAAGAGCATTGGGTCCTGCGCGATGTGACGTTCAACGTCAGCAAGGGCGAGTGCGTCGGCATTGTCGGACGCAATGGCGCGGGCAAGACGACTCTGCTGCAAATTCTGTGCGGCATCACCACGCAGACCCACGGCATCACGAAACTCAACGGCCGGATCGCGCCGATTCTGGCTCTCGGCGCCGGTTTCGACATCGAATTGAGCGGCCAGGAGAACGCGCTGATCGGCGGCGCCATTCTCGGTCTCAAACGCAAGGAAGTGCTCAAGCGCATGCCGTCGATCGAGGCCTTCGCCGATATCGGCGACTTCTTTTATCAGCCGCTCAAAATGTATTCGAGCGGCATGGCGGCGCGTCTCGCCTTTTCCGTCTGCGCGCACGCCGACGCCGATATTTTGATCGTCGACGAGGCCTTGTCGGTCGGCGATGCCGAATTCGGCGCGAAATGCGATGCCTATATCAAGGATTTCGCCAAACACGGCACGATCCTCGTCGTTTCGCATGACCTCACGACGCTCGAAGCCTTGTGCGACCGTCTCGTCTGGATCGAGAACGGCAGCGTGAAAGCCATCGGAACGCCGCAGCAGATCATTCCAGACTATAAGATCGCGATGGGACGCGAGGGGTAGCGGTCGGCGAAACCCGAGAAGGCCGCGTCGCGAATCAAGCGCATGTCAGGAAAATTCGCGGGCCCGTTGCGCCTCTTTCGTTAAGCCTTCCGGGCCGCGATATCGACGTAGAAATGATGATCGCCGGCACGGTCTCTGACCATCCGCCGAAGCTTGCCAGCCGCATTACTCACTGGTTCTGGCGCCGACGGCTTGCTTTCCTCGCCATCGTACATGCTGATCGTCGCGAAATCCCGTTCAAGGAGCTGGATCACGTCCTCCGGATCGCCCCCCATTCGAGCCATCGCATAGGGCCAAAACTCCAAGATCAGCAACTCGGCGGACGACAGCAATCTGCGACCGCCCTTCACGACGAAAGGTTCCGCGCCTTGCGTGTCGACCTTGATGGCCAAGGGACCATCAGGGGCCTGCAAAAGGTCGTCTAAGGGCAAGGCCTCGATTTCGATGACCTTCCGATCCTGCTCCCTCAGCTGCCCTTCCCCCGCGCGCAGCCGGATTCGATGATCCCCGTGATTGTCGGGCGAAATCTCGAAATGCAGCGTATCGTGACGTTCGAACGCCGCCGCGCGTTTGATCACGACATTTCCATGCGGGCAGTTCGCCGCGATATTCGCGGTCAAAAAGGAGAAATTGCCGGGCTCCGGTTCCAACGCAACACAGGAAACACGGGGGTTCCGGGCGACAGGAATCGTCGTCAATCCCACATTGGCGCCAACATCGATGTAGGTCCCGCCTCGCCCAGCGAAAAACCCAATAAACGCATCGTTGGTCTGTTTTGCCCACCGGCCGGTCTTCGCGTAATGCTCGCTCATCACCCGATCGGAAACGGCATTTTGAATAACGCCGTATTCGCCCCTGATCGACACAGCAACGACGTTGAGCGTCTCGGCAACCTCGCAGAAGCTGTCATATCCAACGGCATAACCGCCTATGGCGCGATCGATGATGGCCTTTCGCGTACCGCGCGGTAGCATCGCCACCAGTTGAGCCGCGCAGGCATTTAGGAAACTCGTCATCGAGCCATTATCCTATTGGCTTTTGCCGAGACTAGCTCACCACACAACCGAGATTTGTCAATAACTCGCGCTTCTCGCGATCGTCGAGGCGGATATCAAGAATTCCACCCATCCCGGTCGTCGCGCATGATCTTTCAACTCGAGCGCTTTGCGACCATTTCGTCGAAATCGAGAACGGCACCGTGGCCGTTGGCGAAACCAGCCTTAAAAAATCAAAACAAGGCCGGGACCGCGACTTTAGGCGCCCCTTGAATCCAGAGCGGACGGCGCGCCCTATGTTCCGCTCGCGGGGATGGTTTTTACCATCGGATCCATCGCGGGCGGACCGCCCCGCCGTGTGGCGTTTTCACGTTGCAACAGAAACAAGGCCACCGCGAGTTCGGCCAGGATCGCGGCCGCGATCACCCAAACCAATTGGATATCCTTGCGCACCAAGGTCTCCGCGCCAATCAAAATCGCAATATGAGCGGCGGGCACCGCGAGCAGCGTCAGCGTCGTCGCCGAAGATCCCCGGCCGGTCGCGCTGGAGACCGCGAGAACCAAGGCAATGCCAAACAACGCGTGCACGAAGGACAGAACCGGGATCCCGATCCGTTTCGCGGCCTCGCTGGTCCATTCCGCCAGGCGCTGCGGATCGTGTATGTCGGCCGTGCGTTCGGCGAAGAACTCCGCGCCCGGCACTTCGAACACGCCACGCCAACCTCGCTTAGGCATGCCGCCCGTGCCCTGCATGTCGATCGGCATGACATATTCGTCGAAATTGGCGCCGCGGATCGAGAGGCTGCCCTGCTTGCGCGTTTCGATCGAGCCCTTGCTCATGACGAGCACGACGCCTTTGTCGTTGCGGCGAAACTCCGTCTGCGCGGCGGTAATGACGCGCTCCTCCTGTTTCTCGGTATCGAACTCGTGGATAAACATGCCCAAGGCGACATCCGGCGACTGCCAGCGCTGGAAATAGAGCGTGCGGGTTCCACTCGCGAACGTATAGAATTGCGCCGGTTCGAGCATCCGGTGATTCAGCGAATTGCGGATCACATAGATGACGTCGTGCATCTGCCCGACATAGGCCGGCGCGATATAGGACGATATCGCATAGCCGATGCCGGTGGCTCCGAGGGACACCGCGACGGCCGGCATGCAAATCGCCCAGACCGACAGGCGCAGCGAATAAAGAACCGCGATCATCCCGTCCGACGACATCCGGATGAATTCGAGCATGATCGCAACGCCTGTCGCAATCGGCAACGCGATATAAAGCACCGTCGGCAAGGTCCCGAGCAGGGCCGGCCAGAGCAGCCCGCCGCGCACGGCCGTCGGGGGCAAATAATGAAAGATCGAGGTCATCACCACGGGGATGCAAAGGCTCAACTCGATCAGCAGGGCTGACAGAGCAATCCGCTTGGCGAAATATCCGAAGAGCAGCCTGGGCATCTCAGTCGTCCAAAACCTTGCCGGCCCTCATTCCCATCCAGCGCCCCGAACCGTGGCCGCCTTCTCATGGGAGAACATTGCATGAACCCTCGCCACCATTAAGGCGAGACTTTCATCCCAGCTCACATATTTAATTTGCGCGGCTTTCGGCCGCTCGGCGAGGCTCGCCTTGATTTTGACGCTGAGATCAATGGGATTGGCGACCTTGAAATAGGTAATCGCATCCCCGGCGATCTCGCGGAACACCTCATTATCCGATGCGAGAATGGGCGCGCCCATGCGGCTCGCCTCGACGACCGGCAGTCCGAATCCCTCGGTGATCGACGCTTGAATCAGGCAATAGGTCCGTTCGTAGGCAAAGCTGACCTCGGCATCGGTGGCATTGGTAACCCAATGCAGCCGCTTCCGGAACTCGGGATGATACAGGATGCGGCTGCGCAGCGCCTTCGAGACCCAGCCCTCGCGCCCGATGATGACAAAGTGACAGTCGATTTGCTCGCGCCACAGCAGTTCAAACGCATCGATCGTCACCGCATAGCCCTTGCGCGGTTCAATGGTCCCGACGCTCAAGAAAACAAAGTTTCGCGCGAAGAGGTCTTTCAATTCGCTCCGTACGCGTCCGCGCGCGTCGGCTTGGAAATTCGCCCCGAGCGGAAATGACCCGATCGGATAATCATCGATGGGGCGAATGTTGCGATGTGAAATCAAGTCTCGCACCTTGCTTGCCGTGTAATTGGAGATGGCAATACAGCCGTCACTCGCCGATAGGATGGTCGGAAGGGTCGACGCAAACAATGAAACAAAATAATTCCCAAAGAAGCTGGGAACGTATAAAGGCATGATATCGTGGACACAAACGACGGTCTTGGCGCCCTTGGATTTTAGCGCGTCGAATATCGCCAGATATTCCTTGAGAAAATCCCAGAAAATATCGACGACGACATAGGTAATCGTTTCATCCGCGACGAGATTTTCGTCGTGCCCGGGCGATGAAAAATAAGGACGCAATTGGCCGTTCTCGATGACGACGGGCAAGGCCAATCCGCTCCGGGCGGCGGCCATGGCGAGTTCACGCGCGACACGCGCGATCCCCCCGCGGTCGCCTGAGCGATAAGTGAAAGTCAAGTCGATCCAAATTCGAGGTCTCGCGGCCCGCTGAGCCAAGGGACTGTCGGCCGGGAGAACCGGCTTGACATACCGCAACCGAGCGGGAGGGTTGCCTGGAATTTTTTGCCGAAGCGACGTGATCATCAGCCGCACCTTGGGAATCAATCTCTGGATCCAGGCGATGACAGTCTCGACGACACGCGACCGGACAATTCGCTCGAGCGCGGGGTTCGTAAAAAACAGACCCTTTTCCAAAAATTCGATTTCTTCGATGGCGACCCGGACGGGATAATCGATCAGGAAAGAAGGAGGGATCGTCCCTTTATCGTCTCCCACCTGGTGCATCGACGATCCTCGTTACGCCTAAACGCGAGACAGCATCTTCGTCTTGGCAAGCTCCAGGCGCGCGACGGCCGCGGCCGTGAACTTGAGCCACAAATCATCGAAGACGCGCTTTTTCGGCAAACTGGTCGCGCCAGCCCAGTGCACGAAATAAATGTCTTTCCCATACTGATCGAGCGGCCAGCCCTCGGCATCGAAGGTCACGCCTTCCGCCTTATAAAAACTCTCGCTCGAGCCATTGTCGAGGACACCGGGAATCGGGACGATTTTCATACCCTTGTAGTGGGTCACGAAATTGGTGAGCGGCTGGGCGAACAGCATGCCGCGCTGGCGGACCGTATGAAAGATCGCCTCGTCCTTGTCGATGACGGCGTAGATATCGTCGAGCGACAAAATCGACTTCGCGGTCACGAAGAACCCGTCGTTGAAACAGATCACGTCCTTCAAGAAGGGATAATTGGGACGCTTCTTGTTGTAGACGTAGGTCTCGACCGGCGAGGCAACGATGAAGTCCACTTCGCCGGGGCGCAACTTGCCGAAAAACACCGACATGTCGCGCACGAGGACGATGTCGACATCGACATAGATGACCTCGTCGAGCGGCAAGGCGAGCGACAGAAATTTCCGCAGACGCCGACGGTGGTTCGGGAACAAGGGATAAAGCCGCTTGGCCAGCGCGTCCAACGCCTGATGATCCGGCTCGACGAAATGGGCGCCGTAGATCTCGCAAGCGGCGCGTGTCTTGGCGCAATTGTCGTCGTAGGGAATCACATAGAGCGGCGTCGCGCGATTGGTGACGGCCCAGCTCTCGAGAAATGGCAAGAGCCAGTCGTAAACCTTGTCATTGGCGATCGTGGCGATGCCATAGGCCTTCTGCGGCATATCTCGTGTCAGCGCATCCGCCTTGCCGTTTTCGCTCATGCGATCATCGTCCATCGGAATAGAGGTCTCGTTTTTCGTCTTCGGCGCCTGGTTCGAAATCCGACGTCTCGACATGATCCCGCCCAGGCAACCAGGCTGCGCGAGCAGCGTAAGGCCACCCCGCCGGGAGGTTCCTTGTCACAGAGGGCTATCCTATGGCAAGAGCTTGGGAGCAAGCGACCCGGCCGGACGCTCCGGCATCAAGCCGGAAACCGGTGGTCAAATGGCAGCACGCCCGGTGAGAGCCGCGCGCCTTCAAGGATTGGCGGTCCCGGCGCTATGACACACGACACACAGCACCCGGACGACGGGGCCGCAACCGGAAAAACCCCTCCCCGACCCGGCCTGCCTTTGGTCACGGTCATCGTCGTCAATTATAATTATGGCCGTTTTCTCGAAGAAGCCGTCGAATCCGTCTTCGGCCAGACCTACGCCAATATCGAATGCATCGTCGTCGACAACGCTTCGGTCGACGATTCCTCCACGGTCCTCGCGGCGCTGACGGCAAGACATCCCACGTTGATTCTCATCAACCGCGACGAAAATGGCGGGCAGACCGCCGCTTCACTCGACGGACTCAACGCCGCCAAGGGCCATTACATCATCTTTCTCGACGCCGACGATTATCTCCTGCCGCTTTGCGTGGAG
Source organism: Beijerinckiaceae bacterium (assembly GCA_031291515.1). Lineage (GTDB taxonomy): Bacteria > Pseudomonadota > Alphaproteobacteria > Rhizobiales > Beijerinckiaceae > RH-AL1. Next base: position 2,812 of record JARLIW010000254.1, on the reverse strand, counting down.
ACGCATATTTACGCGCATTTGTCGCTGCGCCCTCACGCCGGTCTGACCTCGGTCGACATGCTGCAAATCGCGGATCGGGAAATTGTGCTCGCGACCGGCGAGGAAGCCAATCGCTTCGTCAAGAGCGGGCGAGGTCACAAACCGCGATTGGTCCGACCTTACACGGCGACGCCCGGTTGGCCATCGGCCGCGGTCAAAGACCGGTTTGTCGACAAAATCCATTACTCGCCGCCGCTTTCGACGCGTTGGATCTGGTCGCCGACCTCGGGCCTTTGTTACCGCCGCGATGCGCTTCTCCATTTTTCCGACAATGCCCGGCTCGCAAAGCTGCGGACCTGTACGGACATGTATTTCGCCATAAGCTGCGGCGCCTTGTGTGGCGGCGCGGTGATCGACGAGCCGTTGTTCGCCTACCGCCTCCATGGCGGCAATAGTCTCACCGCGCGCGCGCAACTCGACCGGACCTTGAGCTATAGCTTGGGAAGCCGGGGCGACAGCAACGAACTGGCCCAACTCTTCATCGTCGATCATCTCGTCGATCATGCCGCCCGCTTCGCGCCCAATGGCGCGCTCCGCGCCAATTTGGCGGGGCTGCTTCTTCGTCTCGATCGGCGCGATCCGAACCCGGTCTTGCCCGGTTGGGCGAGACGGTCCCGCGCGGCGCAAGCCATCGTGCGTCATTACGCCTCGTTCGCCGCCTTATACGGCGCATGGGCGGCCCGCTTCATCCTCATTTGCTTCGCGAAATCGTTGCGCTCCCCCGAAAGCCTCGCGGATTCGCTCCCCGAAGAGACATAAAGAAATCCTTATATCTTTATTGCTATGAGGTCCCGTCTTCGCTATACCGGCGGCAGATGTTCCGGAGCCTCACAATGACCCAAGCCGCCAAAGATTATGTCGTCGCCGATATCGCCCTCGCCAGTTGGGGCCGCAAGGAACTCGACATCGCCGAGACCGAAATGCCCGGCCTCATGTCGACACGCGCCGAATATGGCCCGTCTCAGCCGCTGAAGGGCGCGCGGATCGCCGGCTCGTTGCATATGACCATTCAGACCGGCGTCCTCATCGAGACCTTGAAAGCGCTGGGCGCCGATGTCCGCTGGGCCTCCTGCAATATTTACTCGACCCAGGATCATGCCGCCGCCGCCATTGCCGCGGCCGGCACCCCCGTCTTCGCCATCAAGGGCGAGAGCTTGGTGGATTACTGGGATTATACCCATCGCATTTTCGAATGGGCCGATGGCGGCACGCCCAATCTGATCCTCGACGACGGCGGCGACGCCACCATGTTGATTCACCTCGGCATGCGCGCCGAGGCGGGTGATACGGCGTTCCTCGAAAAGCCGACCTGCGAAGAAGAGGAAGTCCTGTTCGCCTCGATCAAGAAGCGTCTCGGCACCCATCCCGGCTGGTACACGCGCAACGGCAAAGCCATCAAGGGCGTCAGCGAAGAGACGACGACCGGCGTCCACCGTCTCTACATGATGGAAAAAGAAGGCAAGCTCCTCTGGCCCGCCATCAACGTCAACGATTCCGTCACCAAGTCGAAATTCGACAATCTCTATGGCTGCCGCGAATCGCTTGTCGACGGCATTCGCCGCGGCACGGACGTGATGATGGCCGGCAAGGTCGCGATGATCGCGGGTTTCGGCGATGTCGGCAAAGGCTCGGCCGCTTCGCTGCGCAATGCCGGCTGCCGCGTTCTGGTGTCCGAAGTCGATCCGATCTGCGCCTTGCAGGCCGCGATGGAAGGCTATGAAGTCGTGACGATGGAAGACGCGGCGCCGCGCGCCGACATTTTCGTGACCGCGACAGGCAATGTCGATGTCATCACGATCGAGCATATGCGCGCGATGAAGGATCGGGCCATCGTTTGCAACATCGGCCATTTCGATTCCGAAATTCAGGTCGCGGCATTGAAAAATCTGAAGTGGAACAACGTCAAGCCGCAGGTCGACGAGATCGAATTCACGTCGGGCAAGCGGATCATTCTGCTGTCGGAAGGCCGGCTCGTGAACCTCGGCAACGCGACGGGCCACCCGTCCTTCGTGATGTCGGCGTCCTTCACCAACCAGACGCTCGCTCAGGTCGAGCTTTGGACCAAGCAAGGCCAATACGATAAAAAAGTTTACACCCTGCCCAAGGCTCTCGACGAGAAAGTCGCGGCGCTCCACCTCGCCAAGGTCGGCGCCAAGCTGACCAAACTGAGCCCGGAACAATCCGCCTATCTCAACGTTCCCGTCGAAGGGCCGTTCAAACCCGAGCAATATCGCTACTGAGCGAGGGGCGACCCCGTCGCGCCGGAAACGCGACTTGTTGAAAATTGTGCGCGCGATCGATGATCGTGCGCGCGATTACGGATAATCCCGGCCCACCTTGATCGCGGGCCGGCGACCGGCCAGCCAGACGCGCGCCGGTTCGGCATCCCGCCGGGCCACGAGCTCCCATCAAAGCGGTTTTCACAAAGCGGTTTTCACAAAGTTGCAGATGCTAAGTTAAGGCGCGCGAACCGATTGTCATATTAGCGTTTTATCGCTTAGCGAGTGCGTCGGGCGGAAACCGCTGGCGCACGTGAGCGGGTGACCAGAGCCATCACGCGGATCGAAAAAAGTCCGGCGCCCGGGAATTGTATCCACCCCCTCGAAAACGTCGTTTATACAGTTCGTTAACCGAATTTCTGGCAAGTCGGGCGTGGCAATTTTCGTGGGAAATGGCTCTCGCGCTCGATTCTCAAATCCCAATCGCCTCGTTACAGTGAGGTGATTCGTTTTGCTCCTTTGCCGAGCGAAGCATGGGGGACGATTGATGCGGT
>JARLIW010000253.1 GCA_031291515.1 Beijerinckiaceae bacterium | reverse complement strand
GCGCAGCGTCATCGGCAATTTTATCGGCGGGGTGCAGTCGATTTTCGGCGGCAAGCTCGGCGCTTACGTCCATCTCGCGGAGACGGCGCGGCAGGAGGCGTTCGACAATCTCTGTATCCACGCCAACCAGGGCGGCGCCAACGCGGTGATCGGCATGCGTTACGATGCCAACGAGATCATGGAGGGCATCACCGAAGTCTTGGCTTATGGCACGGCGGTATGGGTCGAACCAATTTAGCCTCTTGCTTGCCGCGCCAACTTGCGGCAAAGAACGGGTCTCGTAGGAGTGTAGCTCAATTTGGTTAGAGCGCCGGTCTCCAAAACCGGAGGTTGTGGGTTCGAGTCCCTCCTCTCCTGCCAGATTCTCCGAGGCTCCGCGATCGTTCTAATTGGCCACGACGAGCCAGAGGTCGGTATCGCCAGTCGTTTCGCCTTGAGCCGTGAGCATCGCGTGAACCTGGCCGCGGTGGTGAGTCTGATGATTGTAGAAATGGGCGAGAAGCAGTCCGCGAGGGGCTGTCACGTCTTTTTGAGCCGCGCCGCTGAACCAGGCTTGGTCGCCCGCGATCCATTCCGGCGTCAGGTTGGCCGCCCAGACCGAAATCGCGGCATCCGTCGTTGCGCGGACCTCGGCCATTTGCCCGAAGGATTCGTAGGCTGTCGCGGTTTGCGCCAGGGGCACCGAGGGTTTGTCCCAGCCGGCGAAACGCGACATCCACATGTGATCGGCCCAGAGCAGATGGCTCAACGTCCCCTGGATCGAGCCCCAAAACGATCCGCGATTCGCGCGGCGGTCCTCGTCGCTCAGTCTGCTCGCGGCGGAATAGAACCGGCGATTCATTTCGCGATTGTAGGCGCTCATCGTCTGGGCAAAGGCAGGCGTTATCACGGCTCGCTCCACGTTACGCGGATAATTTTAGCCGCGGCGAAGCTCTTTTCAACCGATCCGGCGTGTGTCGTGTTATCTTCATAAAATGTATTTCATGCTTGCCAGTTGGGCAGACTCTCTTTATGAGCAAGGTTTGTGGCGCGGCACCGAACGGTTCCGCGCCACCATTTTTTGCGATTGCAGGGTCATCCCCGATGACGGGATCGAGACCGGCGGCCGCGCAACTCCCGCGATTTGAGTCCATGGCCAATCCGTATCATTTTTTGCAAGACGTCCGGCAGGAAGCCAACAAGGTGACCTGGCCGAACCGGCGCGAGACCTCGATTACGACCGTTCTCGTCGTCATCATGTGCGTTCTCGCGAGTTTGTTTCTGTTTGTGGCCGATCAGGGCATTCATCTCCTGATCGGTTTTATTCTTAGCCTCGGCCATTGAGACAGGAACAACGTACCGCCATGACCAAGCGCTGGTATATCGTTCACGCCCATTCGAACTTCGAGAAGAAGGTCGCGGCTTCCATCAAGGAGCAAGCGGCGCAACGCCATCTCGAGGACAAGTTCGACGAGATTCTGGTGCCGGTGGAGCAGGTCGTCGAGGTTCGCAAGGGTCGCAAGATCAACAGCGAACGGAAGTTCTTTCCGGGCTATGTGCTCGTGAAGTGCGATCTCTCCGACGATATCTATCACCTCATCAAGAATACCCCGAAGGTCACGGGTTTTCTCGGGGCGGATAAGCGTCCCGTTCCGATTTCGGATTCCGAGGCCGAGCGGATCAAGGGCCAGGTCGCCGAAGGCGTCGAGCGGCCGAAGGCCTCCATTTCGTTCGAGGTCGGGGAATCCGTGCGTGTCGCGGACGGGCCGTTCGCCTCGTTCAACGGCATCGTCGAGGAAGTCGACGAGAGCCGGTCGCGGGTCAAGGTCGCGGTGTCGATTTTCGGTCGCGCCACGCCGGTCGAGTTGGAATATACCCAAGTCGAAAAACTGGTATAAATTCGGTATAAGGCCGCGAAATCGGTCTAGACCATCGAGAATTCCCGCGCCCCTCGGGGCCTGGGTGAAAGCCGTGGGAGGCGCGCCAACGCCGGACCACGATCCACGTCCGCCGCTGGCCTCGCCGGTGGCGATAGGAGTTGAACATGGCAAAAAAGATAACGGGTTACATCAAATTACAGGTGAAGGCGGGTTCCGCCACCATGTCACCGCCCATCGGTCCGGCATTCGGTCAGCGCGGCCTTGCCGGCATGGAATTCGTCAAGGCGTTCAACGCCAAGACCGCCCAGATGGAAAAAGGCACGCCGATTCCGGTCGTGATCACGGCCTATCAGGACCGTTCCTTCACCTTCGTGCTCAAGCAGCCGCCGGTGTCGCATTTCCTCAAGCAGGCCTCGGGCATCACGTCTGGCTCCAAGACCACCGGCAAGGGTGGTTTTGTTGGCAAGGTGACGCGCGCGCAGATCACCGAGATCGCGTCAAAGAAAATGCCTGATCTCAACTGCGCCACCGTCGAGGCAGCCGCCGCGATGATCGAAGGTTCCGCCCGTTCCATGGGCCTAGAGGTGGTGGGTTAATCATGGCACATGTTGGAAAGCGCGTCGTCAAGGCCCGCGAGGGCATCGATCGCATCAGGCTCTACCCCGTCGATCAGGCGGTCAAGCTCGTCAAGGAACGGGCCAATGCGAAATTCGACGAGACCGTCGAAATCGCGATGAACCTCGGCGTCGACCCCAAGCACGCGGATCAAATGGTCCGCGGCGTGGTCAATCTGCCGAACGGGACCGGCCGCACCCTGCGCGTGGCCGTGTTCGCGCGTGGCGGCAAGGCGGACGAAGCCCGCGCGGCTGGCGCCGATGTCGTCGGCGCGGAAGAACTCGTGGCGATCGTCCAAGGCGGCACCATCGACTTCGACCGCTGCATCGCGACCCCCGACATGATGCCGCTGGTCGGCCGTCTCGGTAAGGTGCTCGGTCCGCGCGGCATGATGCCGAACCCGAAGGTCGGCACCGTGACCATGGACGTGGCCAACGCGGTGAAAGCCTCCAAGGGCGGCGCCGTCGAGTTTCGCGTCGAAAAGGCCGGCATCATCCAGGGCAGCGTCGGCAAGTCGTCGTTCTCCGACGACAAGCTCGTGCAAAACATCCTGGCCTTCGTCGATGCGGTCTCCAAGGCCAAGCCGCAGGGCGCCAAGGGCACCTATCTCCAGCGCATCGCGATTTCCTCGACGATGGGTCCTGGCGTGAAGGTGGATTTGTCCACTGTATCCACAGGCGGACAAGGCTGATCTTGACAAATCGAAAAGAACCTCTTGGCAAGAGCGCCGAGAGGGTCTAGATAAGCAGCTCGCGGGTTGGCGCATGCGCCGCCCCAGAAAGCTCACATGAGATACTTCGCTCCTGACATGTCCTCCGCATCGGCTTCTTTTTGGAAATCGGCGCCAGGAGGGCATTTCTTTGGCTGAAGTTGGAATGGCCGGAGGATCGGGGCTTCGCCTCGCGTCCCAACCGGCCATGTCCTGTCCTAGACCGCGGGCGCGAACGGGCTCTTTCGAGAGGTCGTCTGCTTAATCTTTGAAGGCCAATCCGGTTCCGGATTGATTTTCGAGGCCAGCGTAGACGGGGAAAGCCGGATTTCAGGATGGCCGGGGCTCGCGCCTCGGGTATCCCATGATTTTGGTTCGATCCTTCTGTCCGGTCCGGCGCGAGCCGTCCCGGGGACAGGTGCCGCGCTGCTTCGCGCAGGACGATTCGCTGCTGTATCTTACCTTGTAAGATGTAACGGTTTCATTGTCCCCGGCCGGAGCGGTTTCTGCAACCGGCGGGCTAATGTTGGCCCGCTCCAGGAGAATGATCTCCAGGAGAAGTACTGTGGACAGAGCGGAAAAGAAAGAAGCCGTGGCTGCGTTGAACGACGTCTTTAAGACGACGTCCGTCGTAGTCGTGGCTCGTTATACCGGCCTGACCGTGTTCCAGCTGCAAACGCTTCGTCGGCGGATGCGTGAAGCTGGCGCCAAGGTTCAGGTCGCCAAAAATCGTCTTGTGAAGATAGCAGTCGAAGGGACGCCGAGCGCGTCCATTTCCGGTCTTCTGACCGGGCCCACCCTGATCGCTTATTCGAACGATCCGGTCGCCGCGCCCAAGGTCGCGGTGGAATTCGCCAAGGAATTCGACAAACTCGTCATCCTCGGCGGCGCGATGGGCACAACCGCGCTCGATCCCAACTCGGTCAAGTCGCTCGCGACCATGCCGTCGCTCGACGAGCTCAGGGCCAAGCTCCTGGGTCTCCTCGTGGCGCCCGCGACCAAGATCGCCCAGCTCTCCACCGCGCCAGCCGCCAAGCTCGCGCGCGTCTTTGCCGCCTATGCGGAAAAAGACAAGGAAGCGGCCTGATCGACATCCCGCAAGACTTTCATCGAACCAAATCATCGACCCAATTAAAGGATCTACATCATGGCTAATCTCGAAAAAATCGTTGACGACCTCTCCAGCTTGACCGTGCTCGAGGCCGCCGAACTCGCCAAGCTTCTCGAAGAGAAGTGGGGCGTTTCCGCCGCTGCCGCCGTCGCCGTCGCCGCTGGCCCGGCCGCCGGCGCCCCGGCTGCTCCGGTCGAAGAGCAGACCGAATTCACCGTCGTTCTGACCGCCGCTGGCGAAAAGAAGATCGAAGTGATCAAGGAAGTCCGCGCCATCACGGGCCTCGGCCTGAAGGAAGCCAAGGACCTCGTCGAAGGCGCTCCGAAGAACGTCAAGGAAGCCGTCACCAAGGACGAAGCCGCCAAGATCAAGGCTCAGCTCGAGAAGGCTGGCGCGAAGGTGGACGTTAAGTAATTCGGGGCGGGGATTGCCCCGCTCTATCCCCAATAAGTCAGGCAGGGTTGGGCTTTGGCCCAATCCTGCCGGTGCGTTCCGGAAGGCCTAGCGGCCTTTCGGCTTTTGCGTTTGCGGACGAGCCAACCGCCTCCGGGACTTTCGCCGTCCGGATGTGAAACGCGTCAGTTTAGGGGCACCTCTCGGGATGCCCCGGCAGGTTCCCCAGGCCGGTCTCCTGGCGGGATCGCCCCAATTGCAATGCGAGGAGCGACATGGCCCATCATAATGCGCAAACGTTCAGCGGCCGCAAGCGTGTTCGCAAGGTTTTCGGCCATATCCGCGAAGTCGCCGAGATGCCGAATCTGATCGAAGTCCAAAAGGCTTCCTACGATCAGTTCCTGCTTGTCGATGCGCCCGAGGGGGGACGTCCCGACGAGGGCCTTCAATCGGTCTTCCGGTCGGTCTTCCCGATCTCCGACTTTTCCAATACGGCGCTCTTGGAGTTCGTCAAATACGAATTCGAGCCGCCGAAATACGACGTCGACGAGTGCCGCCAGCGTGGCATGACCTTCGCCGCGCCGCTCAAGGTCACCCTTCGCCTGATCGTGTTCGATGTCGATCCCGACACCGGCGCGCGGTCGGTCAAGGATATCAAGGAGCAGGACGTCTATATGGGCGACATGCCCTTCATGACGATGAACGGCACCTTCATCGTCAACGGCACCGAGCGCGTGATCGTTTCGCAGATGCACCGGTCGCCCGGCGTGTTCTTCGATCACGACAAGGGCAAGAGCCATTCGTCGGGCAAGCTGTTGTTCGCGGCGCGCATCATTCCCTATCGCGGCTCCTGGCTCGATATCGAATTCGACGCCAAGGACATCGTCTATGCGCGTATCGATCGTCGCCGGAAGATTCCCGCGACGTCGCTCCTCTATGCCTTGGGCATGGATGGCGAAGAGATTCTCTCGACCTTCTACCAGACGATCACGTTCGATCGCGTCAAGGACGGCTGGCGCTATCCCTTCAATCCCGAGCGGATGAAGGGCATGAAGGCCTCCACCGACCTCGTCGACGCCGAGACCGGCGACGTGGTTTTGGAATCCGGCAAGAAGCTGACCGTGCGCACCGCGCGTCAGTTGCAGGAGCGCGGCGTCAAGTTTTTGAAGGCCGCCGACGACGATCTCTATGGTCAATATATCGCCAACGACATTTACAACCCGCAGACCGGCGAGATCTTCGCCGAGGCGGGCGAGGAAGTCTCGGCCAAGTCGCTTGCCGCGTTGATTGAAGCTGGTTTCGAGGAGCTGCCGCTGCTCGACATCGATCACATCAACATCGGCCCCTATATTCGCAACACGCTCGCGGTGGACAAGAACCACTCGCGCGAGGAAGCCCTGTTCGACATTTACCGTGTCATGCGCCCCGGCGAGCCGCCGACGCTCGAGACGGCCGAGAACATGTTCCATTCGCTGTTCTTCGATCCCGAGCGCTACGATCTCTCGGCGGTCGGCCGCGTCAAGATGAACATGCGCATGGATCTCGATGCGCCGGACACCCAGCGCGCGCTTCGCAAGGAAGACATCCTCGCCGTCGTCCGCGCCTTGGTCGATCTGCGCGACGGCCGTGGCGAAATCGACGATATCGATCATCTCGGCAACCGTCGTGTCCGTTCGGTCGGCGAGTTGATGGAGAATCAATATCGTCTCGGCCTGCTGCGCATGGAGCGCGCGATCAAGGAGCGCATGTCCTCGGTCGATATCGACACGGTCATGCCGCAGGATCTGATCAACGCCAAGCCGGCGGCGGCCGCCGTGCGCGAATTCTTCGGTTCGTCGCAGCTGTCGCAGTTCATGGATCAGACCAATCCGCTGTCGGAAATCACCCACAAGCGCCGTCTTTCGGCGCTTGGTCCGGGCGGTTTGACGCGTGAGCGCGCGGGCTTCGAAGTGCGCGACGTGCATCCGACCCATTACGGCCGCATCTGCCCGATCGAAACGCCGGAAGGCCCGAACATCGGCCTGATCAACTCGCTCGCCACCTTCGCGCGCGTCAACAAATACGGCTTCATCGAAAGCCCGTACCGCCGCGTGAAAGACGCGCAGGTCTCGGACGACGTCGTTTATCTCTCCGCCATGGAAGAGAGCAAATATTACGTCGCCCAGGCCGACGCCCCGATGGATGCCAATAACGCGCTGTCGGGCGATCTCGTGGTCTGCCGGCATGCCGGCGACGTCATGATGGTCCAACGCGATCGCGTCGACTTCATGGACGTGTCGCCCAAGCAGCTCGTCTCGGTCGCCGCCGCGTTGATTCCGTTCCTCGAGAACGACGACGCGAACCGCGCGCTGATGGGCTCGAACATGCAGCGCCAGGCGGTGCCGCTCGTCAAGGCCGATGCGCCGCTCGTCGGCACCGGCATGGAAGCGATCGTGGCGCGCGATTCTGGCGCCGCCATCGCCGCGCGGAGAACAGGTTACGTCGATCAGATCGACGCGACCCGTATCGTCGTGCGCGCCACCGAGGACAATACCGCCGGGCGTCCCGGCGTCGACATCTACCGCTTGATGAAGTTCCAGCGCTCGAACCAATCGACCTGCGTCAACCAGAAGCCCCTGGTGCGCGTCGGCGATTTCGTGCGCAAGGGCGAAATTCTCGCGGACGGTCCCTCGACCGATCTCGGCGATCTCGCGCTCGGGCGCAACGTGCTCGTCGCGTTCATGCCCTGGAACGGCTACAACTTCGAGGATTCGATCCTGCTCAACGAGCGCATCGTGAAGGACGACGTGTTCACGTCGATCCATATCGATGAGTTCGAAGTGATGGCTCGCGACACCAAGCTCGGGCCCGAGGAAATCACGCGCGACATTCCGAACGTTTCGGAAGAAGCGCTGAAAAACCTCGACGAAGCCGGCATCGTCTATATCGGCGCCGAGGTTCAGGCCGGCGATATCCTCTGCGGCAAGATTACGCCCAAGGGCGAAAGCCCGATGACGCCGGAAGAAAAGCTTCTGCGCGCCATTTTCGGCGAAAAGGCTTCCGATGTCCGCGATACGTCGCTGCGCGTGCCGCCCGGCGTGCAAGGCACCGTCGTCGAGGTTCGCGTGTTCAACCGCCACGGCGTCGACAAGGACGAACGCGCCCAGGCGATCGAGCGCGAGGAAATCGAGCGGCTCGCGAAGGATCGCGACGACGAACTCGCGATCCTCGACCGCAACGTCTACACGCGTCTTGTCGACATTCTCTCCGGCCAGAAGGCGATTGCCGGACCGAAGGGCTTTAAGCGCGACACGGTTCTGTCCAAGGAGATCGTCGAGGAATATCCGCGGTCGCAATGGTGGGCCTTCGCGCTCGACGACGACGCCACGATGGCCGAACTCGAAGCGATGCGGAAGCAGTACGACGAGTCGAAGAAGGGTCTCGAAAGCCGCTTCCTCGACAAGGTCGAAAAGCTGCAGCGCGGCGACGAATTGCCGCCCGGCGTGATGAAGATGGTCAAGGTCTTCGTCGCGGTGAAGCGCAAGATTCAGCCCGGCGACAAGATGGCGGGACGCCACGGCAACAAGGGTGTCGTGTCGAAGATCGTGCCGCAGGAAGACATGCCCTTCCTCGCCGACGGGACTCCGGTCGATATCGTGCTGAACCCGCTCGGCGTGCCGAGCCGCATGAACGTCGGTCAGATTCTCGAGACGCATCTGGGCTGGGCTTGCGCCGGTCTCGGCAAGCAGGTCGCGGCCACCGTGGATGCGTATCTTCGCAACCAGGACACGGCGCCGCTGCGGGCCAAGCTCATCGAGATCTACGATGCCAAGGAGGCGATCGACGCGCTCGACGACGAAACCGTCGTCGAGGTCGGCGAAAACCTGCGCCGCGGCATTCCGATCGCGACGCCCGTGTTCGACGGCGCGCATGAGCCCGATATTGTCACGATGCTCGAACAGGCGGGTCTCGACGCGTCTGGCCAGTCGGTTCTGTTCGACGGGCGGACCGGCGAGGAGTTCGATCGTAAGGTGACGGTCGGCTACATCTACATGCTGAAGCTTCACCATCTCGTGGACGACAAAATCCACGCGCGTTCGATCGGTCCCTACAGCCTCGTCACGCAGCAGCCGCTGGGTGGGAAGGCGCAGTTCGGCGGTCAGCGCTTCGGTGAGATGGAAGTGTGGGCGCTCGAAGCCTATGGCGCGGCTTATACGCTGCAGGAGATGTTGACGGTGAAATCCGACGACGTCGCCGGCCGTACCAAGGTCTACGAGTCCATCGTGCGTGGCGACGATACGTTCGAGTCCGGTATCCCCGAGAGTTTCAACGTTCTCGTGAAGGAAATGCGATCCCTCGGCCTCAATGTCGAACTGACGTCGCGTCCGAAGCTCGATCCCGACGCGCTTCCGGCCGCCGAGGCCGCCGAATAGTCATCGATGCAAAATTGAAACGAGGCGTGCCCCCGCGCGCCTCGTTTATTACCGTGTGTTCAAGAGTTTAATATCCTAGCAGCCTGCCCCGCGCGTCATGCCGGCGGACTGCGCATAAGGAGACTAGCATGAATCAAGAGGTCATGAATCTCTTCAATCCGGTCGTGCAGCCGCAGGCGTTCGACCAGATTCAGATCTCCATCGCCAGCCCGGACAAAATCTTGTCCTGGTCCTTCGGCGAGATCAAGAAGCCCGAGACGATCAATTACCGGACCTTCAAGCCCGAGCGCGACGGCCTGTTCTGCGCGCGCATCTTCGGGCCGATCAAGGATTACGAGTGCTTGTGCGGCAAGTACAAGCGGATGAAGTACAAGGGCGTTATCTGCGAAAAGTGCGGCGTCGAAGTCACGTTGTCGCGCGTCCGGCGCGAGCGCATGGGCCATATTTCGCTTGCCGCTCCCGTCGCGCATATCTGGTTCTTGAAGTCGCTGCCGTCGCGCATCGGGCTTCTGCTCGACATGACGCTGAAAGATCTCGAGCGGATTCTCTATTTCGAATCCTACATCGTTCTCGATCCCGGCCTGACGCCCCTCAAGGACCGTCAGTTGCTGAACGAGGAAGATTATCTTCGCGCCCAGGACGAATATGGTCAGGATAGTTTCACCGCTTTGATCGGCGCCGAGGCGATCCGCGAGATCCTGCGCAACATGGATCTCGCCGGCATCGCCGAGCGCTTGAAGGTCGAGATTGCCGAGTCGACGACGGAACTGAAGCCGAAGAAGCTCGCCAAGCGCCTGAAAATCATCGAGGCCTTCATGCATTCCGGCAATAAGCCGGAGTGGATGATCCTGACCGAAGTGCCGGTCATCCCGCCGGATCTGCGTCCCCTCGTTCCGCTCGACGGCGGCCGTTTCGCGACCTCCGATCTCAACGATCTCTACCGCCGCGTGATCAACCGCAACAATCGTTTGAAGCGGCTGATCGATCTGCGCGCGCCCGACATCATCATCCGCAACGAGAAGCGCATGCTTCAAGAGGCGGTGGATGCTCTGTTCGACAACGGCCGCCGCGGCCGCGTCATCACGGGCGCGAACAAGCGTCCGCTCAAGTCGCTCGCCGACATGCTCAAGGGCAAGCAGGGCCGCTTCCGTCAGAACTTGCTCGGCAAGCGCGTCGATTATTCCGGCCGTTCGGTCATCGTCGTCGGCCCGGATCTGAAGCTGCATCAATGCGGCCTGCCGAAGAAAATGGCCTTGGAGTTGTTCAAGCCGTTCATCTATTCGCGTCTCGACGCGAAGGGCCTCAGCGCGACCGTCAAGCAGGCGAAAAAGCTCGTCGAGAAGGAAAAGCCGGAGGTTTGGGACATCCTCGACGAGGTCATCCGCGAACATCCGATCAT
>JARLIW010000252.1 GCA_031291515.1 Beijerinckiaceae bacterium | reverse complement strand
GAGCCATATCCCGGACAGCCTGTATCCAGAGCTGAAGCCGCCGCTTGTCCTTCGATTGAAACGATTTCGCGCGTCCCCGGACGCAAAACTCGAAGACCGGCGGTTCTGGAGGCGCAGGCTTTCTCGGCTTTTGTCGATTTGGCGCCATTTAGGTCGGGTTCTTCCTAGGGTGTTGGATGTTTACCCGATTCTTTCGCCTCACGCCGCCCCCGGCTTGGCGTCCTCCACCGCCGTGGCCACGGGCGCGCCGGGCTGGCGCTTGTAGAGCGATGCGCCCGCGTTGGCGGGCAGTTTCATAAAGCTCAACGCCGAGAACGCCGACAGCGACGCGACGACGGCAAAGGCCCAGTGAAAGTCGCTAAGGCGGAGCTCCCCGCCATGGGAATCGCGCAAGGCCTGCACGACGCCGGCGCCCAAGGCCACGCCGACGCTGATCGAGAGCTGTTGCGCGACCGAGACGAAGCTCACCGCGCGGCTGAGCCGGTCGTGCTCGATATCGGCATAGGCGATGGCGTTGATGCCGGTGAATTCGAGCGAACGAAAATAACCGCCGATCAGCAGGATCGTCAGCAACAGCGCGCTCGGCGTCGCCGGCGTGAACAGGCCGTTGATGCCGATAAAGGCCGCGCCGACGAGCGCGTTGGCGACGAGAACGCGCTTGAATCCCAACCAATTGAGAATCGGAACGGCGGTCGCCTTCATCGCCATCGCGCCAGCCGCCGCGACAAAGGTCGTGAGGCCGGATTGCAGCGGGTTCATGCCAAAGCTCAACTGCAGCATCAGCGGCAGCAGGAGCGGCGTCGCGCCAATGCCGATGCGAAACAGCGAACCGCCGGTCACGCTGACCCGGAAAGTCGTGAGCTTGAGCAGGGAGAGATCGATGATCGGCGCGACCGTCCGGCGCGCGTGAACGACATAGAGGGCGAGCACCGCCGCGCCGAAACCGGTCAGCGCGAGCGCCTGCCACGGCGGCACGAAGCCGCGCCCCAGAATCGTCAGGCCGAACATCGCGCAGGACAGCCCGACCGCCGAGAGGAAGAACCCCGTGATGTCGAGTGGACGGACATCCGTCTCGCGGAAATCTTGAATGAACAGCGTGACCAAGGTGATGCCCAGAACACCGATCGGGACGTTGATCCAGAAAATATAACGCCACTGGAAATAGGTGGTGATGAAGCCGCCGACCGGCGGCCCGATCATCGGGCCGAGCAAGGCGGGCAAGGTGAGATAGGCCATGGCGCGCACGAGGTTGTGGCGTTCCACGGACCGCAGCAACAGCAATCGCCCGACGGGGACCATCATCGCCCCGCCGGTGCCTTGGACGATGCGGGCGAGCACGAAACCAAGCAAGGAATTCGACAGGCCGCACAGGATCGACCCGAGCGTGAAGACCGCGATCGCGACCCGAAACACCGTGCGCGTGCCGAACTTGTCCGCGACCCAGCCGCTCGCGGGAATGAAGACCGCGAGCGAGAGAAGGTAGGAGGTCAGAGCCAGCTTGAGCGCAATCGGGTCTTCGTGCAGATCGAGCGCGATCGCGGGCAGGGAGGTGGAAATCACCGTTCCGTCGAGATTTTCCATGAACAGCGCGCAGGCGACGATCATGGCGGTCAAGGCATAGCGCGGGAACAGCGGCGGACCTCCGGGGCGTGACGCGACGGTTCGGGCAAGCCGTTCTTGCGCGCCAAATAGGCCTCACCGATTAAATCAGGCGTGCCCAACTTGCCAGTATCAAATCGATGGCGATGGGTTTGCGCGCCGTCACGATCATGCTATCAGCCACTGCCAACTCAACCGGGGACGAGATGTCTCCCGGACCCTCCCGCGCCAGGCCTTAAAACCTCGCCGAATGCAAGGAGTTGGCCCATGGCCACGATTATCCGCTCGTCGATCGAAGAAGCTCTGACTTTCGACGATGTCCTGCTTTTGCCAGGCCATTCCACCGTTATGCCCAGCGGCGTCGATCTTTCCACCCGCCTGTCCGGCACGATCACCCTGAACCTGCCGATCATTTCGTCGGCGATGGACACGGTGACCGAATCGGGGCTCGCCATTGCGATGGCGCAGGCCGGCGGGATTGGCGTGATCCATCGCAATCTGGAGCCCGACGTCCAGGCCGAGGAAGTGCGCAAGGTCAAGCGCTACGAGAGCGGCATGGTGGTCAATCCCATCACCATCCACCCCGACGAGACCTTGGCCGATGCCTTGGCCTTGATGAAACGCCACGGCATTTCGGGATTTCCCGTGGTCGAGCGCGGGACGGCGCCGGGCACGCCGACCAAGCTCGTCGGCATTCTGACCAACCGCGACGTGCGCTTCGCCGAAAACCCGAATCAACCCGTCCGGGAGCTGATGACCAAAAACGTCATCACCGTGCGCGAGGGCGTCAGCAAGGAAGAAGCGCGCCACCTGCTGCACCAGCACCGGCTCGAAAAACTGCTCGTCGTCGATGAAGAGTTCCGCTGCATCGGCCTACTCACGGTCAAGGATATCGAAAAGGCGACGCAGCATCCGACCGCCTGCAAGGACGGCGAGGGCCGCTTGCGCGTTGCCGCCGCCTCGACGGTCGGCGACAAGGGCTACGAGCGCGCCTTGATGCTGATCGATGCCGGCGTCGATTGTCTCGTGATCGATACCGCGCATGGGCATTCGCAGCAGGTTCTCGACCAGGTCCTGCGGATCAAGCGCGTGTCCAACCGCGTGTCGCTGATCGCGGGCAATGTCGCGACCTACGACGGCACCAAGGCGCTGATCGACGCCGGCGCGGACGCGATCAAGGTCGGCATCGGGCCGGGCTCGATCTGCACGACGCGGATCGTCGCGGGCGTCGGCGTGCCGCAGCTGACCGCCATCATGGACTCCGCGCGGGCGGCGCGCGAGGCCAATATTCCCGTGATCGCGGACGGCGGAATCAAATATTCCGGCGATTTCGCCAAGGCGGTCGCGGCCGGCGCCGACAGCGTCATGATCGGCTCGCTGCTGGCGGGCACGGACGAGAGCCCCGGCGAGGTCTACCTCTATCAGGGCCGCTCGTTCAAATCCTACCGCGGCATGGGCTCGGTCGGCGCGATGGCGCGCGGCTCGGCGGATCGCTATTTCCAGCAGGACATTCGCGATAGCCTCAAGCTGGTTCCCGAGGGCGTCGAAGGCCAAGTGCCCTATCGCGGACCCGCCGGCGCGATTTTGCATCAACTCGCCGGCGGCCTTCGCGCGGCGATGGGCTATGTCGGCGCGGCGACGGTGGCCGAATTCCAGGATCGCGCCAAATTCGTGCGGATTTCCTCGGCGGGCCTGCGCGAAAGCCACGTCCACGATGTCGGGATCACGCGGGAAAGCCCGAATTATCCGACCGGGGTGTGAGCAAGGCTCGCACCGCGGCCGGATCAGGATCCGACTGAATTCCGGGTGTCGGGTTCCTAGCGCGGTGCCGACGGCGGGTCCGCCGGCGCGCTTGGGTCGGGAGTTCTTTGCGACGACAAGTCGGCTTTCTTTGACTCTCGTGCCACTTTCCCCGACACAGGGTGTCCTTTTCATTTCGGGACACCCATGACCGTTCAATCCATCCTATTGCCCGCCTTCGTCGAGCTCCTGACCGCTTCCGGCGTCTTGGTTGGCGCGCCATGACCCCCGGCGGACGGCTCGCGGCGGCCATTGACGTTTTCGCCGATATCGAGGCGCGCCACCGCCCGGCGGCCGAGGCCCTGAAGGATTATGGCTTGGCGCATCGCTTCGCCGGCTCCAAGGACCGGGCCG
>JARLIW010000049.1 GCA_031291515.1 Beijerinckiaceae bacterium | reverse complement strand
GAAGATCCTGAATTTCAGCCTGGCGATGCCGTCGTCTTGAACGGCTGGGGCCTCGGCGAGACGCATTTCGGCGGCTACGCCGAAAAGGCGCGGGTCAAGGGCGAGTGGCTGATCAAGCTGCCCAACGGATTGAGCGCGCATGACGCCATGGCGATCGGCACGGCCGGCTATACCGCGATGCTCAGCGTCATCGCGCTCGAACATTACGGGGTCACCCCGGCGCAGGGACCCGCCATCGTCACCGGGGCGGCGGGCGGCGTCGGTTCGTTCGCTCTGATGCTGTTGAAAGAAGCGGGCTGGCATCTCATTGCCTCGACCGGCCGCGCGGCGGAAGCCGATTATCTCAAAAGTCTGGGCGCGGATGAGATCATCGATCGCGCGGAACTCTCGGCTCCCGGCAAGCCGCTCGGCAAGGAGCGCTGGATCGCGGGGGTCGATTCGGTCGGGTCGCACACGCTCGTCAATCTGGTGGCGCAGACCTCGCGCGGCGGCGCGATTGCGGCCTGCGGTCTGGCCCAGGGTCTCGATTTCCCCGGCTCGGTCGCCCCGTTCATCCTGCGCGGCGTGGCGCTGCTCGGGATCGATAGCGTCTATTGTTCGAAAGCGCGGCGGGTCGAGGCCTGGGCGCGCCTTGCGCGCGATCTCGACCATGCGAAGCTGAAAAGCGCGACGACCGATATTGCCTTCGATCAGGTGATCGAAACCGCCCATGCCATTCTCGAGGGCAAGGTGCGCGGCCGGGTGGTGGTGAACATCGGCTGAGTCTCACCCTCTTGGCGCGGCGGCGCGGCGCAGGCGGTCGTTGATCGCGGCGCCGAGGCCGGTTTCCGGGAGCGCGGCAACGGCGATCGTCGCGGCGCCGCGCGCGTCGAGCGCCCTTAGAAAGCGGTAGAGATTGGCGGCGGCCTCTTGAAGATCGCCTTGGGGCGAGAGATCGAGACTGGCGTTCGCGAGCGCGCCGCCGAAATCGAGTCCGAGTTCGCCCGCGCGCAATTCGGATGCGTTCAACCGAAGGACCGCGTTGGGCGCGTAATGCGAGGCCAGCATGCCGGGCGCCTGGATGCCCGCCGCCGGCGTCTGGTCGAGCGGGTGGCCGAGCACCGCTTCAATCTCCTCGACGGAGAGACCGCCCGGCCGCAGCAGACGGACGCTGTCCTCGAGACAGGCGACGATGGTCGATTCCACCCCCACGGCGCAGGGGCCGCCATCGAGGATAGGAACCGTCGCGCCGAGATCCGCCACGACATCGGCCGCCTGCGTCGGACTAATCCGGCCGGAGCGGTTCGCCGAGGGTGCGGCTACCGGCCGCCCGAAGGCGCGCAACAGCTCTAGAGCGATGGGATGGGAAGGCACGCGCAACCCAACGGTCGCGAGCCCGGCGCAGGCGAGGTCGCAGACCGTGCCTCCGCGCGCGCGAGGCAGGATCAGCGTCAGCGGCCCTGGCCAAAAAGCTGCGCCCAAGCGCCGCGCCGCGGGCGTGAAGATCCCTTCGCGTTCCGCCGCCTCCAAGGAAAAAACATGGGAGATCAGGGGGTTGAATTGAGGGCGGCCTTTGGCGGCGTAGATCTTCGCGACCGCTTCTGGAGACGTGGCATCGGCGCCCAAACCGTAAACCGTCTCGGTCGGAAAGGCCACGACGTCGCCGGCGGCCAGAACGCGAGCCGCCGCGATCACATCCGGCGGCACGTCACTGAAGTCGAAGGAAGTGGGAAAGACCGCCATTCCCGTGAGGTGGCTGGTTCCGCTTTGTCCGTCAAGCTGGGATCAGCCATGCGCCCTGGACATTTGGTTCATCAACTGATCGATCCGCTCTTGGACGGCGTCCGATTTCACCAAATGTCCATGATTCACAAGCATCGTCGCGCGATCCAAGGTTTCGCGAATATTGGCGCCGACGCGTTCGCAAACCTCGGCAAGAGCGGCGCCATCGTCGGCCTCTCGTGTGCGAAATTTGAGACGGACCATCGCGACGGATCCGGTCGCGCGATGGTCGAGCTCTTCGACGATCGCCTCGAAACTCTGGCGAAAGCGGATGTCGAGCTTATCATAGGCTTCGAGCGCGGTGATGCTGCCCGGCAGGTTGGAGCCGCGGAAATAGTCCTGATAGGAGATCGGATGCCATGCCAGAATATCGTCGATGAACTCTGGCATGAGCGGGAGCTGTTCGATCAGCATGACGATTTCGTTGAACCGGTTCAGATAGTCGTTGGCGATCCCCGAAGCCGGGTTCACCAGGTCTCCGGCCCGGCGCGCGCGCACCGACGTCGACAAGCGGTGCGACGCCTGCAAGCTCCTACGTTCGTCTTCCGTGAGAAAAGTCATCGCGCGCTCATGCCTTCCGCCCCAGGCGATTTAAACCCGATAACGTGAAGAATTTGTTCAATTCTCGCGGCTCGTGTTAAATTGTTTTGGCACAATGGCATTGCCGGAGTGGATGCCGGTTATAGAAAAAATTGTTCCATCGCGTTAAGAAAATCGCGCGATTTTTGGCTAATCGAAAAAGAGGCTATCATGTGCGGCCGTTTCGCGCTGACCTTGCCCCCAGAGGCGGTGCGGCGTTGGTTTGGCTACGAGGAACAGCCGAACTTTCCACCGCGCTATAATATCGCGCCAACGCAACCGATCGGCATTGTATGGGCCGAACGGCGCGAGTTGGGACCGGTCCGGCACTTTACCCTCGCGCGCTGGGCGTTTCTGCCGGGTTTCGTTAAAGATCCCAAGATCTTTCCGCTTGTCTTTAATGCGCGGTGCGAGGGAATTTCGGACAAGCCCAGCTTCCGCAACGCCATTCGCCGGCGGCGATGTCTTGTCCCAGCCGATTGTTTTTATGAATGGCGGCGGGTGGACAAGACCTCGCGGCCGGAGCCCTTTTTGTTTCGGCGCGCGGGAGGCGGAGCCTTGGCCCTGGCCGGTCTGTGGGAGACCTGGATGGGCCCCAATGGGGAAGAGGTCGACACCGCCTGTATCGTCACGACGGAGGCCAATGGCGCCACGGCCGCGATCCATTCGCGCCTGCCCGCGATCATCGAACCCGACGATTTCGCGCTTTGGCTCGATCCCGACGAGCGCAGCGCGGATCAAGCGCTTGCCCTGCTGCGCCCGCCCGCGAACAATGTCTTGAGCTTCACGGCCATCGGCGATGCCGTCAATAAGGTCGCCAACGACGGGCCCGAGATTCAAATGCCGCTCGCGGGCCAGCCCGCGATACCGGTCCGGGCGCCGGATGGACCGGCTCAGGGGCAGCTGTTTTGAACCGTCCCGTGCCGGCGGCGAGGGACGTTCGAGCCCGCGCTCGATCAAAATACAGCGACCTTTGTCGAGCGTTCTTTAAAGAACCTTCCCGGGATTGAGGATGCCGAGCGGGTCGAGCGCGGTTTTGATCGCGCGCATCGTTTCCAGCGCCACCGGGTCCTTCACTTCGGCGAGCAGATGGCGCTTGAGCTGGCCGATGCCGTGTTCGGCCGAGATCGAGCCCTCGTATTTTGCCGCGATGCCATGGACGAGGGTGTTGAGTTCATCCCATCGCGCCAGGAATGCGGCCTTGTCCGCCCCAATCGGCTGCGACACATTGTAATGGATATTGCCATCCCCGACATGGCCGAAGGGGACCGGCCGCGCGCCCGGAATCGCCTCGAGCACGGCGCGTGTCGACTCGGCGATGAAGGCGGGGACGCTGGCCACGGGCACCGAAATATCGTGTTTGATCGAGCCGCCTTCCAACTTCGCCAGGTCCGGCAGCGACTCGCGGAGATCCCAGAGCTTCTTCGCTTGATCGAGGGACGTGGCGACCGTCGCATCCTCGATCAGGCCATCTTCCGCGGCGGATTCGAGAAAAGCGAAAAGCAATTCGTCGAGACCCTGGTCCGACTGGCTCGTGAGTTCGAGCAAGACATACCAGGCATGCGGCTCGCCGAAGGGGTCGCGTTGGCTGTCGCGGTGGCGCAGCACGATCTCGACCGCGATGCGGGGCAGCAGCTCGAAGGCCCGGATGGCGTTGCCGAAATGCGCCTTGGCGCGGGTCAGCAGATCGAGCGCGGCGTCGGGGCTCGCGAGCGCGACGAAGGCGGTTTCGACCGCCTGGGGCTTGGGGAAAAGCTTGAGGACGGCGGCGGTGATGATCCCGAGCGTGCCTTCCGAGCCCATGAACAGGTGCTTGAGATCGTAACCCGTATTGTCCTTGCGCAATTTCGAGAGGTTGGAGAGGACGCGTCCGTCCGCGAGCACCACTTCGAGCCCGTTGACGAGATCGCGCGCGGTGCCAAAGGCGATCACGGCGGTGCCGCCGGCATTGGTGGCGAGATTGCCGCCGATGGTGCAGGACCCTTCGGAGGCGAGAGACAGCGGAAACAGCCTGCCGGCCCGAGAGGCCGTCTCTTGGGCCTGTAACAAGGTCATGCCGGCCTCGACCGTCATCGTGTTGGAGACGAGGTCGAGCTCGCGCAGCGCGTTCATCCGGGTCAGCGACAGAACGATCGAAGCACCGTCCGCGAGCGGCGTTTGGCCGCCGACGAGGCCGGTATTGCCGCCCTGCGGCACGACGGCGGTGCGGGTCGATTGGCATAAAGCGAGAATGGCGGAGACCTCTTCGCGCGATCCCGGCCGCGCGACGCAGATCGCCTGGCCGTCGTGGTAGAGGTCGCGCGGCTCGCTCAGATAGCCGGCCATGTCGCGGGGGTCGGTCAGAACATGAGCGGAGCCGGTGATGGCGCGAAGCTCGGCCAAAAGCTGTTCATGCGGTGGCATCGGCCGTTCTCCTCAAAATTTTATCCTAGCAGGCGCCGCTTCTTTTTAGGGAGAGTCCGGCGGAACAGGCTAAAAATTTCCATATGGGCGGAAAATCGGAATTGATCGATGGGTTCGATGATATCCGGCCGATAGCCCGCGGCCATCAGGATGGCGGCATCGCGCGCAAAACTTTGCGCGTCGCAGGCAATCGAGACGATTTTCGGCACGCTGGAGGCTGCCAGCGCGTGCATCTGGGCTTCGGCGCCCGCGCGCGGCGGATCGAGCACGACCGCGTCGAAGTCCGCGAGTTCGGCGGGAAGCAGCGGGCGGTGGAACAGATCGCGCGTCTGGATCTCCACCGGTCGGGACACGGCCGCTCCGCGCGAGGCTTTGGATAACGCCTCGAGGGCCGCGCGCTCGCTGTCGAAAGCCTCGACGTCGGCATGGGCGGCGATCCGAAGCGCGAACGTGCCCACGCCGGCAAACAGGTCGGCCACGCGTTTGTCGCCTTGCAGCGCGGCAAGGACGCGGGCCGCCAACGCCTGTTCGCCGGCTTCGGTCGCTTGCAGAAAAGCGCCGGGCGGCAGCTCGAGCAGAGCGTCGCCCATGCGCAGCACCGGGCGGCGGCGTTCGAGCACGATGATTCCGTGGTTCGAGAGGCGCGCGACATCATGCGCGAGCGCCGCCTCGACCAGACTTTGCCGCTCCGCCTCGCCGAGCTTGCCCGGTCCGCGCAGGTCGATGTCGAGCCCGGCGTCCGTCGCGCTCACGATGATATCGAGCGGCTTGGCAAGACCGGCCAGCGCCTTGGCGATGGCGCGCGCCGTGGCGATCGCTTGGCCGAGCCGGGGATCGAGCACGGGGCAGGCGTCGATCTCGATGATTTTGTGCGCGCGGGCCTGCATGAAGCCGACTTCGGTGCGCCCGCCGTCCGGCACGCGCGCATGAAAGGTCGCGCGGCGGCGTCCCTGGCCATGGGCGTCGAGCAGCGGCGCGACGTCGGCTTCGACCCCGGCCAGCGAAAGGGCCGCGACGAGCAATCCGCGTTTCCACGCGGCATAGGCGGCGGGCGCCAGGGTCTGGACCGCGCAGCCGCCGCACCGCGTGAAATAGGGACAGATCGCCTCGATCCGGTCCGGGCTCGGCCTGAGGACGTCGAGCAAGAGGCCGCGTTCGCCTTCGCGCGTGACGCGGACCTCTTCGCCCGCCAAGGCATAGGGCACGTAGAGCCGGCCTTGCGGCGTCTGGGCGATGCCTTCGCCCCGCTGGCCAAGGCGCTCGATGGTGACGATGTCTGTCATGAGTTTTGAGCGCCGATCAGGAATTCGAGATTGCCGTCGCCGCCTTCGATGGGCGACGGGATGAGACCCGCGACGCGCCAGCCCGCATTTTCGAGCAGCGTCGCGATGGTGGCTCCCGCCTTGTCGCGCGCGCGGGCGTCTTTGACCAGTCCCTTGGTGACAAAAGCCGGTCCGACTTCGAATTGCGGCTTGATGAGAGCCACGAGCCAGCTTCCGGGCGCGGCGAGCGGGAGGACGGCGGGCAGAACGAGCGTCAGCGAAATAAAGCTGACGTCGCAGGTGATCGCGGACGGCGGCGGATCGAACTGCCCTGGCCTGAGCGACCGCGCGTCGCATTTTTCCAGGATACGCACCCTCGGGTCGCAGGCTAGGCTGTCATGCAATTGGCCATGGCCGACATCGATCGCGTGGACGAGCTTTGCGCCGCGCGTGAGGAGCACATGCGTGAACCCTCCGGTCGAGGCTCCGACATCGAGGCAGATGCGGTCCTGGGGATCGAAGCCGAAAGCGTCGAGGGCGGCGGCGAGCTTGACCCCGCCGCGCGAGACCCAGGGGTAGGGGGCGGAGGCCTCGATCTCGGCGTCATCCGCGACCAGAATCGCGGGCTTGGTGACGGTCTGCCCGGCGACGCGAACAAGCCCCGCCTCGATCGCCTGGCGCGCCTTGGCCCGGCTCTCGAAGAGGCCGCGCGCGACGAGGAGGAGATCGATGCGTTGCGGCGCGCTCACCCCAGCATCGTCGATTTCACCCACCAATGCGGATGCGCGGCTTGAATCGCTTTCTTGGCCCGTCCCGCCTGTTTGCACGTGGCGAACAGCGCGAAACAAGTCGCGCCCGAACCCGACATGCGGGCGAGACGGCAGCCTGGCGCGGCGGACAGCACCGCGAGCACATCCGAGACGATGGGGGCCTGGACGCAGGCCGCATCTTCCATGTCGTTGCGGCCGCGTTTGAGCGCCGCGAACAACTGGTCCGGCGTTTGGCCCGATGTGATTTCGGGATGGGCGCTGGCGCTATTATGCCAGCCGGGCGCCAGACCCATCCGCGCGAAGACCGACTTGGTCTCGAGCGGCACGCCGGGATTGACGACCAAGGCCGGCAGCGGCGGAAGGTGTAACGCGGGGCCGAGTTTCTCGCCCACGCCGCTCATCATTCGCGCCGTCTTGGCGAGGCAGACCGGGATGTCCGCGCCGTTTTCGCTCGCCGCCGCGATCAGCCGGGGATCATTTGGATCGAGCTCATTGAGCCGGGCGAGCAGGCGCAAGGCGGCGGCGGCGTCGGACGATCCGCCGCCGATCCCGGCCGCGACGGGCAGCCGTTTCACGAGATGAAAATGGCCCGATGCGAGGCCCGGCACGCGGGCGGCCAGCGACCGGGTCACCCGGAAGACGAGATTGTCTTGAAGTGGCCCCGCGGCGCCGGCCGTCGGGCCATCGACCGTCAGTCCCAACACGGGACCCGGTTCGAGCGTCAACGTGTCGCCGCTCCGCGTGAAGACGACGAGGCTTTCCAATTCGTGCCAACCATCGGCCCGTCGGGCGGTGATATGCAGCGTCAGATTGATCTTGGCGGGCGCGCGTTCGACGAGAGCGGTCACGATGGCTTGCGTTCAGCCGCCGCTTTTCGGAGCGGAAGGCGCATCGGTCGCTGGCGCCTTTTCCTTGGCGTCGGCGGCCACCGGCGGCTTGTCCTCGGGCAAGCCATGCTCGATCTTGTCGAGGATTTTTGGGAGGTCGTCGGGGTCTGGCTTGAGATCGCGCGCATGATTCCACTGGAAATGCGCTTCGAGCTTGCGGCCCGTATGCCAATAGGCGTCGCCGAGATGGTCGTTGATCGTCGGATCGGCCGGCTTCAGATCGATGGCGCGTTCGAGCTCTTTCGTCGCCTCGTCGTATTTGCCGAGTCGGTACAACGCCCAACCCAGGCTATCGACGATATAGCCGTCGCTCGGGCGCAATTCGACGGCCTTGTGAAGCATCTTGAAAGCTTCGTCGAGGTTCATGTTCTGATCGACCCAGCTATAACCGAGGTAATTCAGAATCAACGGCTGGTCGGGTTGGAGTTGCAGACCTTTCCGGAAATCGGCTTCGGCCTTCGGCCAATCCTTGGCGCGCTCATAGGCGATGCCGCGGAAATAATAGGTCGGCCAATTCACGCTGTCCGGCTTCGTGCTGACGCTCAGCGCCTTGGTGTAAGTGGCCGCGGCGTCGGCAAATTTCTTCTGCTCGCGCTGAGAATTACCGAGCGCTAGAAGCGCGTCTTCGTCGTTGGGATGGGCCTTGACGATCTCGCTCAGAAACGCCGCCGCTTCATTGTGCTTGTCGAGATTGTCGAGCAATTCGGCGATCTGGATGTCCGCGGTCGTGCGCAACACGTCATCCGCGGGCACGCTTTCGTAGATCGCGATCGCTTCCTCGTATTGCTTGAGCCGGTCGTAGATATCGGCGAGCGTGATCAGAGTCAGTCCGCGTTGCGGCGCCAGATAGAGGGCTAGGCGCAGATAAATCATCGCCGCGACTTCGTCGCCCTGGCGACCACCCGCCGCGCCCAATCCGTAGAGCACTTCAGCCGCGCCCTGATCGGCCGTCTTGATCAAGGGATCGAGCGTCTTGCCGGCCTTGAGCGTGGCGATCGCGCTCGTGATCAAGGGATGGTTCGGCAACAGCGCGTCGAAGTCGGTATAGACCTTCAAGGCGTCCGCCTTGTCGCCGTGACGGGACACAAACCGGCCATAGGCATCGACGAGCCGCAGCGTATTCTTGTCGCTGTCATAAGCGGCCTTGAGCCGCTTTCCGGCCTCGGCGGTATCGCCCATGAACTCCGCGATCAATCCCGCGTGAAAATTGCGAAAAATCGCGAAATTTTCGTCGGTGAGGCGGTCGCAATACTCGAGCGCTTTCTTCTCGTCGCCGCTCGCGGCGAAGATCCACGCGCCGAGAAGGGTCGCGGTCAGATCGCGCTGTTGGCCCGCGCCGCCCCGCGCGAGTTGCGCGCGAGCAGCTGGATATTGCTTTGCTTTGAGGAACTTGACGCCAAGCGCGAGATGCGCGAGCCCATTGGTCGAATCACGCTGGACGAGCCGGTCGGCCAAGGTGAAGGCATCGAACATATTGCCGTTGGACAGGGCCGCGACAAAGGCGCGTTCGATCAAGGACGGATTGCGGGGATCGAAGCGGAGAGCCTCGCGGTAAAAGGTCGCCGCGGCCACGGTGTCATGATCGGCGCCGGCGACCAAGGCCGCGAGATAGTTCCCCGATGGGCTGTCGCTGACTTCGAACGGCGTTGAAAAATTGAGACTTTCACGCGCGGCGGAGGCCGGCGCGACGCCGAGGGAGCCGACGAAAAACAACGCGGCCATGGAAGCGGTCATTCCGCGTGTGCATGATGTCGTGGATATCATCGTCGGCATGGGCGGCACGCGAATTCCTGATCTCATGAGTCGGCCGGAACGGCATTACGGCCGATGCTTTTCGACGCTCACCATGGCGGTTTTGAGATAATCCCGCAAGCTCCGCGGCGTCATGGCGAACAAGCCGGGGGCGCAAGGTCCGGCCGCGCCTGGGCAAATTTGGCTTGGCCCGCGTTGGGTCAGGTCTGGCCAGGCTTCAGCTTATAGAAGATGTGGTGGCCGATGACGTCCATTTTGACGAGACGCCGGGCCCAGCCGGGTCGGACATAATTGGCGTGGTAATGCGTCGCGCCGCCAACGTCCGAGAGATAAGTCTTGCCATGGACGACATCGTCCGCGATTCGCTCGGCGGTATGCCAAGCCTCGGGCTCATTGACGCGCAGCGACCGGCCTTCGCAGGCAAACGAGAATTGGCACGCCTTGTAATGGGTGCGATTCTGGTAGACGACGCCGCAAATGCTGGCGGGATAGAGACCGCTGGCCGCCCGGTTCAACACGACCTGGGCGACCGCGGCCTGGCCCTCCTCGGGTTCGCTGCGGGCTTCGAAATAGACGGCCTCGGCAAGGCACTTGCGTTCGCGCGCGCCGTGTTCACCCTCGAGCAAGGCGGCGTAATTGGGTTGACCGTTGTTTCGCGGAATGCTTGTGACGTCGGGGCCGTTGGCGATCTGGGGCGCGGCCGGCGCGCCGAACGAGGCCATGACCGGCGCGCCATCGGCGGGCGCGGGCGTCGCCGAGGCCAAGGCTTCGGCGCGCGAGACTTTCGGTGTCGCGCCTTGCAAGAGACGCTCTTTCAGAGCGGCCGGCTTCATCGCGATCAGGTTGTTGCCTTGGGGTTCTCCGCCCGCGGCCGGGCCTTCGGGCTCGTCGCCCTCGCTCCACGGCGAAAAGCCGGTCGCGCCATCGAGCGGGTTGCTGCTGTCCGACAAGGAAAATCCGGCGGTCGGCAGATTGTCGTCGTGGGGCGCGATCAACTGGTTCGCGCGAGCGGCTTGCAAGCCGCCGGGCTGACGCAGCTTGCTGTCGAAGGTCGGCCGCAGGCCAATGGCGGGATCGCCCTTGTTGGTGCGATCGATCGCGGGATGCGCCGGGGGGCCGGACTTGAGGCTGGCGCGCGGCTCTTCCTCGTCGGAGGATGTCGTGAAATCGCCGGCCGCGCCGGTCTCCAGGCTCGCTTGCCGCAATAGGCGCGGGCCGCCGCCCGAGAACGCGCCGAAATCTCCCGTAAGGGCGAGCGAGTCCAAGGGCACGAGGTCGTTGGGCGCGTCGGGCGCGCGCGCGGTCAAAGGGGAGAACGACCCGCCGATCGTCGCGGTTTGCCCGGCCTCTGGCGTGATCGCGAGAAGCAGACAAAAACTCAGACACCACGGCGTCACGACTTGCGTCGCCCAACCAATTCCCGAACGGCGCATATCGGTTCCACGCCTAAAACTGCCGGCCCGGCCGCCAACACGGCGGCTGTGACGCGGCGGACACATGAAGACAGCTTCGCGCCGTAAGCTTGAAAAGGCGTTACGCGGACCCGCGATCCGCTGTTTCAAAATGAACCGGTTTGACCGGTGGGCGGGCAAATTCTACCTTCGCGGGGTTCCGGAACAGTCCCCAATCCGCGAGAGACCGATGAGCGAGCCGCGTCCTCCCTTGCCGCCGTTTACCCGCGAGACCGCCGCCAAAAAGGCACGCGGGGCCGAGGACGCCTGGAATAGCCGCGACCCCGTCAAGGTCTCGCTCGCCTATACCGAGGACAGCTGGTGGCGGAACCGGTCCGAGTTTCTGCAAGGCCGCGCCGCGATCGTCGAATTCTTGACGCGCAAATGGGCCACGGAGCTGGACTACAAGCTCATCAAGGAAGTCTGGGCCTTCGACGGCAACCATATTGCCGCGCGTTTCGCCTACGAATGGCGCGACGCGGCCGGAAACTGGTTCCGCTCGCATGGCAACGAGCAATGGGAGTTCGACGACAACGGCCTGATGCGCCGCCGCGAGGCCAGCATCAACGATGTGCCGATTGCCGCGAGCGACCGCAAATTCACCTGGGGCGAAGGCCGCCGGCCCGACGATTTTCCGGGGCTGAGCGAACTAGGGTTGTAAGAGGGCAGGGTTCTCCGGCCGATTTTCAAGCATGAAATGCACCGTCATTGCGAGCGTAGCGAAGCAATCCATCTTCGTGCGGGGAAGGCGGGCATGGATTGCTTCGCTACGCTCGCAATGACGCTGAAGACAGGTCACGGTCAGCCGAGTTTGGGATTACTTCGGCAGCAGCGGATCGATGATTTTCGCCATGGAGTCCGGCGTCTGCTCGCCGCTGACCTTGAGGCCGTTGACATAGAAGGTCGGGGTTGCGTTCACGCCGAATTTCTGTGAGCCGCGGTCGCGGATCTCCATGATTTGATCGAACAGCTTTTGATCCTTGAGGCAGGCTTCGAAACTCTGCTGGCTCAAGCCGGTCACCTTGAGCACCGTCTGCAGGCCGTCGAGCGGCTTGTCGATGAAGGCCCAGTTTTTTTGCTGGGAGAACAGCAGGTCGACGACGGCGGTGCGCTTGTCCGCCCCCTCGCAGCGCGCCAGCATGAAGCCCGCGGTGGCGAGTGGATCGAGCGGGAATTCGCGCAAAATGAACTTCACCTTGCCGGTGTCGATGTAGTTCTTGAGCAGCGCGGGATAGGTCTCGGTGTGGAACGCGGCGCAATGGGTGCAGGTCATCGACGCATATTCGATAATGGTGACCGGCGCATCGGCCTTGCCTTGCACGATGTCGGGCAGTGCTTCGGGCGCCATCAGCTCCTCGACCGGCACCTTGGTGTTTTGCGCGACCGCGAGCGGGCTCGAGGCGCCCAGCGCCAAGGCGGCGACGAGACCTTTGAGAAGAAGGCGGCGGCCTCCACGCGAGGGGAGAGCGTCAGGAAACATGACCATGGGACCTTCCGGCATCGAAAAGAGTGAAACGCGCGGGCACCATAGACGGTTCACCGCGCCGGGCAAGCGGCGGCCAAGCTCTAGGACCGATCCATGGCGGAATCACGCCCACTCACGCCCCGGTCTTGATCACATGCGCGCCGAGTTTCGTCAGCGCCGCGCGCAAGCGCTCGTCGGTCACGCCCTCGGCGAATGGGGCGGCGGCGGCCAACTGGGTTTCGCTCAAAATCCCGCGTTTGCCCTTGGCGCGCGCGAGCCGATCGATCGGGCCTTGCTTGAATTGCAGCCGCCCGACGCAGCGCCAGCCGAGATGCGCGTTGATGCGGTCGATCAGCACATCGGCCATGTGCTGCAATTCGATCGCGAAGGCGCCCTCGACGCGGATCACCAGCGTCGCGGGCTGGGGCGGCGCGTCGGGGTGGCGGCCGGGCGGGCGCGGCGGCCATTGCAGTTTGATCGGCTGGGAATTGGCGGCGAGGCGTTCGCCCGCTATGTCGTCCCAGTTGAGAATCACGTCGGATTGACCGAAGCCTTGGCGCGCGAGCACGGGATGGATCGCCGCGCCGACGAGATCGGCGAGCGGTTGCGACCAGGCGCGTTTACGGGACGGTTTTTTCATGACGCGCAAATCCTCGACGGGAGCGGAGACTAGCAAGACCGGCGTCCCGAGGGAAATCGCCGCCGCGCCGCGTCTGCTCGAATGGTACGACCGCCACCGCCGGGCGCTGCCGTGGCGGGCGCCGCCGGGCGAGAGCGCCGACCCCTACGCTGTTTGGCTCTCCGAAATCATGTTGCAACAGACGACGGTCGCCGCCGTCAAAGCCTATTACGTCACGTTTCTCGCGCTTTGGCCCGATGTCGCCGCGCTCGCCGCCGCGCCCGTGGACGAGATCATGAAGCGCTGGGCCGGGCTCGGCTATTATTCGCGCGCGCGCAACTTGCACGCCTGCGCGCAGACGGTCGTGGCGGGGCATGGCGGCCGGTTCCCTGGCACCGAGGCCGCCCTGCGCGCCTTGCCCGGCATCGGCCCCTATACGGCGGCGGCGATCGCCGCGATCGCCTTCGATCAGCGCGCCGTGGTGATCGACGGCAATGTCGATCGGGTCATCGTCCGCCGCCATGGGATCGAACAGCCGATCGCGCTCGCCAAGCCCGAAATCCGCCGCCTCGCGGACGCGGCGACGCCTGCCGGGCGTCCCGGCGATTACGCCCAGGCGATGATGGATCTTGGGGCCACCATCTGCACGCCGCGCAAGCCCGCCTGTGTGATCTGCCCGCTCGCGGAGGGCTGCGTGGCGCGCATTTCGGGGCGTCAGGAGGTCCTGCCGGTGAAGGGCGTGAAGGCGGCGCGGCCGTTGCGACTCGGCTCCGTCTTTTACATCCGGCGCGGGACCGAGGTCCTGGTGCGCACTCGCCCGCCCAAGGGCCTGCTCGGCGGCATGACCGAATTTCCCGGCAGCGCCTGGGACGCGGTGGGCGACCCCGAGGGCAAAGCGGCGCCGCTGGCGGCGATCCACCGCAGGCTACCCGCGCCCGTCGAGCACGGATTCACCCATTTCGAGCTGCGGCTCACGGTATTCGTGGCGGACATGCCGCGTAAAACGCCGGCGCCGGACGGCTGCCGCTGGGTGCCGGAAGAAGGCCTAGACGGCGAGGCGCTGCCGGGCCTGATGCGGAAGGTCGCGGCGGCGGTGAATCTCTTTGGATAGGCCGCTCATCGTCGCGATAACACGCGCTGATTGCTTGATTTGTCGATATGACCTAAGGGTAGAATGCGATCATGAAAAGCAGAGCGCGTAGGAAGAATCATGGACGTTCGCGGCGAGGAAAAACTTTTTTTGCCGGAAAAAACCGCAAGTCATGGAACCCTATACCTTATTTCTTTTTCTTTTTTAGTTCCGGTCTGTCTCGTTATTTCTTTAATATTTTTTATATCGGAGCCGAGCGATCTCGCGCTACTGAAGGCACGGTTAATTAAGGCGGGTTTCCTAAGTAACAGTCAATCCTACGCCGGACTTTACGAAAGTTTCGGGGTCGCGCCGCTGCCTGTCGATATCGAATTGAATGCCGAGGTCGCCAATTCGCTCGCTAAATTGCAACGGGAACATTGCGATAAGCGGGCGGTATTCGCGCTGCAAACTAAATTGGTCGCTCTGGGCGAAGACAGGTTGGCCGCGAATATGCTCGTCGGATTTGCATCGAAATGCCAGGATGGCGTCGGAGAATTGAGACAAGCGGCAAATCTGTTTTTCAAACTCGGCGATAGTGAGCGCGCGCTTGCCATGAGTTCGAGCCTCGTGGCCGCGACGCCGACCGATGCGAATATGTGGTACCTCAAAGCGAAAGCCGAGAAAGCTCTTGGCCGTCTCGATCAAGCAATCCTCAGTTACGCCAACACGATTCATTATCAAGAAAATGAAAAGTCCGTGGGGCAGTGGGTTTTTACGGAAATGGCGGAGGCCTACGCCGCCGATCATCGTTATTGCGAGGCGATTGGTCCGCTCGAACTATATGTCTCGCTTGATCCCGCGACTCGGGACGTTCCGAAAATAAAAAAACTGATCGAAGATTATTCGAAACAGGGAAAATGCACCGACTTTGCCAAGGGTGGCGATTCATTTCCTATTGTCGGCACCGGCCTGATCCCGGTTCGGGTGTCGATCAATGGCGTCATGGGGAATTTCTTGCTCGATACGGGCGCGAGTTTCGTGACAGTGACCAGCGGTTTCGCGCAACGCGCTGGGCTTTCGACGACCAATTCGACAATCACGCGATCCATGACGGCAAATGGCGCGGTTTTCGATAAGATCGCGACCGCGCGGATGATCACCGTGGGGCACGCCAGGGCCCACGACGTTCCCGTACTCGTTCAAGACCGGCCCCTCGACGGCCAAGATGGTCTGCTCGGCCGATCGTTTTTGACGCGTTTCGATGTCAAGATCTCGGCGAGCCGATGGGAATTGACGCAAAAGAAATGACGAATGGTCATCTTTTGCCAAACAGACGGATCGACCTTACAGAACTTGGCGAAACCGTCGAGCAGCGATACCAAATCCAATCCGTGCGTGAGCATGCCGCCCGTCATCCCGTCACGAAAGTCCGTCCCCTTGGATAACACCGACCAAACCACCTATTGGAACGAAGGCGCGGGCGCGAAATGGGTGGCGAACCAGGCGCGGCTCGACCGGCTCTTCGCGCCCTTGACGCAAGCCCTCGTCGCGGCGGCGGCGCCCCGGCCCGGCGAGCATGTCCTCGATATTGGCTGCGGCTGCGGCGATGTGAGCCTGGCCACCGCCGCGCTGGTCGGCCCCACGGGTCATGTGCGGGGCGTCGATATTTCGCGGCCGATGCTGGAGCGCGCGCGGGCGCGTCAAACCGTCGAAGGGCGGGGGCTCGCGCTCGACTGGCTCGAGGCCGATGCCATGACTTATGCGTTCGAACCGACGGCCGATCTTTTGATCTCGCGCTTCGGCGTGATGTTTTTCGCCGATCCCTTGGCCGCTTTCGGCAATCTACGACGCGGCCTCAAGCCCGGCGGGCGCTTTGCCTTTCTCTGCTGGCGGCGGCGCGAATCCGTCGAATGGATGCAATGGCCGCTCGATCAGGTCGCGCATGTTATCCCCTTGCCGCCGTCCACGCTCGGCGCGCCCGGCCCGTTCGGCCTCGCGGACGAAGCCGCCACGACACGGCTTCTGACGCAGGCCGGCTTTTCCGACGTGACGGCCGATCCCGTCGAGGCTGCCTTGACCGTCGGCGAGGGCTCGGATCCCGTCGACGATGCGCTCGGGCTTCTGCTTCAGACGGGACCATTCGCGAGCGTTTTCAACGAGGCCGAGGACTCCGCGCGGGCGCAAGCGAAGCCGCTTTTGCGCCGCGCGTTCGAAGCGAAGGTCCAAAACGACGCGGTGCGCCTCGGCGGCGCGTGCTGGCTTTATCGTGGCGTGGCGCGATAAGTTCGCGTCCCGCGCGGGACTGTGCTAGGCCAACCCCAGAAATCCACTCCAGAACGCTTTAGAAACGAACCCATGTCTGATTTTATCCGCGAGGTCGACGAGGAATACCGCCGCGACCGCGTCGTGAATTTTCTCACGAAACACCAGCTTCTTCTGATCGGTGTCGCGGTGGCGATCATCGCGGGCGCTGGCGGTTATCGGTTTTATGTCGATCACAAGGTCAGCGTCGCCGAGGCGACCAATGTGCGTTACGTGGCCGCGTTGCAGCTGCTTCGCGACGGCAAGAGCGCCGAGGCGCAGGCCGCTTTCGACGAAATCCAGCATGATGCTCCGGCGGGCTATGCGCAGCTCGCCTGGATCAAGGCGGTCGAGGCCTTGGCCTTGCGCGATCCCATCGCCGCCGCCAAGGGCTTCGATGCGATCGCCGGCGACGGGTCGCTCGACCAAGGCTTTCGCGATACCGCGCGGTGGCGCGGCGCGTTGATCCGGGCCGATCGCGAACCACCGGAGGTGTTCGAGAAAATTTATGCGCCCTATGCGGTCGACGGCTTTACCTATCACGCCTCGCTGCGCGAATTGCTTGCTCTGTCGGCGCTGAAGCGCGGGGACAACGAGGCGGCGGGCCGCTGGCTCGATCAGATCATCATCGATCCCAAGGCGCCAAGCGCTCTGCGCGGCCGGGCCGAAGGCTTTTTGGGCTTGGTCGCCGGCGGCGCCGTCGAGACGGCGCCCGCGAAGGCGCAAGCTCCGGTCGCGCCGGCAAATGGTGCAACTCCCGCCGCTCCGGCATCGGACGCGCCGGTGAAAAATGAAACTCCGACCGCGCCATCGGCGGCGGCGGTAAAAAATGAAGCTCCGGCTGCTCCGGCAGCGGCGGCGCCGGCCAAATAGGCCGGCTGAAAGAAACGGCCATGTTCACGATTGCTATTATCGGCCGTCCCAATGTCGGCAAATCAACCCTATTCAACCGTTTGGTCGGCAAGAAGCTCGCGCTGGTCGATGACCGGCCAGGGGTCACGCGCGACCGCCGCGAGGGCGAGGCAAAACTCGGCGATCTCCGCTTCACGATCGTCGATACGGCGGGACTGGAGGAGGGCGACGCCGCGTCGCTGTCCGGCCGCACGCGCGCCCAGACCGAGGCCGCGATTGACATGGCCGACGG
The DNA here is from genome assembly GCA_031291515.1 of Beijerinckiaceae bacterium. GTDB lineage: Bacteria > Pseudomonadota > Alphaproteobacteria > Rhizobiales > Beijerinckiaceae > RH-AL1. Next base: position 2,736 of record JARLIW010000049.1, on the reverse strand, counting down.
GATTTTCTTCGTCATCGACGCGCGGATCGGCCTGACCCCCGACGACCGCGCCTTCGCGGCTCTCGTGCGGCGCGCCGGGAAACCGCTGATCCTGATCGCCAACAAGGCCGAGGGCAAAGCTGGCGAGGCCGGAGCCGTCGAGGCCTACCAGCTTGGCCTTGGCGATCCGATCCCGCTGTCGGCCGAACATGGCGACGGATTTTCCGAACTCTATAGCGCGCTGCTCGAGGCGTTGCCCGCCGAGACGGCCTTGCCGGTCGAGGAAGAAGAAACCAGCGCCATCAACTTTGACGACGACGAGGACGGGACCGAACTCGATCCGACCAAGCCGTTGCGGATCGCCGTCGTCGGCCGGCCCAATGCCGGCAAGTCCACGCTGCTCAACCATATTATCGGCGAGGACCGGTTGCTGACCGGTCCCGAGGCGGGGCTGACCCGCGACGCCATCGGCATCGATCTCGTCTGGCGCGGGCGCGAGATGAAAATGTTCGACACGGCCGGGCTGCGGCGCCGCGCCAAGGTCGAGGACAAGCTCGAAAAACTCGCGGGCGCCGACGCGTTGCGCGCGGCGAAATTCGCCGAGGTCGTGGTGCTGCTGATCGACGCCACCATGCCGTTCGAAAAGCAGGATCTGACCCTTGCCGATCTCGTCGCGCGCGAGGGCCGGGCGCTCGTGATCGGGCTCAACAAATGGGATCTGATCGAGGACAAGAGCAACCGTCTCAAGGCTTTGCGCGAAGAGGCGCTGCGTCTGCTGCCCCAGGTCAAGGGCGCGCCGGTGGTTCCCGTGTCCGGCACGACCGGCTTCGGCGTCGAAAAGCTGATGGAAGCCGCGATCGAGGTGCACGAGGTTTGGAACAAGCGCATCTCGACCGCGCGGTTGAACCGCTGGCTCACGGCCGCGATCGAGCATACCCCGCCGCCCGCCGTCGCGGGACGGCGGATCAAGATCCGCTATATGACGCAACTGCGCGCGCGGCCGCCCTATTTCGTGATCTTCGGCAATCAGCTCGACGCCCTGCCGGTCAGCTACGAGCGGTTTCTCATCAACGGCCTGCGCACCGCCTTCGAACTGCCGGGCGTGCCGATCCGCATTTCGAAAAAGACCAGCGACAATCCGTATAAGGATCGGAAGAGTCCGCAGAGGTGAGAGACTTGCTTGCCCATGGCCATTATCAAGCGACTTTGTATTTCGGGGTATCGCTCGCTTCGAGATGTTCGTCTCGAGCTTGACGAACTAACGGTCGTGACCGGGGCCAATGGCAGCGGGAAATCGAGTCTCTACAGGTCGCTGAGGTTGCTTGCTGACGTCGCTCAAGGCCGCGCCGTCCCGTCCCTAGCCATCGAAGGCGGCTTATCATCGGTCTTGTGGGCTGGGCCGGAGACGCTGTCTCAAAGCGTGAGGCGTGGGGTTCACCCTGTTCAAGGAACAGTTCGCAAAGGGCCGGTTAGCCTTAAGCTCGGCTTTTCTTCGGAGGATTACGGCTACGCAATCGATCTCGGCTTGCCGCCGCCCGTTCCGCCGTCGCGGTTCGATCGAGATCCGGAAATCAAAATTGAAAGCCTGTGGGCAGGCCTCACCCTCCAGAGATCCAATGTTTTCGCGTCGCGCGCGGGTCCCTCCGTCAGGATACGAGATGAGAAGGGGGCGTGGACGCAAGCGATCACGGATCTGAAAACCTACGATAGCATGCTAACCCATTGTGGCGATCCTCGTGCCGCGCCGGAACTGCTTAACCGTCGCGAGAGCATGCGTGCTTGGAGGTTTTATGATCACTTTCGCACCGACAGCGATGCGCCGGCGCGACGGCGGCAAGTCGGGACACGCACGCCAATACTCGCCAGCGATGGCTCCGACCTCGCCGCCGCGATCGGAACGATCCAGGAAATTGGTGACATCGAATTGCTCGACAGCTCCATAGCCGACGCTTTTCCCGGCGGGTCAATCGACGTTTGCGAAACCGATGGATATTTTGAAATCGAAATGCGGCAACATGGTTTGTTGCGGCCTCTGAAAACGTCGGAACTTTCAGACGGTACGTTGCGCTATCTTCTATTGATAGCGGCGTTGCTCACGCCTCGGCCTCCACGGTTGATGATCCTCAACGAGCCCGAAACAAGTTTGCATCCCGATTTGTTGCCACCCTTGGCTCGCCTGATCGTGGCGGCATCGGCGCGGTCCCAAATCATTGTCGTCTCGCATGCTGCGGAATTGGTTGCTTCGTTACGCGAGCAGGGCGGTAAACAGGTTGTTTTGGCGAAAGAACTTGGGGAGACGGTTGTGATGGACGACACCAGTCTAAGTTGGACTTGGCCGTCTCGATAGGCGCTTGATGGCCCGATGCGCGGCCCCGGCCTCGAGAGTTCAAACCAGCCTTCGGCCGACGGGCCGCGATGAACCGCGTCTCGTCATCGCGAGCGAAGCGATCCAGGGGCGCGCGTTACCTCTGGATCGCTTCGCGTTGCTCGCGATGACGGTTGCGAGTCGTTTGATCGCGGACTGAATTCGACTACTTCATGTCCATATGCATATGGTTCATTTGCATGGCGCCGCCAGGCGCCGCCTTGGCGCCCATGCCGGTGACGGTAAAGCTTACAGGCACGGCTCCGGCTTTTTCGAACGTCAACGTTCCGGTCACCGTGTCGCCCTCTTTGAACGGGGCGGTCGGATTCAAGAACATGATGTGAAATCCGCTCGGCTGTAGCGTGACGGTCGCGCCCGCCGGAATGTCCAGG
>JARLIW010000251.1 GCA_031291515.1 Beijerinckiaceae bacterium | reverse complement strand
GGTGGTTTGGAGCCGTAAGCTCGGGTCTGGCATCATCGGCAACCCGATCGCATATAAGATCAAGGACCATGAATATGTGTCGGTCTTCGCGGGGATCGGCGGCTGGATAGGTCTGCCAGCGGTCGCCGGCTTGGATCTCGATGACAAGTTCGGCGCGATCGGTTCGACGGCTTTGACCAAGGTCGTCGGCCTCAACAAAATTCCTCAGGGCGGCGAGCTCTACACCTTCCGCGTTCCGGACAAAGTCTCCAGCAAATAACCTCGTTTATCTCCAAACTTGGCGTCTCCGCCGAGAGCAGGTGCTCTCAGCGGAGCGTCTTTTTGGCTGGCGACCGTGCCGGTCAGTCCCATGTTTGAGCGGTTCAGCGTTATGAAGACATTCGTCTGCCAGTCACTTCTTGTTTTGTCGATCAGCCTTGCCGCGACCGCGCATGCCTTGGCGCAAGCGGCCCCGGATAATAAGATTTTCGAAGAATTCACGCAGATCGAGCGGGACACGGCGAAGGCCGCCGCGCGCAAGGCGCATTTTTCATCGTTTCGCGTCTGCGGCGATCCCGGCAATATGCCCTTTTCGAACATCAAGGAGGAAGGGTTCGAAAACAGAATCGCCGATGTCGTGGCCAAGGCCCTGGGGACGAAGGCCAGCTATTTCTGGCGGCCCTATATCGAACGCGGCCTGACGCGCCAGACCTTCGAGACCAACGATTGCGACATCCTCATGGATGTTCCCGCAAACTACGAATCGGCTCTGACGACCATGCCGCTCTATCGCACAACCTATGTCTTGGCCTCGCGCGCGGATCGCCACTATACGTTCAAAGGCCTTTCCGACCCGCTCCTGAAGAGTCTGACGGTCGGTGTCTACGAGCTCTCCGCGGTGCGGCAGTCACTCGCCGACCATGGCGTCGTCGGCAACGTGAAAGTCCACGAGGTTACCCATGACGGCGATCTGGTGAAGGAGCATCAGCCGTGGTGGCAGGTTCAGGAGGTCGTCAACGGCACGCTTGATGTCGCCGCGGTCTGGGGGCCGTTCGCGGGTTGGTTGAAGGCCAAAGGGGCTCCGCTGTCCATCCAGCCCACCAATCTCATGGACGATATCGTTCCGATGGAATTTGAAATGGCGATCGGTCTCAGAAAGACGGATGCCGTTACAAAATATGCGATTGAAAACGCATTGAACGCCCATCGCGAGGAGATTCGCAAGATTCTCGATGACTACGGCGTTCCGCTCGTCGAGTGCGCGGACTGTTTGATCTCGGGACAGATAAAGGCGCATGGCATTTATACCGCTCCGACGATCTCGGCGGAAGATCTCGCGCGGCTCCACAAAGCCAAGCCCGAAGTTACGCGCCAACGCCTCGACGGCTGGTTGGCGGAGGGCGCCGATGTCGATCGTGAATTCGAGGATGCGATTATCGCCTCCGACAACGATCGCGCGACGTATCTGCTTTCGAAAGGCGCCGACATCAACAAGCGGGACCCGCAGGGATATACGCCGCTTGCCTCCGCGATCCGCTTGGGGTCGCTTTCGACGTCGGAATTTCTGATCGATCATGGCGCTCGCGTCGACGACACGGATGGCGACGGATGGTCCCCGTTACTTCATGCGGTCCTGCGCAACGACGTGAAGGCGATTCAGCTCCTGCTCAAGCGCAAGGCGGATATCGAGAAGCCCGCGCCCGGCGGTTTCACGCCTCTGGCGATCGCTGTCGAGGAGCAGAAATTCGATGCCGCGAAAGTCCTGATCGACAGCGGAGCGCAAATCGACACGCGGGCCGGCTCCAAAAAAATAACGCCGCTGATGGTCGCGGCGAGCGAAGCGGCGCCACAAAGCCGCGCGGTGAAGTTGACGCAGACTTTGAGTTCCATCGAAATCGCACGTGAACTCATCGCGCATGGAGCCAAGGTCGACGCGGCGAGCACGGAAGGAGTCACACCCTTGATGATCGCCGCCGCGCGGGACAATGCGCCGATGATCGGTTTGCTGCTTCAGGCCGGGGCTTCTGTCGAGGCGAAGACGGCGGATGGCGAAACGGCGCGGGATCTCGCCGCGAAAAACGATAACGGGTCGGCGACGCGCATGCTCGACCTCTTTGCCAAAACATCGACGAAGTAACGCGCCGCGCCCGGCGCCAGAACTTTGAGTCAACATTCGCGAGAAGGTTACAGGATCCCATGGTCACGCGGACTATCGCATTTTTGTTCATGTGTACGCTCGGTGCATCGTCGGTTTGGGCACTCGAATCATCGAATGTGCCCGGCACCGCAAACGAAGCGGCGGGGCCCGCCAATGTGCATCAACCCTCGCTTGCCGATCCCACTAAGAGTCCGTCCGTGTCGGCGCCGGTCTCGCCGGTGACCGGCAAGGCGCCGACGGACGTTGCCGCCGATGCCCCAAAGGGTACGATTCACAATCCCTATACCGGACAGGCGGACAAAATCGCCGCGGGAAAACTGGCCTTCCAAGGCAACAGCTGTAACGGCTGTCACGGCGGCGGCGGCGGCGGCGGCATTTGCCCGTCGATCAAGAATGACACCTGGGTCTACGGCAGCGACGACGACACGCTGTTTCGGTTGATCACGCTGGGATCGGCGGGATTGCAAGGAATGGGGTATCAGCGGATTGGCATGGAAAACGTCGTGGCTCCGATGCCGCCGTTCGGTTCGATCATCAAGAGCGACGATGAACTTTTTAAGATCATGGCTTTCATTCGCTCGCTCTATAGTGGTGGCGCGTCGAGGATCAACTGGTGAGAAAAGTCCAGGCGAGGACATGCGTACGCGCTTGGACGGCGGCGTCGCTGTTCGCGCTGTGCGTCAGCCTGCGCGGCGGGTCTGCCGTTGCCGAAACGGCGGTCCAAGCGTCTCAACTCGACGCCGGCAAGGTCATCCATATCCTCTATCTCGCGGGCGACGATCCGAAAGCGAGCTTTTTATCCTTGCTTCAAAACCAGCCCGACGACGAGGGCGAAGCAGGCGCCTCGCTTGCGCTTGACGAGGTCAATCTGACCGGGCGTTTTATCGGTCTCCATTACACGCTCGACGTGGTTCATTTGCACGGCCATAGCGACCTGGCGGCGCAGACGCGGCCATTGCTGTCTACGAGCAAACTCATTGTCGCGGCTCTAACGGCGCCCGATCTTTTGACGATTGCATCCATGCCGGAAGCCGTCGATGCGGTCATCCTCGATATCGGTTCGAGCGACGACCGGCTGCGCCAGGAGCAGTGCCGTCGCAACGTCTTTCATCTCCTTCCGAGCATCGCCATGCGAAGCGACGCGTTGGCGCAATATCTGATGAAAAAGCGTTGGGCTCGCTGGCTCGTGTTGCGTGGTCCGAGCGCGGAGGATCAAGCTTGGGCCGACGACCTTCATCGCTCAGCGGCTCGATTTGGCGGCAAGATCGTGGAAGATCGATTGTACAGTTACGATGCGGGGTCGCGAAGGGTCGACACCGGCTACCAGCAGATCCAGACGCAGCTGCCACTAGCGACGGCCAACGCGCCGTCGCACGATATTGTCATCGTAGCGGACACAGCCGATTTCTTCGGCGATTACCTCCCCTATAATACGACCGAGCCGCGCCCGGTCGCCGGGACACAAGGCCTCGTTCCCGTGGCGTGGCATCCCGCTTTTCAAGAATATTCCGCGTTGCAAATGCAGCACCGTTTCGAATTGGCGGCGCATAGAACCATGAATGAGCGTGACTACGCGGGCTGGCTCGCCATTCGCGCGATTGGCGAGGCTTCGATCCGGTCGGGCAAAACCGAAACCGCCGATCTCGGCGCGTTCATGCGATCCAAGGCGTTCGAACTGGCCGGCTTCAAAGGGCAGGCCATGACGTTTCGGCCGTGGGACCAGCAGTTGCGCCAGCCCGTTCTTCTCGCGAGCGCCTTGATGGTGGTCTCTCTTTCTCCGCAAGAAGGCTACCTGCATCCGAAATTTCTGACCGATACGCTCGGATTCGATGAGCCGGAAACCAAATGCCATTTGACGCCATGATCACTCGCCTCGCGCTCAAGCCTCTCGCTTTGTCCGCCTGCCTCGCGCTGAGCGCGCTCTCCGCGAACGCAAGCCAAATCTTCGTCTCGAACGAGAGGGACAATACGGTCACCGTGCTCGACAGCGCGACTCTCGCGCTCGTCAAGACCATCACGGTCGGGACCCGGCCGAGAGGCATCGTGATCAGCCCCGATGGCCGGGAAGTCCTCGTGTGCAACGGTGATTCCGACAATATCTCGGTCATCGATGCCAGCACGCTCGAAGTCTCGAGAACGATCGACTCCGGACCAGACCCGGAGACGTTGGCGCTTTCTCCCAAGGGAGATGTCATCTATGTCTCAAACGAAAACGATTCCATGGTTACGCTTTTGGATCGAGGGGCCGGAACCGTCCTCGCCCGCGTGCCTGTTGGAATCGAGCCCGAGGGGCTTGCCGTCAGCGCCGACAACAAGACTGTCGTGGACGTCTCGGAATCGACCAGCATGGCGCATTTCATCGATGTCGCGACGCGGGCGGTGATCGCGAACGTTCTTGTCGATACAAGACCGCGCGTTGCCGAGTATAGTCGCGACGGACATGATGTTTGGGTGACATCCGAGGTCGGCGGCACTGTCGCTGTCATCGATGCGTCGAGCCATCAGGTCGCGCACAAGATCGCCTTCGACATTCCAGGGGTCCGTCAGGAGTTGATCTCGCCAGTCGGCTTGCGCTTTAGCCTCGATGGAAGATTGGCGTTCGTCGCCTTGGGTCGCGCGAACCGCGTCGCGGTGATCGAGACGGCGACGTTCAAGGTCGTGAAATATTTGCTTGTCGGCGATCGCGTCTGGCAGCTCGCTCTTAGCCCGGATGGACGAACGCTCTATGCCACGAATGGCTTGACCAACGATCTCTCGGTGATCGATGTTGTCGATCTGAAAACAATTCGATCGGTGCCTGTTGGACGTTTGCCTTGGGGGCTGGTGATCAAACCTTAAATCCTCGAGCAAGGAGAAGCGTATGTCCCTTCAACGCCGCCTAGCTCTGTCGGTATCCCTGGTCCTCGTCGTCAGCCTGTTTATTGGGGCCATTCTGACCTACGTGCACGTCGTCGCCAAGGTCGCGACGGAGATGAGAGCTGCTCTTGCTGTCGGCTTGCATGCGGCGACGAACGCCGTCGATGACCGTGAAGAGGCCATTGACCCGTCCAAAAGGCTTCGACTCGTCGTTGGAGATTTCGACGGGGACCGCCATCTCCTCGCGATCCTGCGCGGCCCCGAGGGTCGGATTGTCGCGCAGTCGCGGCTGCTGCCGCCCGACGATCCAGCGCCAGACTGGTTTTACCGTTTGGTTATCTCCACGCCACTCAAGGCGTCCCTTCAAACACCCGAAGCGTTTCGATCGGTTGGGCAATTGGTGCTTTACGCGGATCCCCATAACGAAGTCTCCGAAGCCTGGAGTGATTTGTGCCTGACGATGGCGATCATGGCCGTCTTCTTCGGTTTAATTCTCGGGATGTCTTTCCTCGTCATTCGGAGCGCGATTCAGCCTTTGCGTGCTTTTTGCGGTGCGTTGGCCAAAATCGGGTCCGGGGACTATGCGACGCGTTTCGCGGATGAGGTTTACTGGGAGCTGGTCCCCGTTCGCGATGGGTTCAACGAAATGGCGATCCGGCTCGAAACGGTCGAAGCGCAGAACCGTGCGCTGAACGAGCAGCTTTTGAGCGTCCAAGAGGACGAGCGGATCGAACTCGCGCGCGATCTTCATGATGAAGTGGCGCCGTTTCTTTTTGCTGTCGGCGCAGATGCCGCGATGATCCGCCAATTTATCGCAACCGAAAAAGTGGACGCCATTCAAACGAGAGCGGATTCGATAGCCGAGGCGGTGCGCCACATGCAACGGCACGTCAAGGACATCCTGTGCCGCCTCGCGCCAGGAGCCCTATTGAATCTCGGATTGCCGAGCGCCATTGAGAATCTCGTCGCATTCTGGAAAATGCGATGCCCCGCGGTGGCGTTCAATTTGGAATTGGCGGAGGATGTCATCGAGCCCCCTCTCGATGTCGTCATTTTTCGCGTCGTTCAAGAGAGCTTCAGCAACGCGATCCGGCATGGCAATCCGTCGACGCTCGTGGTTCGGATCGAGAAGACGGCCGAGTCGATTTCGGTCACGATCGAGGATGATGGCATTGGTTTTGTCTCGGGCCTTATCACGAATGGATTCGGGATCCGCGGGATGAAGGAACGTGCGAAGGCGGCCGGGGGGGACTTGCAAATTGGCAACCGTCCGATGGGGCGAGGTGCCCTCGTCGTAGTAAGATTTTTCACGAGTAAGTCGAATATGAAAATCGATGCCGCGAAATTGGATGTTTTTGCATGAAGATGCTCATTGTCGACGATCATTTGGTCGTGAGAGAAGGCATCCGGCGCCTTCTTTCGACGTTCGTCGATGCCGTGACTCTGGAAGCAAGCACGGCGCGTGATGCGCTCGTCGCGTTCCGGTTGGAGCATCCGGACATGGTGATCCTCGACCTGAATTTGCCCGGAGCAGGGGGGCTCGACCTTCTGCGGCGCCTGCTCAACGAGGATCCTCACGTCAAGGTTCTGATCTTTTCCATGCATGCGACTTCAAACTATGTCGCTCAAGCTCTTCGCATTGGGGCAAAAGGATATATGAGCAAAGGCGCGAGCGCGGACGAATTGATCGACGCCGTTCGTAAAATTGGTGCCGGCGGTCGCTATATCGAGCGGGAACTCGCATCCGATCTCGCGCTCAACGCCTTTGGTTCCGATGACGCCTGCAAGGCGCTCAATGCACGAGAGCTCGACATTATGCGGCTTCTCGCGCAGGGTAAAAGCCTGTCCGACATCGCCGGTACGGTTGGACTTTCGTACAAGACGGTGGCGAATATATGCACGGCGATCAAGCACAAGCTTCTCATCGATCGCACCAGCGATCTTATCCGGCTCGCTGTGGAAATGCACGCGTCTTAAATCGGCGCGGCTGGCCCCATTCGTGCGTTGTTCGTCCAGAGCGTGTTTCGAAAAACTTGAAGACTTTTTCGGTCTAGCCACAAACTTCTTGAAAACGGAGCGATTTCTTGTCGATTGGGTGATTCCGGCCACCTAAGCGACGCTCGAAACGCGCTAAAATTCAGTCCGTCGCCAGAACGGGCGATGTGTCAACCATCTGACCAACGTGCCAATGAACGTCCTTGAATCGGGAGGTCTCCTATGGATTTCGCTATGTCATTTGAAGGCTGCTCATTGTGTTGGGTTTGGAGACATCGCATGAAGATTACAAAATTCGCCTCGCTTTCCCTCGTCGTCGGAAGCTTGTTTCTATTCGCCGCTCCGCTGCCGGCATTTGCCGAGAAAGCCGGACAATAGCCTCTTAAACCGATCTAGTGATCGCGGCTCGACTTCGAATCTTAAAAATAAGCGACGACCGAGTCGACGACCGGGCACGGATATCAGAAGCGGACGATCTTGCCAGGCGGCGCCGATTTCGGCCCGGCCGATATAGACCCGATCGCCCGGAGCGGTGCGTCGTGATGCGTCTCCTCGGGGCGGGTCGTCGCCTCCGGCGCGGCATCGCTGCGATAGCCATGGCGTTTGTATCAGTCAGGCAACGCGATAATGCCCGCTGTCCACGGGATCTTGTGTTGCCAGGAACGATGCTAGCGGAGACCGGCAAGCGGAGCGCTCCGAGACGCCACGCTTGGCGATCTCGCGATGAAACACGCTGGCGGGCGGAGTCGGCGTTTCCCATCCTTGGGCTTGCCGGATTCAGGTCGAGCCCGTCCAAAAACGCGTGTTGGGTCCGGACGGCAACTGGTCGACGTCCGTGCGCGCAAGGCCGGCCAAGACTGGCACGCTGAGGCAGATCCTTGGCACGCAGCAACAGTTAATCGAGCGCTGGCCAAATGGAAATTGAACATGAGGTCCGGCGCCGCCTAGGGTCGCCCGGGCTCCGGTCGGGAGAGGATCATTGCGTGGAAATTGCCGATGGGCGACGGAGGACGATAATCAGGATAAAGATCAGAGAAAGGGATTCGGCGATTGGACAACATAAAACAATTTTGGCATCCGGATTTTTGGACTTAACGATCACACGATAACGCGCAAATCATCCTTTGGTATTTTGTCCAAGTCCCACGCTCGGCGTGGGTTCCAATAAAACGCCTGTCCGCGCGATAGTAGGTTGCGGAATTATATAGACGGGAGTGTGAAAGTTGGGTTTTATCTGGGGTTCGAAAGTATTTGTTGTTGGCCTTATCGTGTTAGGGGGCGGTTTAGCCATCGGTCCCCTCACCCAGGCTCGAGCCCAGGCCGACGAGATCTCCGGCCCCGCCGCCCCGTCTGGAGAACGGACAAAAAGGGTTTCTCCGAAAATCGACAAAAAGAAAGTGGTTCCCGCCACGCCGCCGCTCCCCGCCGGCCAGCCACCGGGGCCTGCGTCGCCAGTCGCTGCTCCCGTCGTCGTCCAGAAGCTGATCGAAGCTCACGCGGGCTGTACCGGCCGCGTGGAAGCCCTGGCGGCTCGCTCATTAATCGGTACTAAAGCCTGGGTGCCTGTATCGACATGGAGGCCACAAAATCCAGATAAAAACATGGTGAGTGTCGTAATTGCTCAAAATTTTGGGTCCGACGACAACGGCCCGTATGGCTTTACCGGGATCGTCGCGGCGCCTGGTCCCGTGGGCTCGCCCTGCCAAGGATATTCTTTCGCAGTTACGCCAAGTCCGCTGTCATGTGCCGAGCTCCAAGCCAACATTCTGAAAACGGGGGTCTCCGTCGCCAATAACGCGGAGTTGAAATTGTTGCGCAATGCCGGAGGCCAGATCGCCTTGATCCCAACCGTTGGGACCAAAGGATGCGTGCTGGTCAACTTCCATATGGAATATTGAGCGCTTTGACCCACTGAGAAGAAGATCTAGATGCTCCCCGACGAAGCTCTCCGTTCCATGAAAGTCATGTTCGCGACGCCATGTTACATTTCGGCGGTCAGTATGAATTACGTGACGAGCATTTACGAAATGGCGCTGCACAATCAACGCTTCGGGCTCGAAGCAATTTTGCACATGCATTCCGAGAGTCTCATCACACGCTCGCGGAATAAGATGGTGATCCAATTTCTGCGCGATCCCGCGCTGACGCATCTGTTTTGGATCGATTCCGACATTGCTTTCACGCCCCAAGCGGTTTGTCGCCTGCTTCTGGCGGATCGCGACATTGTTGCCGGCATCTATCCGATGAAGAGCATGAATTGGCCCGTGGACGGCGTGCCGGCCGGAACGACGAAAACGCTGTTCGAGCACCGTTACGGAGAATTTCCGTTCAATCCGGTCGGGCACTGGAACGAAAAAGTCAGCAGTTATGCCGACGCGGATGGGTTCGTGGAAGTCGCGGAAGCCCCGACTGGCTTCATGTGTATCAAGCGTGACGTCATCTTGCGGATGATGGAACATTATCCGCAGTTGAACTATGTTCCCGATGGGCCGCCCAACAATCCCGATGCGCCTCTCCATTGGCTGTTCTTCGATTGCATGGTTGATCCAGATTCCGGGCGTTACCTTTCAGAAGACTATGCGTTCTGCCGACGCTGGCGCGACATGGGCGGAAAGGTATGGGCTGATACCCTGACGAAGCTCGTTCATCTGGGGCAACATAATTATCAAGGTGATCTCGTCGAAACGCTCCGTGCCCAGGGTCGTTGGTGAGAACGTGTATGAATATCCGCCGTCCTAAATCACTTTGACGCGTCTCGGGTTGAATTCTGGATTGCGCCAGAACGTATCGCCAACGACCCTGTTGAAAAGTTCTGGGGGCAGAATGGTGTCGCGTCTCGGAGCCTTGACCGCTTTTCCGACGGTGTGAAGACCTGGCGTGCCGAGATAGGCATCAAATACGGTGACGTCGAAATCGATATTGTTCACGTCGTGTTTGAAGGATGGCAGGCCAAGAAATCCGTAGATTGCATGGAGCGCGCGGGCCGGGTCGGTGGTCAGCGTCTCGAACGTCACGAGCAGAAGGCGCTCGGAATCGCCGCCGTAGAACGCTTGCCGCAGTCCCGTCCAGGCGAAGCCAACCAAGCCATTCGACCGGTTGAGCATCTCGAACCGGTCATACACTGTTCCCGATGGTTCGAAACCGAATAATTTCGATGGTTCCAACGCATTGCGTTGAACCAACCGCTCTAGGGAATCGTAGATCCAGGGCACGTCGCGGACACAGCATATGATCTTCGCATCGGGATAAAGCTTCTTTATCGTCGGCAGCTTGCAACACCACAATCTGTTTGTGTCCAAAACAGTCTTATGCGGATGAATATCGTAATAATAGCCCTCGAATAGGCCGCGCAGGACCGCCGCGCGCCGGGCGTCGTCGAGAAACACCGATCCCTCGTGCGCGGCGCTCATTTCGCCCATCGCTCCGAGCATGAGCGGGCCCACGGGGCTCGTGATATTGGCATGGAGATTTGGATTCTGCCGGAGAAGAGCGGCGAGCAGCGTCGATCCCGAACGTGGCAGTCCCGATATGAAGTGGATACCGTTCTTCAAGTCAGATCCTTGATGGGTTGATGAGACTTATTTTCAGGGTCCCTATTTTCAGGCTGCCTGTTTGACCGTGTTGCAACGTCGTTAGGGGGCGCAATTTCAGTTTAGCCCACGTCCCTAATCCTTTTTCGCGGGGGAATGGAAATCCGGCGCTCACCGGAAACCGGCGCGGGTGGATTTCGCGAGGAGGAATAACTTAAGCAGACTTTGACGGCAAGCGAACGCCGCATTCCTTGTTTACGATCAGATTTTTCCATGGAAGCCGGGTGCAGCCATGGGCACGACGGGAACGTATCGTTTCGTCTCCCCAAGACTTTGCGAAAAATGCTAGCTCTGTTATGGAGTGTCGATCGCGGCGATCCTATGTCATCGCGTACCCGAATTCTTTTGCATGTTCTGGATCGCGAATGAGCTTGCTGGATCCAACCGAGCGGTTGCCACGCTCCCAGTTTGACACACGTCTGATTCCCGAGAGGCTGGCAATGACCAGCTGGCGCGAGTCGATGAATGTCCTGTTCGAGCCTCGCCCTCACGCGGG
>JARLIW010000250.1 GCA_031291515.1 Beijerinckiaceae bacterium | reverse complement strand
GTCGCCCCGGACGAACTTCGAGGCACCGTCCATCGACCCGAAAAAGGAGCTTTCTTCCTCGAGTTCGCGGCGTCTCGACTGCGCTTCCTTGTCGTTGATGAGCCCCGCGTTCAAATCGGCATCGATCGCCATTTGCTTGCCAGGGATGGCGTCGAGAGTGAAGCGCGCGCCCACTTCGGCGATACGCGTCGCACCCTTCGTGATGACGAGGAAGTTCACGGTGATGAGAATTGCGAAGACGATCAAACCGATCACAAAATCGCCGCTCATCACGAGCTTCGAAAATCCGCCGATGATAAAGCCCGCGGCGTTCACGCCTTCCGGGCCATTGGACAGGATCAAGCGGGTCGTTGCAATATTCAACGACAGTCGCAAGAGCGTCGAGACGAGCAGAACTGTCGGGAAGGCTGAAAAGTCGAGAGGCTTCTCGATCCAGAGCGCCACCATCAGAATGAGAACGGACAGCGCGATCGAGAACGCCAGCCCCATGTCGATCAGGAACGACGGGACCGGAAGAAAGAAGATCGCGAGGATCGAGACAATACCGGCCGCGAAGAAGACGTCGCGCCCGCTCTTCTTATTGGGAGTCGCAGCAGCCGGAGCCGCTGGTTTTTTTGCCGCCATGATACCCACCATCCTTCTGGTGGATCATCTTATGTGGCGAAGCTTGCGCAGAGATGGTTTCACCGGAAGTGGGCTACCCAGAACGGCAAATAGTCTTATGGCAAACATAGATGGAAATACGACCGCTTCGCGGCGGAAAGCCGGAACGTAGCGACGGCCGCGTCATGGGAGCTCATGCGCCGCGAGACCGGGATAAGCTTAGTTTAAAAGCCGCGTTCGATCCGAGAATAAGTCTGCTCGGTAAAGCTCGAGATCTGCCCGCCCATAAACGACGCCGTAAATGTCGTAACAAGGAACACGGCAATAATCTTAGGAACAAACGTGAGGCTCGATTCTTGAATCTGCGTCAACGCCTGGAAGAGAGCGACGATGAGCCCCACCCCCATGCCGACGGCCACGGAGGGACCGGCGCCCATCATGATCGCCCACATCGCCTTCTGAAGGATTTCTAGCGCGTCTGCCTCGTTCATCTTCAGCTCAATGTTTCGCCGTTGCCGAGCACCAAGGTATTTCCGTTCGACAAAGTCGCGGTCAAGCCGCCGGACGAATTGATCGCAACGGAACTCACCGTTCCCGTCACGCTGCCATCGGAAGACGTCACCGTCTTCCCGATCGTCGCATCCGCCTGCTCGAGCGCCTGAGACGTCATCATCGTGCTAAGCTTGTTATTGGTGTTCAGCTGTTGCTCGACTTGAGAGAAGGAAGCGAGCTGACTGAGATATTGCGTCGGATCAGTGGGCTGGGTCGGGTCCTGGTTTTTGAGCTCCGACACCATCAATTGAAGAAAGTCATTGTAGTTGACGGTCGCGGTAGACGAAGCCGCGGCTGCCGTCGAAGTCGACGTCGACGAAGACGTAGGCGCAACTGGGCTAACCGTTGACATAGGCGTTCATCCCCGGCATTACCAAAGCTAGACAAACTAGCTCCGCACACCTCTCCGCACATTCGAATCAGTGATTCGATCAGGCAAATGATGCCTTGGGACAGACCTATGATGCAAGCGCTATCTTGCTGTCCGAGGCCAGGATCGAATCATCTTTTGCGAATAATCCACGCAAAACCTTCAATGCATCGAAATAACGGTTCGAATCGACCAATTTGCCGACCTTGGAAAGTCCCTCGAGCACGACCTTGTTGTTATAGGCATCGATCATACGGGGGAGACTGTCCTTGAACAGCGTCTTCGCGGCTTCGGTATCGCCCGGGTCGATGAGCATCATTTGAACGATGAAATAGAGTTGCCGCAAAGGCGTGACGGCGGCGTCGACTCCCATGACATGGGCCTCGAGCAAAAATGCCGCATCGTTCAACAGTTCGATGCTAACCTTCCGGTCGACCCGCAAAACGGCGCCATTGATGTAGATTTTTTCATCTGGGCGTAAAGTTATCTGCATCTCGTTCTCACAACAGCCCATCGCGCACGATCGCGCAAATCTCGCTTATTCCGGAGCAGCTTGCCGATTTGCCGAGGCGGACCGCGTCAGCTTCCTTCAAGATCCAAATTCCGATGGAAATCAGATTCGCCCGGATCTCGACAGGCAACCCATTTTCCTCGCTTGCGAGTTCGCCCACGAAAACGTTCCAGAGCCTACGTGTGTAATAGAGCGCCTCCACGACTTCGCGTGTATTCGGCCCAGCGGCATCCGCCGCTTCCAAAAGACCAACGGCACGGTCCAACGCCTGGCGCTCGATGCTCCGGGCTTCTTTTTGATCGTCTTCGATCGCTTCCGCGTAAGAGAACTGGTACATTTCAATCTTATCCGGCTGTGAGATAGTTGACGAGACTTAGCGACTTAAGCTGACTAGTGAGGGAGTAGGAGTCCTGCAATTGTGTTTGCAGATTCGTAACGGTGGTCGACAAAGTGGTCGCATCAACATCCTCAAGGCTCGCGACATTCTTCGTCAGAATGGTTTGTTGCGCCGCCATCGACGAGTTGGCTGACGTAACCGCGTCTTGGGTCACGCCGACACCCGCTTGGATTTCCGTCAGACTCGAAATCCCCGAGTTCAAAAGCGACGAGGCTTGAGCCACGACATCTTGAGTTTGCGTCGTCGTGAGGTTTTGATTCGCTGCCGCGCTCAACAAGGAATAGGCCTGCGCGATTTGCTGGAACGCCGACTGATTTGCCGAAACCGAACTCGTGGTTGTTTGCGTCGGCGAGATCTGGCTGGTCAAAGTGGTCGAAGACGCGCTTGATAGCGAGCTCCAACCAGACCCTTGAAACAACGTCGAGAATGAACTCGATGCTCCGCTCAAGACGGTTCCCAAATCAGTTCCCGAAGACTGCGACGTCGCCATGTCAGTCGTCAGGGCGCTCGTGGCCGCGGACTGAATCGACGCAGAAGTCGTGATCGGAGTGGTTTGGGTATTCGTACCTCCAAAAATATATTGGCCGCCCGACGATGTGTTGAGTTGTCCGACTAAATCACTCAAACTCGATTGCGCTTGCGTCGAAAGTGTCTGCAAAACGGTCGGCGACGATTCCGCGCCGATCAAATTGTCCGACAAGCTCTGCGCGTCGGACATAATCGCGGTCAATGCGGAGTTGGTCGCCGACAACCGAGTCGATGTCGATACATTGGAGGCGGTCAAGGACGTGATCTGATCGCTCTGTTGCGCCAACGATATCGCATTACTCGTCTGCGAACCGAGCTGAAGACCAAGATCGGCGTAAACACCGGAAGCCACTTCTTGTTGCGCGGTGGCGAGAGCACTCTCCGTTTGGAGCATCGGCTGACGCGTCACCGATTGAAAGGATTGAGTCGAAATGTAAACCATGATCAGGCTCCCGACTGCACAGCGGTAATGAGCGAAGAGTACATGCTATTCACCGTGGTCAACAATTGAGCGGACGCTTGGTAGGCTTGTTCGATGACAAGCATTTGTGACATTTGATCATCGAGGTTGACCCCGGTCGCATTCGACAAGGCCGTCGTCGCGGTCGTCACAACCGAACTTTGATACGTCGCCGCGTTCGACGCGGTTTTGTAATCGCTTTCCAGCGAACTTACGGAAGACGACGCGTAATTGGCCAAAGTACCATTCGCAATGCCACCGCTCGACGAATCGAATGTCTGTGACGTGCTAAGCGCTGTGGTGTAGCTGTCGAGCAACCCGGAATAAGCGGCATCGCCGCCGGTATTCGATGTATAGGCGGTTGTCCCATATGTCGCGTTGCCGCCAGACGAGTTACCATCGCGCAGCAAATCGACATTGCCGCCTTGCGAGGGATCGACACTCGCATTGACCGAAATACTGGAGGCAAGTCCGGTCGCCGAGGTCGGAAGCGTTTCGGATCCGCCATTGGTAAAAAGACCCGCCAAGGATGGAAGCGATGATGAGGATGGCGTATCCGCAAAAGTAGTAATCAACGAACTCGCAATCTGATCCAATTGATTCTGGTACTTTGGCGCCGCTGTATCGCGGAGTTGACTCAAGCCCGCCAAGGCGCCCGATTGAACGGCCATAGTCGATGTGGATCCCGTGATCGGGATGCCGTCGACCGTCACTTGGTTTCCCGTGGTGGACGCTGAATAAGTCGAAGTCGGGGTAAAAGCGACCGTCCGTGCCGTATCGTTGAATAGCGTCACGCCGCTATCGGTCGAAATGGTCGTGCCTCCGTTCGAAGTGGTCGATGTGGTGATCCCAATCTGATTCGAGAGCTGGCTCAGAATCGAATTGGCGGTGTCCTGCGCCGCCGAAATATTGGCGCCAGAGGCGGTTCCGCTCACAATTTGACTATTGACCGTCTGGAATTGCGCGAGAAGACTGTTGATCGTGGAGACCGATGACGACATCTGGCTGTCGGCCTGCTCGCGAACAGTCTGAACGGCGGCGGCGCCGGTGTTCAACGATTGAACCATCGCTTTCGCGGCGGTTACGACGGCCGTCCCATTGGCCGTCGTGTCGGGCGCCGAGGCGTAAGTTTGCAACGCATCCGTCAAATTCGAGAGCATTGTCGAAGGCGACTGATCGGTCGCCGTGGACGCCGTCGTCGATGTCGCCGCCGTGCTGCTAAGCCCGAGCGAGTTTTGAATTGTGCTCAGCCCGGAGCTTAACGCCGCGGCGGCGGATGAGTCCGCTTGGGCGGACAACAAATTAGATTGAAGCGCGGAATTCGCCGCGTTGGTGACCGAGGCGACGGTGGACGAACCATTGAATGTCGTCTCGACATTCGCGGTCTGGAGAGCGTAACCAGACGTGCTCACGTTCGCGATGTTTTGCGATAGAACCGACGCCTGCGCCGAGGCGGACGCTACGGCCGATTGGGCGATATTCAGTGCTGCGGTCAAGCCCATCGTGATTCTCTGCTTTCATCGCGTCGGTGCTACCAGCCCCGGCTTTAAGAGACTCGCCCAAAAAGGTGGACAAAACGTTTACTTTGTTTGGTAACCTTAATGAAAACCTACGCGGCGCCGGAAGAATGGTCCCATTTTTAGACAATGCGGCCCGATGATAGGTCCGCACGCACGACCCCTCTCGGAAACGGCGGGTCCAAGGGGCGCTCACAAGGCTCGAGCGTCGCGCGATATGGCGTCGGCCAAACGGTCCAAGCCGCAAAGGACCAATGCGAAAATTATTAATTCGAGAATGCGGGGACAGCCAATCTATTAAGAAAGCGGCGGCCCCGGCACATGCCGCGCGTGCGAGGCCTCATGCATTCCAAAGCAAGAGGCCTAACCCATATAATATGAAAACTTTTGCGTCGCGCGGTAATGATCTTCCTCGGCAAGGGGAAGCCCCGTGTCTTTATACCAAGGCAAATGCCTGCAGGTATAGGGACCCGCCACGCGCAACGCATCCCAAAAGTGTTCGCGCTGGAAATACTTCTTATTGTAGAGAGCGAATGTCGTGTCGATCTTCGCTTTAAAGACGGTGCTTCCGTCCGCGAGTTTGTCGACCGGCTCTTGCCAAAATTGGCCCTCCCACTCCCAAATGTGGAAGTAATGTTCGCCGAACAGGAATTTTTCCTCGTGCATTTTGTGCCGATCGGACAGGTCCAACGCCAAGCCTGCCTTGCCGAGCCCGAACTTGTTGGTCAGATTCAGAAGATCGAAAAGGAAGTCGCGCGGCATGTTTCGATTGAACTCGAGATCGGGATCCGTCACGCAAAATATGTCGGGCAAACAGGCATAATTGGTCTCGGAAAGAACCAGGTCGTAAGGTCCCTTGTTCTCCGGCAAACGAATCACCGTCGTTTCCCCCGCGACCTGCTCCAAAAAGTCGACCATGCCCGGATAGGTCGAGGCATTGTCGACGAAAAATATGTTGCGGATCCCCAAACCTTTGAGTTGACGCAGCATGTTCGCGGCATAGGTCGGATTGTTGAACACCGGCACGAAGACGGGGATCTCCGCGACGAGACACGCCGCGAGAGAATGATAGCTTTTTTTGACTGGCGTCGAAGCCACGAGGGGCTGCGTGAGCACTGGGAGCGCCGCGGGGTGGGCCCGAAGCTCCGGGTTCCCAATATAGGCTTGCGGATAAATCACGCTCGCCAAGCTGTGATGGATAAACACGGTATTGAACTGCTTATCGCCATATTCGCGGTCGCGTCGGAGCGGCAAAAAACCGGCGGAGATCAAAACGCGCGCGACATCCGCGCATTGCTTTTGGTCGGTCCAAAATTCGTGATTTTCCGATTCGATGAAAATCACCGATGTCCGCTCGAGAGCCTCGCTCGCGCCGGATAGAACGTCGTAGGCCGCGCCCTCGACGTCGATCCAGAGCGCGACATCCCTTGGAGTGGGACCGGTCGCCGCCCCGCGCAAGACGGTATTGAGGGAGACGGTTTGAACGAGATGTTCGTTGTAGGTCGCGGCTTCATTTCGCCGCAGAAGCGAGCTTTTGCCGGTGACAGCGGGCTCCGCCGAAGGCATGGCCACGACTTCGCCGTCAACGAAGCCGTTGGAGAGCGTTACCGGCGCATAGATTGTCGCGACCCCATCCCGCGCCGCCAACGCAAGATTCACATAGGTGACGCCGTGAGCCGCGACACCGGTCTGATAGATTTGATGAACGATTGGATTCGCCTCGAAGGCGAACACGTTGCAAGCCGGAAGCAAGCGCTTGACGCGCACCGCCATCGACGCGTCGTTCGCGCCGATGTCCAGAAAGTAGGTCGGTGCGACACGGCTCAAAAGGTCTAGGAAATAATCGACAAGACGCTCGTGACTCGCCGGGCCTGTCACTGGCGGCGATTGGGCATTCATTTGGCTGATCAGCAGATATTCCAAACCGGCCTCGAGACGGCGGAGGTCGCGAGCCAGGCTTGCCTCGGGCGTCTCGCTCAAAATTCGATCAGGATTGACGTTCGGCGTCCCATTCGTGGCCATGGGGTGATCCTTTGCTCATGATATTTGCGGCGGCGGCGCGAGGCGGCGGGAAGGCCCGGCGAATCAGCGAAACAAAGTTTTGAGAAGACTGGATTGGCGGCGGGCTTTGATCGCTTCGACGCCGGCGCGCGCGAGGTCGTCACGTTCGACTTCGTTTCCGAGCAAACCAAGGCACCGGCGCACGAGCCCTTGATAGGGTTCCACCGCCAGCCCCCCGAGGAAGGGCGCGAGATCGGGATCGCGGTCGTCGCCTTCGCTGAGAACGCAGACGCCGTTCGCAAGCAGGAAGGAGACCCGGACGCTCTCGAAAATCGCGGCTTCGTAAAAGTGCACATTCAGGACGATCTTGGCCCGGCCGATCGTCGCGTCGCGCTCCGCGCCATAGACATCGAACAGAGAGACGACTTTCACGCCCAAACGCCGCAACTCGTCCAAAATCGCGCCGCGCCGCTCGTTGAGCGACCCATAGAACAAAACGTCGATATCCTTTTCCGCCGCGTGTCGCACGCGCGCCAAGCCGGAAGCGTAACCGACCGGAAGCAGGCGCGCATGGCCGGCGCCGATCGCCGCGAGCGCGGCCTGATTGCGAACGCTATAGTCAAGCACCGGGCGCTGTCGCAACAAGGCGAGATAAGACTCGCTCATCCACGGTGATTTGCGGTCGACCTGTTCGAGGTTGAAGAGAATGCTGCTCGCGGGAAGCAAGGCCGGCGCGCTGGGGGGAAGCAATTGCGGCCCGAGAACGATCAAATCTCGGCCGTTCGCAAGGCTCGGATCGCGAATCACCGGCGCCGATCCGCCAAGCTCGGCAAAGGCTTCGCTCAAGCCTTCGGCAAAATCGTCATAGGCCTTTTGGTGGCTGTAATCCGCGGGGGTCACAATCCACAGGCAATAACGATCCCGAAGCTCCCGCAACGTGCCATCAAAGGCCGTCGGCGCGACGGATGTCGCGGGCGGCAAGTGATTCGCGGCCTTCGCCGCGTGCTTCTTTTGCCGATGGAACTCCCAGATCAAACGATCGTCGGAGGACAGCGCGATCTTCCGCAAACGGACCGACATCGAATCGATCGCGCGTGGCGTGCGCAGGATCTCTTCGCGATCCACATTCCTCGTCCGCAATGCTTCGCCGATCGGGCTCGGGACAAAGTCGAACCCCGCCAATTCGAAGCGGAAATCGCTCCAGCCCATATACCAGAACCAGTCGGTATAGTAGAGCCAGCTGCGCTCGTTAAAGGCGCGGACATGTGTCGGATCTTGCCACGCGCCATAGGACAGATCGTAGGGAACGCTAATCTCAAACGTGCCGCCCGTGCGCAGAAGCGCAAGACAGTTCGTCATCATCGCCATGAGGTCAGGGACATGCTCGAGCACGTCGTTAGCGATGATCGTGTCAAACAGTCCGGGCTTGAGGACGGCCGGTCCAAATCGGGCGGTCTCGAACACGAGGCCCGCGGCGAGATCCGTGATTCGGCTCAAGTCGCAAACGGCGTCGGGGCTCCACGTTTCATCGATATCGATATTGAAGGCTTCGGCACGAAAGTCCTTGCCCGATCCGAGATTCAGAACGGCGGGGAGCTGAGACTTCGGCAAGGACTCGCGTTCCATCATGGGATGGCCCTATCGTCGGCGCGCGCGCAACGCGCCAAAACCTTTGCATAAGGCCCGAGCCGTTCCCGAACCTTGAGCCGGGATCGCATCATGCGGCCGAGCGCTGCCGGGCGGCTTGGCTGATCATATGCCGCAAACGCCCTCGCAGCGTATGATTTGCGCGAGCTTCCTGCAAACCGGTGGCGGCGATCGTCCGGCGCTCGTCGTCATGTTCCAGATAGTGGCGAATGAGCCCGGTCAATTCGTCGGGCTTCGCCGCGTCGAAATAGACAAGATGTTTGCCGTCCTCGAATTGCTCCATGTTTCGCATCGCGGAGGGATGGTCCATCTTCGGGGTCAGGACGAAGGTGCCGCACGCCATCGCTTCGGTGATCTTCGTGACCAAGAGGCGCGACCACGAGGGGAAATTCACCAGGATTTTCATCGACCCGTAAGCCTCCGCGAGCTTCTGGAACGAACGGGTGAGGCTGCGTTCCTTAATGGCGGGCAGAAACTCGATTGGGCTCGTCAACGTCTTGATGAATTCGTCGCGTTTGGGATAGAGCGTTCCGATAAAGCAAGCGCCTTTGTCCGGCTCGATCCCGTAGGGCCTGAACAATTCGGTATCGACGCCAAAGGGCAGCCATTCGCCGCCAAAGCGGTCGGCGTCTTGCCGGGCTGGAAAGAAGTGGTAATCGGCTAGCGGACGCAGAATTTCGAAATTCATGTCCCGGCCGTCATCCGCTTGAAACGACTCCGCGTACCACGAGATTTTCGGCATCGTCAGGGTGGCCCAGGCCTGCCCATAATTTCGCAGCAATTGGGAAAAAAACCATTCAGGCGCGCTCAGGATGATGAGATCGGCTTGCTGCAAATCCTTGAGCGCGAACACGCTTCGCACGGGATTGCCGCAATCCATGACCTCGTAGCCCTCGGCCTTGAGAGCCGTGACAATCCCCTCGGAACAGCACCAGGCCGAACCGACATTGGCGCCATTGTGGAAGACGGCAATTTTGCGAATGCTCATCGGCTTGGCCTAAGGTTCGGGCGGGGCGTGGCTTTGCCAGATCCCCATGTCGAGATGCCATGGCCGGGATGACCCGGCCATGGCGGAAAGGGTGTTGAACGAAAACCGCTCCTCTTAAACCGAGCGGGCTTTCGCCGCCGATCCTACGAGGTCTGGATCTGATTGAGTTTCGACAGCAGATCGGCCACGGTTTGCAGCACTTTCGAATTGGCTTCGTAGGACGATTGCGCGACGATCATATTCGTCAACTGCGTCGCGAGATCGACCGTCGATCCTTCGAGATTGTCGGATTCGATCTTGCCAGCGGAGCCGGTTCCGGCCGTGTTGTAGACAATGTTGCCGGACTGGTCGTTCTGTTGGTACACGTCGCC
>JARLIW010000249.1 GCA_031291515.1 Beijerinckiaceae bacterium | reverse complement strand
GTTTCGCTTCAAAGGGTTCTCACCGATCGCCACGGATAGATCGGCCCTTATGGTGACATAAGTGGGCTTATCCGGTTTCTTTTGTGGCACCGCCGTCGAGACCGGAAGATCGACCGGAAGGTCCACGGTCGAAAGGGGGGCCGCGACCATGAAAATGATCAGCAGAACGAGGATCACGTCGATAAACGGCGTGACATTGATGTCGTGTGTTTCCCCGAAGTCGTCGTCATCAAGGTCATTCAGTCCGGCGCCCATGGTTCATTCCGCCAATCGCGCGGCTTTGGCCGGGCGGTCACGATCGAGTTCCCGCGACAAGAGCCGGCCCGCGGCACCCGCGGCCTGGTTGACGAGAAGCTGGTAACTTCGGGTCGCGCGCGAAAAATGGTTATAGATGATGACAGCTGGAATCGCGGCGACGAGACCGATCGCTGTGGCGAGCAGGGCCTCGGCGATGCCTGGCGCCACGACGGCGAGATTGGTCGTCTGCGCTTTTGAAATTCCGATGAAACTATTCATGATGCCCCAGACGGTGCCAAACAGCCCGACGAATGGCGCGGTCGCGCCGATCGTCGCAAGCAAACCCATGCCGCGGCGCATCGCTTGTGTTTCCGCGCGGATGAGATCGGCGAAGCGGGATTGAGCGCGTTCCTTAATGCCGGAAGGCGCCGACGCGAAGCCCGACAACTCCAGCTCTTCGGTCGCCGCCACAACGAGGCGCGGCAGGAATCCAGACCGGACACCCGCGGCGATTTTGGCTTCCGGAAGACTCTTTGCGCGCTCGAACCGGGCGAGCGCTTTGCTTAGACCGCGCCGGGCAACCGCCAGTTCCACGGATTTTCCCGCAAAGACCGTCCATGTCGCGATCGATGCGAGCATCAAGCCAACCATGACGCCTTTGACGATGGCATCCGCGGCAAGAAACATGGACCAAGGCGAGAGTTCATGGAGGACAGGCCCATCTAGCGTACCGTGTTGCGTCGCATTCGGCGCGGCGAGGGGAACGGCGGGACTGGGCGCGCCGATGGATTGAAGGGATGCCGTCGGCCGGTCCGATAGCGGCGCCGCGCCCGCCTGGCTCGGTTTGGCCGGCACGCTCGAAATAGCGGGACGTATGTCTTGACCACGCGTTGCCGCGGGCAAGACCACCGTGGCTGGAATGATGACCGCAAGGATGCGGAGCCAATCGATTGCGTGTTTCATAGCTCTGCCCAGTGCCGGATAAGGTTGTGATACACACCGGTGAGTTTGACGACTTCGCGGTCGTCTTGCCCGTGCCGATCGGCAAGCCCCTGGATCGCGCTATCGAGATCGAAGATCATGCTGCGGGCCTGCGCGTCGCGGATCATGCTTTGCAGCCATAGAAAAGAGGCGACTCGCCGGCCGCTCGTTACGGGCGTGACCATATGAAGGCTCGTCGCGGGATAAAGCACGAGATCGCCGGCCGGGAGTTTGATGCGCTGCGACCCGTAGTAGTCCTCGATGACGAGTTCGCCTCCTTCGTATTCTTCCGGCTCCGAGAGAAACAACGTCACGGAAAGATCGGTGCGAATCCGCATGCCAGTCAGATGGTCGCCGCGTATGGCATTATCGATGTGGACGCCAAATTTTTGCCCCGCTCCATATCGATTGAACAGCGGCGGAAAAATCCGAAAGGGAATCGCGGCCGCCCGAAAAAGCGAGTTGGCCGCGAGAGCGGTAATGATGCGGTCGCCCAACGTCCGGGCGATTTCGCAATCTGGCGGCAATTGTTCATTTGCCTTGACGAGCGCGGACTGAGCTCCAGCCGTGGAGCGTCCGTCCTCCCACGTGGCCTTGTCCATGACCGCGCGAAACGACGCAACCTCGGACTTGCTCAATATGTTGGGAATACAAACCAGCATTGGGACTCCGATCAGAATTTTACGGTTGCGATCAAGGATACGCTGCGTCCCGGCGCGACGCGGATGAATGGCGCCCCACTTTGATAGATCGAATCGTAATAGGTTCTGTTGAAGATATTCGCCGCGTAAAGTTTGAGGGTCGAGTAGGGACCTATCTTCGATTCCGCGAACGCATCGAACCGCCAGAACGAGGGCAGTACGGTGGGCACCGGCGTTGCATTATAAGCGACGCCGCCATTCGCCGCGAGCAGCGATCCCCCGTAGACCTCCGATCTCCAGACCGCCTGGCCTCCCATTTCCAGCCAAGGCGTAATTTCATATTTGGAAAGCAAGGTGAAAGACTGATGGGCGATATTGGCGAGCTGCAGACCGATATTATGGGGCACGACGGATTGTGTGATGTCCGACTTCATGAGGACAACGCCGCCCATCACGCTCCATTTGTCGGTGATCTTTCCGGCGATTTCGAAATCAAGACCTTGAACACGGTATGCGGCGCCCGCGACGACTGTGTTTGAAACGGGATAGCCTGGCAGACCGGCTGGCGTCGATTCGCGCGCGTTCTCCACATCTGTTTGAAAGGCGGCGGCGGTCGCGAGCAAATGCCGATCGAATAGCTCCCATTTCGTGCCGGCCTCGATCGATTGGCTCCGGATAGGGCCGTAAATCTGGGATATGTTTTGGGTTGGACTGAGACCGCCGTATGAGCTCGCCGTCGCGTCGAGCTCATCGCCGACCGGGTCGGACGCGGTTGCATAGGC
This sequence comes from Beijerinckiaceae bacterium, assembly GCA_031291515.1. Classification (GTDB taxonomy): domain Bacteria; phylum Pseudomonadota; class Alphaproteobacteria; order Rhizobiales; family Beijerinckiaceae; genus RH-AL1. The sequence goes on along the minus strand of JARLIW010000249.1, from coordinate 29,622 downwards.
AACGTAAAGGCTGCCGATCGGGATCGGCTTATAGACCAGGCCCAGATTGTAATTCACGAGACTGTCATTTGCCGTCACCGAACTCGTGTTGTTCTTCGACGTGATCCCATAGTCGTCAAAACGGACGCCCCAATTGAAGATCAAGCGATCATCCCAATTCGCGGTATCCATCAAATAAACCGCTTTGGTGCTCACGTGGTAAATCTGCGGATTGCCACCGAGAGTCGCCCCCGTGTATCCGGGCTCGTAGTTCGTCGGATCGAAAATACTCGTGACCACCGAACCGGTCGATGTGAATGACGAACCGACGGTCTCCGAGGTCAGGCCGGTGTAGCTATTGATACTGATGCGCTCGCCCGAGAATTCGGTCCCGAAAACGGCGGTATGTCGAACCGGGCCGGTGTCGAACTTTGCGATGGCCTCGGTCTGATCGGCAAGCACGGCGGAGGTCTCGAACCGGCTCTGCGCGTTGAGTTCCGTGAGCCCCTGGAAGTTTGTGGCTGTCGATGCGAAAGCCGCATAGGCCCCGCTCGGATTCTCTGGAATCGTCCCGATATAATTCAGAACGGAATATCCTTGGCGGGCTTTGTTCTCGAGCGTCAGCCAGTCGTTGACCTTATATTCGCCATCGAGCGTCCCGAGGTTCTGTGTCGTCTTGGTGAAGTCGCGGTTGATAATGCCGTAATACGTATCCCGCGGAACAACGCCCTCCGTCGCGGGTCGGTGGGTGCTGAGATCATAGGGAACACCGAAGTCTGGAAGGCCGCTCAGATAGCTGTGGGCATAATCAGCCGTCAGGGTGAAATTGGAGCCGGGCCTAAACGCCAAGGCGCCCGCGATTCCATTGCGGTCGTCCGTGGTAAAATTGCGCCCCGCAACGTCCGCGTCCTGGAACATGCCATTGACACGGACGTCCAAGATCGGACTGATCGCCTTGTTGACGTCAATCGTGACACGTTTCGTCTGATCGCTTCCCAACGTCGTTTCGATTTCGTTGAAGTCTTGGTCGCTCGCCTTCTTGGTCACGATATTGATCGCGCCGCCGGTCGTGCCTCGCCCCGAGAAGGAGGACGCCGGACCTCGCAAAATCTCGACCTGTTCCGTAAAGAAATTCTCACGGATACTGACGCCCGGATCCCGCACGCCATCGACGAAAATATCGTTGCGCGCGTCGAATCCGCGGATGAAAAAGCGATCGCCAAACGCGTTGCCGCCTTCTCCGCTCCCCAAGGTGACGCCCGCCGTCGTGCGCCCGATTTCGCGCATCGATGTCGCATTTTTGTCCTCGAGCACTTCTTTCGTCAGAACGGTGACGGTTTTGGGGGTGTTGAGAAGCGGTTCCGTAAACTTGTTCGATGACAAACGGTCGGCCTTGTAAGGCGCGGCTGGGTCCGCATAGGGGTTGGCTCCCGGACGAGCCAAGACGGGAAGATCCGGCGTTGATGATTTTGGTCCGGAAACCGGGACATTCTGCGCGGCGCGGGTCTGCCGGACTTTGCGACGCAAGGCGTTGCGTGCTTTGATCTGGGCTTCGGATGGTTTGGGCGCAACGCTTGGCCGGTTAGCCGGCGCGTCGACCGTCACCGCTGGCAGCGCGGAGGACGCTTGCTGGGCTTCCGCATGCCCGATTGATCCCGCGGCAATGGCGCAGGCCGCCGTCAACGTGAAGGGGACTTCGAAGTCGCCGAAACTGTCCGCCAACCAAGCTGAATTTCGAAATCTCAGCGATTGTGGAACAAGAACTAAACTCATGACGCCCCCAAGATGCATTCTCGCCGATTTTCAAAGTCGGCCTCTTCGATTTCGTGGATTTGCCACAATAAAATCGCGGGCGTCAACTCTCCGTGAGCACATTATAATAGATCAAATGTAGAAATATAGAACAGTTCTAAAAAACTCTCGGGCACATGCCGCAGTTTGTATTTAGAATAATTACAGATTGCTTTCGGCGGGACGACCGCGGCTGAAAATTAAGATCGCTTTAGTCGTGGCTTGGACCCTTCATGAGGGAAAAAAGTTCGTCGATCGCTTCACGCGCGATGTCGCGCGTTCGCGACGCGTCGCTCGAGCCCGCGATCCGAATTTGCGCGGTCACGGCCAGAATTTCGTCGCGAAAATCCGACAAAAACGAAACCGGGTTCGGCGTTTGATTTGCGACCCGCGCAATCAGCCCGGTGATTAATAATTGGCTCGCGATCATGCGGCCATTCAACTCGTCGATCATGATCCGCCGTCCCCTTGGAAGTTCGCACGGGTGGGATGCTCGCGTCCGCGGCGGGCTGGCAGCCGCTATCGGACTCGATATGTCGCATCGAATGAAGTTGTCACGAAAAGATCAGTATCTTCGCTAGAGCCGGAGACCGAGTCATTGTCAAGGCTAATCCGCTAGATTAGAATTATAGTAACTCTAAGATACCAAACCCAGGCCGAGCCAAAAATTGATGAGAAAAGTAGTTGTTTCGGGGCGGATGATTGATCGGATGTCAAACCACCGTTAATTTGGACGGGGCCGCCCATTTGTCGGACGTCGGCAGTTCTTCCGCATGGGCTATTCACGTCAGTCCGCCACGGGCCGCCGGGTCTCCTATCAGTGCGATATGGTATCGTTGCTCGCCATGGCCGCGAGCGAATTCGATATCGCGGTGCTGAATTGATATGATCCGATCGAGGATGGCTTGGACAACCCCGACAGGCATAGCCGCCTTGCCGCGATAAAGCGCCGGCAGGCGGCGCCGGAGGTGTCGGGCAGGTTAGTCGTCATGGAGAGGCCCGCTCGGTTTGGCCAGGGGATGCGCGCTTTGTCGACTTGCCGTGACGGTGGACCGCCGAGGGTCGCAACCTTGTTTGGGCATCAGACGCGTCGCCGACACTCGATGAGCGTCTCCCAGCCGCGATCACCGCGCCTCGACCGCGCATTTGGGGTCGGGGTTCCGCTTGGCAACAAAAAGCGGCGACGCGCGTTGAAACAACTTAGCGCTACGTTTGGGAGATTATTGTGTTCACGATCACACTCTTAATTGGAATCCTGATTACCATCGTCGTTGGTGCGATCTTGTTTTGGATCATCGATCGATTTTGTCCTGAAGCTCGACTGGCGAACCTACTTAAGCTGCTGGTGGCGCTCATTTGTTTGGGGTCTATCGTGTCCAGGGTGTATCCGCTTTTGGACGGTGGTCCGTCTGTGTCTCAACAGAAGCCATGAATCCGATTTCGACCTTCGGATCCGGATCGGTGGGCGAGAGGACCGGGCAGGAATGCATCGCGCCGCGTTTTCAGCAGGCCAAGCTCACACAAAAGCAAAAGGTTTTGGGTTCGGGAGGACGCCGGAAGCGGCACAAGGCAGAGCACGTAACCCTCTTACCACTGGTGATTCCGCCCAAGTGGTAAATGCTTCTCGGTCCTTCTAATGTTCGCGCTCGTCAGCGTGCTTCCCCAAGAAATAGCACATCGTCCGAATTGGCGATCGTCGCGGGACGATGCGAAATGATGATCCGCGTCATCGAACAATCGCGAAGCGCATCCGCGATCTTGGCTTCGGTCGGCTCGTCGAGATGGCTCGTCGCTTCGTCGAGAAATAGGATCTCGGGCCTCCGATAGAGAGCCCGGGCGAGGATCACGCGTTGCTTTTGGCCGCCGGACAATGTGCTGCCCATGTCGCCGACCAATGTCTCAAATCCCATCGGCGTCTTGCGAATGTCGTCCAAAATTGCGGCGCGCGCGGCGCATTCCTGAATCCAACCGGGGTCGGGATGGTCGTCGAAACAGGCGATGTTCTCGGCGATCGAACCCGCGAACAGGCCATCGTTCTGCATGACGCCAGCAATCCGGCCGCGGTAACTTTCCGCGCCGATCAGTCGGATGTCCCGGCCATCCATGAAGATCGACCCATCCGACAACGGTTGCAGGCCCATCAGGCTTTTCAGCAACGTCGTTTTACCGCAACCCGATGGCCCCGAAATCGCGAAGCATGCGCCCGCGGGAACGGTGAGCGTCACTTCGCGGAAAATCCAGGGTTCGCTCGCGCCGTAACGCGCGGAGAGCCCCGTGGCCATGAGAGCGCCAGTGGATGGCGGTGCTGGCGCCATCGGAAGATTCGAACCCTTGTCTTTCGCGGGTGGCGGGGATGCCGGGCGGGCTCCGGGCGCCGCCGCGGGCTCGGGATCGTTCATCACAATATCAGCGAGACGGGCGGTTTGGACATTGAGCATCCGCAACTGGAATCCCGAGCTGATCAGATTCGCGATTCGTTGCGAGAACTGATCGCGATAAGCGAGGAAGGCAACGAGCATTCCGAGCGACATCGAGAGGTGAATCGCCGCGTTCGCGCCAAGAACGAGTAGAAGCAGACGATCGGCGCCCGAAAGAAATTCGTTGGCGCGGTTGAATACGAGATCCGCCCGTTGCAGGCGCAACCGTGCATTTAGAGCATCGACAAATTGATTCATCCACGCGCTCAGGCGGCGCTCGCGAAGGCCGAGCAGCTTGACGCTGGCCATGCCTCGTATCGTTTCGATGAAATGGCTCTGTTGCCGCGCTTCCGCCGCGATTGCCTCCTCGGTATTCTCGCGATAGGACTTGTAGGCCGCGATCCGGAGTATGGAATTGAGGACCGTCGAGGCGACGACGACCAGGCTGAACCAGCCGCCATAGATGGTCAGCATCGCGAGCATTCCGATCGACATAATTCCGTCGAGAATGGCCTGCACCAAATCTGTCGTCAGCGCCTTTTGGATCGTCGCCAAGGAGCCAAACCGCGAGATCACATCGCCGACGTGGCGCTTCTCGAAATAGTCGAGAGGCAAACGGGTTAGATGATCGAAAACGCTGCTGTTCCATTGCAAATTCAGCTTGGCCCCAATCAGCATGACGGTCCAGGTCCGTGCCGCGCCGAGAGCGAGCTGAACGAACAGCAGAAGCGCGAGCCCCGTGGCGACGACAATGAGAAGGTCCCGATCCGCATTGACGATCACTTCGTCGATAACGATTTGCGATGCGATCGGAAGGAGGAGCGCGACGAGTTCGATGCCGAGCGAAAGAATTAGGACCTGCGTAAGAGCGGCGCCGATCCCCGCGATATTGTGAAACAGATCGGTCAATCGCAGCCCGGGCGGCGGGCTCGCGCGCGTAAACTCCGTGGCCGGATTGAGCTCCAACGCCACGCCGGTAAACTCCCGCGATGCCTCGTCGTACGAAAGGCGCCGGCGGCCCCGGGCCGGATCGTGGATCACGATCGCCCGTGCTCCGACCCGTTCGAGGACGACGAAGTGATTCATATTCCAGTGGAGGATGGACGGCGTCCGCAGCCGCGCGAGATCATTGAGTTCGACGCGCACGGCCCGTGTCGCCATATTCATCTGGCCCGCGAAGTCGATCAGATTGCGCAGGGTCATTCCCTTCAGCGAGAGGACGTGACGCCGCCGTAACCCGGCAAGATCGACATGGCCCCCATAATAGCCGATGACCATGGCAAGACAGGCCAGACCGCATTCCGCCGCTTCCGCTTGAAGGATGACGGGAAGCCTTCGGCCGAAGCCGAATTGCAGTTTTTCGCTCAGGCTCAACGTGGACCTCCGGTGACGAGGGCCGCGCTATGTCGAAGGTGCGAGACGGGGTCGAGGAGCCAGCGATAAATCGGCCTCTTTTCCAACGCGATATCCGCTTCGACGCGCATGCCCGCTTCGAGGCTTTTGGCTTCGCCATACGCGATGATTTGATCCCGATCGGGCCGCACGATAATCCTGTAAATCCCAGCGCCGCCAGGAATGACGGATTTCGACTCGGTGCCGCCCGGAGTGGGTTGTCCGGGGGCATCAAGGGGCGCATGGGTCACTTCGACGACGCTTCCGCGATAGAGGCCAAAGCGCTGGAATGGAAATGCCGCGTACCGCAACATCACCGCCTCGCCCTTCTCGACGAATCCGATCGCGGAACTATCGACGTAAAGGTTTGCCTGCAACCGTCCGGCGCTTGGAAGCAGCGTAAGCAAGGCTCCTCCGGTTGCGATCTGTTGTCCCGCATGAACCTGGATCGAGGTGAGAATGCCACGTTCCGGCGCGCGAATCTCGATGGCTCGCTGGGCTTCGCTTTCAGCGATTTGCTGGTCGAGCCGCGCGGCCGATCGATCGAACTCGGCCAAATCGCGCGCGAGCTTGTCGTCAAATTCTTCGATTTGTGATCGAAGATCGCCGATCTTGCCGTCGAGTTGCAGACTGGCTTGCTTGAATTGGGCGAGCTGGGTGTTGGCCTGGAGATACAAATAATTTTGATTTTGGAAATCGGAAGCGCGCGCCAAGCCCTTGCCCACGGCGTTGGAGAGTTCGTCGGTGCGATCCTTGACCGGCCCTTCGAGCTTCGATTGCAGCGAGATTTGTTCCGCGAATTCACGACTTTGCCGAAGGCTATTGTCGAGTTGCTCCTGGAGCGACTTTTTTTCGATGACGGCCAAGGCGGCGCGCGCGGCTCGTTCCCGCTCGACGCTTTCTTTTTGACGGCTGAGTTGCGTGATGATCCGGGCCTGTGTCGGGCCACTCGCGGAGACCGCATCGACATCGATCGTATAGAGAAGCTGGCCTTTCTCGACTCGGTCGCCTTCGCGAACGGCTGAGCTTCCCACTCGGCCGGCTCGCGGACTCGTCAGTGTCATCAAGCCGCTATTCGGTGACAGCACGCCTTCGGCGTGGACACGACGCGTGTAGGTTCCAAAAGCGGTGAATGCCACGGCCGCGCCAACGAAGCCCACACATGTCCAAACGATCAGGCGAACCGGCATCGGTTGAACAAGCTGAGCCTGGCCAAGCCAATTGTCCCTTCGGGCATCGGCGACTTGGCGCCGGAACAAACGCGAAGGCGTCATGGCTTGGCACCGTTCCGCTGTTGTTCATTCACGAAAAGGCGGCGGCGGCCATGCCAGCCGCCGCCCACGCGCTCTTTACAGAATTCCGAGAAGGCCGCCCGCCAGGCCGCCAGCCGTGCCCGTGGCGCCTCCCACGAGGCCGGTTACCAGGCTGCCGACTTGGCCGACAAGACCGGAAACGGCGCCGAGTTCCTGACTCGCATTTACGGTCACGCCAACACCGACGGAAAGGCCACCGCCGACTTGATCGAGTTCCGAAGGATTGAGTTCACGTATCGTGTCGAAATCATGCGACATGCACTGCACTCCTTTTGTTGCGAAGTGACGCATTTTGGTGCGTCACGCACAAATATAGGTCACTAAAATTTGCCGTCAACCCAATATGTTCGAAATAGATCGCTTTTGGTGCAATAAGCGTGGCCGTAAACTTGAGTATATGATTTTAAGTTATTAAAAATACTACGAAATGAATGATGATTCGGTGGCGATTTAGATCATGTGGTCACGTTGTGGGCTGTCGGTGGGATAATTCACTTGTTGTTCTCGTATTAGACGAATTTTGTTTCCGTTATTACCCCTCGAGATCGGGCCGCATACTGGCGATTTGGCCTCCGCAAGCGAAAGCGGAGCGATTCTAAGGCCCTGTTTTTATTCTCTGTGGTCCGTGAATACGCACGATCGGATTTCTAAACGCGGATTTGCCTTGATTTCCCGATGGTCAATGTCCCCAATCGCCGGTCTTGACCGTGGCATGCGGCTGGTCCAGTCGTGACTGGCCGAGAGCCTGGAGTGGAGCGGCGGCGATCCCCTTTTACATGGGCGCAACTTCGCGTGGGAGCTCGCGAATGGTCGTTCCGATGGCATTCATCCGATCATCAAGAGATTGGCGTTGCCGCCGGCCGCCGCCGTGTTTGTGCTAACGGAACGTTCCTGCACAAGCGCTTCGAGTGGGTAGCGGCCGTTCGGTTGTGGGACGTGGATCTGAATGATCGGGCCGGTTCTGGCTGCAATCGTTCGGTTCAGGGCCTGGAGACCGGGCCGACTGCCGTGGAACAAGACCGCCTGGAATTCGTTGTCGTCTGGACTGGGTGTCTCCGTTATCCACGTGGACAACGACGTGGGCAGAAGCTGCGGACTCGAAAGGGCGCCGACGGCGACCAACGCGCGATTTCCGGTCACAAGCGCCACGCCAATCTGATGAACTAGTTCATCTTGGTTCGACGCGATGCAAAGCACCACACCTCGCGCCTCGGTGCTGTAGGTGTTGCGCTCGCCAGTGGGGCCGGAAAGCGCGATCGCAACGCCGAAGGGGGTCGAGGCAAATTCCGGCGCCAATCGGGTGGCCGCGTCCTTTTGGCCGGTCTGAATAAGCCAGTCCGCCCAAATCCGCGCGGCCTCGCGGATAAGGTTTGTGTTCAATCCTGTTTCGACGGGGCGTATTGCGAGAAGACGCCGCACGTAGAGCGGACCTCCGGCCTTGGGGCCCGTGCCGGATAGACCGTGGCCGCCGAACGGCTGCGCGCCAACGACGGCGCCGATCAGGTTGCGGTTGACATAGATGTTGCCGGCCTTAGCTTTCGCGGTCACCCGAGCGATCGTTTCGTCGATGCGAGAATGGACGCCGAAGGTCAGGCCATAGCCCGTCGCGTTGATATCGCTCAATAACGTATCCAGACCGTCGCGGCGGTAACGCAGCACATGCAGGACCGGACCAAACACTTCCCGCTCGAGCGCGGCAAGGCTTGGAAGTTCGATGATGGCCGGGGCGACGAAGGTCCCGTGGTCGCACGCCTCGGTCAGCGGCAGCTGATGAACGGGAAAGCCGCGTTCGCGCATGGCGCGGATATGCGCCGCGATGGCGTCCCGCGCCCGCGCCGTGATCACCGGACCGATGTCGGTGGACAGGCGATCCGGGTTGCCGACCGTCAGTTCGGCGAGCGCGCCGCGCAGCATTGTCAGGGTGCGCTCCGCGATGTCCTCCTGCAAGCACAGGATCCGCAGCGCGGAACATCGCTGTCCCGCGCTGTCAAAGGCGGATATCAGCACGTCGGCCACGACTTGTTCCGCCAAGGCCGAGGAATCCACCACGAGCGCGTTTTGGCCGCCGGTCTCGGCAATGAGCGGGACGGGGCTGCCGTCGGGATTCAGCCGCTCGCTCAGTTCCCGCTGGATCAGGCGGGCAACCTCCGTGGATCCCGTGAAGACGACGCCGCGCGTGCGTGGATCGGCCACGAGGCGAGCCCCCACGCTGCCGTGTCCTGGCAAGAGATGCAGGACGTTTTCTGGGATGCCGGCCTCGTGCAGGAGCGCAACGGCCTGGGCCGCGATGAGCGGTGTCTCCTCCGCTGGTTTGGCGAGCACCGTGTTCCCCGCGGCCAGCGCCGCCGCGATCTGCCCGGTAAAAATCGCGAGCGGGAAATTCCACGGCGATATGCAGGTGACCGCGCCCAACGCCCTATGGGTCGTTGTATCGAACCGCGTCGCCACTTCGGTTCCGTAATAGCGCAGGAAGTCCACCGCCTCGCGGACCTCGGCGATGGCATTGGCCAGCGACTTGCCCGCTTCGCGGACGATCAGCCCGAGCAACGCCGGCATGCGAGCTTCCAGCAGATCCGCCGCGCGCAGCAGACAGGCGGCGCGGTCCGCCGGCGGCGTCGCCTGCCAGCCCGCGGCTGCCTTGGCCGCGAGGGTCAAGGCGGCGTCGATTTGCGCGGGCGTCGCTTCGACGACCTGGCCCACGATGTCGCGATGGTCGGCGGGATTGCGGATCTCGCGCGCCGGAGCGCTGGTCCCGTCCGATGGAACAGCCCGCCAATCCCGAGACGCGCTGTGTCGGAGGGCGGACGCGAGCAGGGCCAAGGTCTGCTCGTTGCCAAGGTCGAGCCCCGCCGAATTGCGGCGTCTTGGCGCGAAGAGATCGCGGGGGTGAACGATGCGTTCGTGCGGCGCGCCGGGAGGCTGGTGCGCCAAGACCCGCGCCACCGGATCGGCCACCAGTTCGTCGATGGTCACCGCCGGGTCCTGGATTTGGTTCACGAAGGAGGAGTTGGCCCCATTTTCGAGCAAACGCCTGACGAGGTAGGCAAGCAATGTCTCGTGCGTGCCGACGGGTGCGTAGATACGGCAGGGCCGGTCCAGCTTGGCGGGGCCGACCACCTCTTCGTAAAGCGGTTCGCCCATGCCGTGCAGACATTGGAACTCATATTGCCCATTGTGGAAGTGGGGACCCGCCATGGCGTGGACCGCCGCCAAGGTGTGGGCGTTGTGCGTGGCGAATTGCGGGAAGACGGCATCGGCCGCCGCCAGCAGCTTGCGCGCGCAGGCCAGATAGGAAACGTCCGTGTGGATTTTGCGGGTAAAAACCGGGAAGCCGTCGAGCCCGTCGACCTGGGCGCGCTTGATCTCGCTGTCCCAATAGGCGCCCTTGACCAGCCGGATCATGAGACGGTGACCGCTGCGCCGCCCGAGATCGATGATCCAGTCCAACACGAAAGCGGCCCGTTTCTGGTACGCTTGGACCACGAAGCCGATGCCGTTCCAGCCGATCAAGCCGGGATCGAAGCAAAGCTGTTCGAGAAGGTCGAGCGAGAGCTCCAGCCGATCCGCCTCCTCGGCATCGATGTTGAGCCCGATGTCGTAGTGGCGCGCGAGCCGGGCGAGCGCCGTCAGCCGCGGAAGCAGCTCGCGCATCACGCGGTCCCGCTGTGGCCTGACATAGCGGGGGTGCAGCGCGGAAAGCTTGATCGAGATGCCCGGTCCCTCAAAAATCCCGAGCCCGGCGGAAGCACTGCCGATCGCATGAATCGCGAGCTCGTAGTCGCGGTAATAACGATCGGCGTCGGCGCCGGTGGTCGCGGCCTCGCCGAGCATATCGTAGGAGTAGCGGAAACCTTTGGTTTCGAGCCGCCGGGCGTTGGCGAGAGCTTCCGCAATCGTTCGTCCCATGACGAACTTCTCCCCCATCATGCGCATGGCGATATCGACGCCTTTGCGGATCACCGGCTCGCCGCCTCGCGCGATCAAGCGGGAGAGCGCCGTGCCAAGGCCGGTTTCGCTCGTGGTTTCCGTCAATTTGCTCGCGACGGCGAGCCCCCAGGTCGCGGCATTGACGAACAGCGAGGGCGAATGGCCAAGATGGCCGCGCCAATCGCCGGTGCTGATCTTGTCGCGGATCAACGCGTCGCGCGTGGCGCGATCCGGAATGCGCAGCAGCGCCTCCGCCAGACACATCAGCGCGACGCCTTCCTGGCTGGAGAGGTCGTATTCGCGCACCAATCCGTCCAAGGCGCCGCGTGTCTCTTTCGCCCGAAGCGTCTCGACGAGCGCGCGCGCCATCGCTTGAACGCGTGTCGTCATCTCCGTTGGAAGGGCGGCTTGCACGGCGAGCGCGGCCACCCGTTGCTGCTCGGGGGCCCGGTCATGCGCCGTGATTGCCGCGCGAAGTTCGGATTGCGCGCGAATCGAGGACGCGAATTCCGCGAATGGCCGCGGCTTGGAAGCCGCCGGATTTGATTCGACGACGCTCATCGACCAGCTCCTTCGAATGCGAGACCATAGTGCAGGCGAAGGGCATTTGCCACAAGAGGAAGCGACGCCGGGGTTGACCCCAGTGATACGTTGTCAGGCGGAACCACGATCAGGCCGGGCTTCGCTCGATCAGGTCCTTGGCGAGGTAGCTCGATGCGTCGCGGACACCGGGCAGCGCGAAGAAATAGCCGCCGCCGAACGGTTTGATATATTCCTCGAGAGGCTCGCCATTGAGCCGGGCCTGCACGGTACGAAATCCGGCATCGAGATTGGCCTGGTAACAAATGAACAGGAGACCCATGTCGAGTTGACCGGCCGCGGTGAGTTCGCGCGAGAAATTGAACGGCCGGCGTAATATGAGATTGGCCTGGGTCGCGGGCGTTCGTGGGTTGGCGAGCCGGATATGCGCGTCCCTCGGGATCGAAAGGCCTTGCGCGGTATCGGTATAATTCGGGATATCGCGTTCATTTTTCATGCCGAGCGGCGCGCCGCTCGCCTTATCCCGACCAAAGATCTTTTGCTGCTCGCCAAGAGGCGTGCGATCCCACCGCTCGGCCGTCATGCGGATGAGGCGAACGACCTGGTAGCTCCCGCCATGCGTCCATGCGGGCTCGTCCGAGCGAGGACCAACCCAGACCATTTCATTCATTACGTTCGTATCTTGCGTGTCGAGATTCGCGGTTCCGTCTTTAAACCCCATCAGATTGCGGTTCGTTTCCCGGCCGGCTTTTTTCAACGTATTGGGCGGCAGAAAGCCATCCATTTTCCATCGAATCGCCAAGAGCGCGGGGGTGTTTTTGAGGATGTCGCGCAAAGCGTGAACATTGGTTTCGGCCGTGTTCGCGCAGAACTGGATCAAAAGATCGCCGTGGCAGAATTTGGCATCGAGCGAATCGTTGGAAAAACGTTCCATCGGCGCGAGCTGTTTCGGCTTCAGCGCGGCGAGTCCAAACCGATCATCGAACAGCGAGGCCCCGAGCGCCACCGTCATGGTGAGGTTGTCGGGCCTTGCGTCGGGGCCGAGGATCCCGGAATCTGGCGGGGGCATGAGCGGGTCGGCCACCGGAATTTCTCCGCCTTTTGTCAGAAACGCGATCCGCTTGGTCAAATCTTGGAACAAAAGCTGTAGCCCGGCGCGGTCGGTCGCGAGCACATCGAAAGACACGATGATGGCGGACGGCGGCTGGGGATTGAGAATTCCAGACTGGTGGTCGCCGTAAAACGGCTGCGCATCGAGAGTGCTGTCGTCGTCGCGAGGCGCAGGTCCGACGGCGCCGGATGTCTGAACCGCGGCGGCATCCCCCGCCTTCAGCACCGTGGCGCCACCAGCAAGTCCAGCGCCAATAATGAGGGCGCGACGCGATGGTCCCTCCGGAGACGGGGCCGATTGCGCGGCCGTGTCTGGATGCTCGCTCGTCTTACGCATAACCTCGATCTCCACGGATGCCGGTACGTTTAAAATTAGTCGACTCCAAGCGTGCCACGCAGTTTTGAAAGATCCTCGGCCAATGCCGTGATCGGACCTTTGAGCGCCTTTTGGTCTTCCGGCGTCAAACTATCGTAGCTCTCGAAGCCGTCGTCGCCATTCTTGTATTTGGCCAGCTTCGAATCGACTTTTGCAAAGTTCGCATCGATCTGCGCAACCAGCGCGGGATCGCGCGCGGTGATGTCCTGGCGGAGCAGGGCGACGATCTTTTGCGCGCCATCGACATTGGCCTGGAAATCCCAGAGATCGGTCTTGGAATAGCGGTCTTCCTCGCCGCTGATTTTCTTCGCCGCGACTTCCTCGATCAGTTCGGCGGCGCCACCGGCAAGAATTTTCGGCGTGATGTCGAGCGAAGCCACGCGGCCCTTGAGGTCGAGCGTATCCTTCAACAACCGGTCCGCATAGTCCTTGAGGCCACCGGTGGATTTTTCTGAAAACAAGCCGAACTCGAGCCGATGAAACCCGGCGAAGTTTGGATCCTTTTCCTTGTTTTCGTAATCGTCCGCGCGCGAATCCATGCTCTTATCGAGATCGTTGAAAACTTCCGCCACGGGCTCGATCCGCTCGTAATGGAAATGCGCGGGCGCATAGGCTTTTTGGGCCTCCTCGAGTTTGCCCGCCTTGATTGCATCGACGAGCGTTCGGGTCTTGGTCGCCAATTGTTCGGCTTCGTCGGTGACATAGGCCTTATAGGCCACGATCTCGGGACCAAAATCATGTCGCTTCGGTTTGTCCTCGACGGTCGTTGCTGCTTTGACGGTGAGCTTGCCCTTGGGGTTGCTGAGCAGACCGCAGGTCATTTCATAGTCGCCCGGCTCGAGCTTCGCCGTCAGGGTCGAGACGAATCCGGGCAAAATGTTCTCGCGTTCTTCGATGACGCTTTGACCTTTGAGGATTTCCCACTCGACCGCGCGCTTGCTCTCGTTTTTGATTTTGAAGCTGACCTTTGATGGCGGCGCGGTCAATTCCATCGGGACGCAGCCCTTGTCGCCGATCGTGACGATGACGTCTTGCGGTGCGTCGGTCCCCGGAGCGCTCCAAGCTGGAATCGTGACGATGCTCAACCCAGAAAGCGAAGCGGTAAGGAACGCGGTGGCGGGCGACAGGCGCATGGTTGGGCTTCTCTTTGGTTTTGAACGCAACGATAGGTCGGTCAGGCGTGCTCGGGGACCGGGAGACCAGAGCGGGCAGGCATGAGGAAAAAGATCAGCGCGGGAATCAGATAGGCCAAATAGATCAGCGCTTCGCCCAATGTTGGCATGTCGTTGTAGCCGAACAGCCCCGCCAAGACGGTGCCAAGCGCATCGTCCTTTGGCAGAACCGCGCTCCAATCCGCGACAATCTGTTGAAGGCCGTTCCAAACACCCGCTTCGTGCAGGGAGCGTAGGCCACCGGCGAGAAGGCCCGCGGCGACGATGACGATGAAGGCCCCCGTCACGCGGAAGAACTTTCGCATGTTAAGGCGCACGCCGCCGTAAAAGATCAACAAGCCAAAGGCCACCGCCGCGACGAGACCGAGAATGGCGCCAAGTGGCACGCCGATCCCCGTGCTTTGCTCGAATGTCGCCAGAAGAAAGAAGACCGATTCCAGTCCCTCGCGGCCGACCGCGAAGAAGGCCATGAGAACGAGGGCTATCGCGCCACCACGACTCGTTTGAAGCGAGGCATCGATCTGATCGTGCAGTTGCGCCTTGATCGAGCGCGCCGCCGACTTCATCCAAAACACCATCGAGGTCAGAACGCCGACAGCTATAAAGGCAACGATCGACTCGAAGAGCTCCTGCTGTCTTTGCGGAAATTCCGTGCTGGCTTTTTCGAGCGCAATTCCGAGCGCGAGACATAACACCGCGGCCGCGAGAACCCCGGCCCAAACCGCGCCGAGGAAACGCCGGCGCCCCGTCCGCGCCAAATAGCCCGCAATGATGCCGACGATGAGGGACGCTTCGATACCTTCGCGGAGCATAATGAGAAAAGCGACAAGCATAAGGGTGATCCATGCGCGACGGCGTGGCTGGCATTGATCCGCTCGAACCGAGCACGACCGGGGGAGACGCCTTCTTTTCCGATCTCAGTAAGGTAGCGCGCGGGACAGATCAACTGCCGAACCTAACATTAGAATTAGAATAGATCCAAACTGGCGGAGGCATTTTTACCCTGGATTCTTCCTCTTTCAGGACTAGTTTCCTATTATGCGACGTTGCCGCGTCGAAAAACGCGGTTTTTTAGACTGTCGATCATTTAGGGTATCGTCGTTTGCGGCTCGATCTTGTTAAAATATTGGCCGTTTGACCGTCGCGCTCATACTTGTGACCGTGATCGGGAGTAAATTGCAAATGGCGTGCCGTCATTTTCGCGCGTCAGGACGAATGATTTCAGGCGCCCGGCGCCTTTTGCGTCGCCGGGCGTGCCAAAGCCGCGTTGGCTTTAGGACATGCCCGTTGCGGCTGTAGGACTTCCGACAACATGGGCGGGATGTCATTCGATGTTTCCGCCGAAGCTGGCCATCTTCCTTGCCCGGAGACATCGAATATCGTTCAACCTTAACCGTACAGACTGGTCATCGCCCGAGCGATGGAGAATAGTCCTTGTTGAGATGGGTTCGTTGTTAGAATTTTGAACCATTCTAATCTATTAGCGGAGGTCAAACAGGCATTGCGGTCTTGTTATCGTAAGTGTATTAGAACGCCATGATCGTTTGTTCTTGTAACATTTTGTCTGAGGGCGAGGTCCGCGCGTGCCTGGCGCCTGGTCCGGGTTGTCCCCGTACAGCCGCGCAGGTCTATCAATGCCTGGGTTGCAGCCCGAAATGCGGGCGTTGCGCGCAGACCATCCGCTCCATTCTCAATAGCGCGCTTGGGGAAATACACGCCGGGTGCGCGACGCAATGCGGTCCCGCTTGTCCTATCGGTCGCCAGACCGATCATCGCCATGCGGTACCGGCGGGGGCCGGCGCTTAATTCAAGACCGCCCGCGTCCTCGAGCAACGTCCACGGGTCGAATCGATCGAGACTCCCCGCGCGAACCGTTATTCTTGATATCCGGTACGGTTCGCGAATGTTTCGGCCTCGGACGATTGGCGGATCGGAAAACCTTCAAATCCGGGCGTCGGCGATGGTACGACGCTTGCTTTCTCGTAGGCTGATCATCTCAGATCATCGGCGGCGGGGCGAACGGCGGGCCATGATTATTTGTTCGTGTAACGTCTTATCGGAGGGTGCGGTTCGCGCTTCCTTGGAAGCTGACCCCGTCGGCGCCAGAACCGTGATTGAAGTCTATCATTGTTTAGGGTGTCGTCCGCGGTGCGGCCGCTGCGCGCGCTCGATCCGCGCGATTATCGAGCAAGTCCACGGAGAAACAAAATCGAACTGGACCCAATCGCGCTACGCGGCCTGCTCTCGAGTTGAGCCGCCGCGCGGCTATTATGGCTCGACGCCCCGCTCGCTTGCCGAGGCGCACGAGTCCCAAGCGATGGGTTGAAGCGCGTATCGACCAACCGGTTTCCTTTGCAGAGGCAAGCCGGTTGGTTGTTTCATAGAGCGGCAGATCAAGTGCCGGCTATTTTTCCGGCTCGATCTTGTCGAGGCCGCCAATGTGGCGCTGGGCATATAGTGGCAAGCCGATTTGCTGAATCAGTCCGAGTTGCGTTTCGAGAAAGTCGATGTGCTCTTCCTCATCCGACGCGAGGTCTTCGAACAGAATCCGCGTCACGCGATCATTGATCGATTCCGCGTATTGAGCCGCTTCGAGATAGAGCGAACGGGCGCCTATTTCCGACGCGAGGTCGCTTTCAATGACCTCCTGCACCGTCTGACCAATTCGCAAGGGATCGAGTTCCTGTAAATTCGGGAAGCCTTCGAGAAACAAAATACGATCGACGAACCGGTCCGCGTGGTTCATTTCCTCGATCGATTCCTTGCGCCAGTATTTCGCGAGATCGATGTAACCCCAATTGTCCAACATGCGGAAATGAAGCCAATATTGGTTAATCGCCGTCAGCTCGCTCCGAAGGCCCCTGTTGAGATATTCGATAACCTTGGCATCACCCTTCATGTCTCTCCCCTACGATATTCGTTTTCGCGATCGACGGTATCCCAACGGAACAGGATCCAAAATTCGGCCAAGATCGAGCCGATCGGAATTCCCGGTAGAACGTCGTTTTACGTGTGAGGAATACGACGCTCCGTCAAAAAACGCAAATAGCGTGCCGCGCATAGTTCGTCGCGAAAAGCGCTGTCCGCGCAAATTTGACGATGTTTGCTTCATCGCGCGGCGGCGGCTTACCATCTCTGCGTGGGAGCTTCGTCCCGATCCTTGTAAAGGGTCGTTTTATCCAGTCGCAGGGAAGATGGCGACAGCTGTCGGCCTTCCAACCGTAGGACGGGCGTCGTCTGCAAGCTGTTCGTAATGAAAGCCGCCGTGACGTGGTTCAGTTCGTCGACGGAAATTGTTCGCTCTTCGGCTCCGGTCATTTGAATAATGCGCGCGCGGGCCAAGCCGGGAAGAATGCCGTCGGACACTTGCGGCGTGGTCCAGCGCTCCGCGATTTGGAGAAAGAGATTTCCAACGGTGCAGCAGGCAAGATCGCCACGGCCGTTGCGAAGGATCGCGTCGGTCGCGCCGCGTTCGATCGCCTCGCGCTTTGCGAGGATGCTATCGCCGTAGCTCAACGATTTGAGATGCGACAACGGTGAATGCTCGTTTCGCCTGGTCGAGTTCGCGATGACGAGATCCGCGGGCGGGGCCTCGGCGAAGGGGGCAATGGTTGCAACCAAGGTTGGTGTTGCCGGTTCGGTCGCGGGCCAAAGCCCGCGTTTTGCCGACGGACCCCGCGTCAAACTGAGACGTAGGGCACAGTCCGACATCGTGCTCGCTTTCATCAACGCGCGCAGTCCTTCGATGATTTCGGCATTGGCGAGAGGCACCGGGATGCCGAGAGTCTGCGCGCCGGAGCGCAATCGCGAGAGATGATCGCCGATCCAGAGCAGGCGATCGTCCGCGACCCGGATCGTCTCGAAAATGCCGTCCGCGAGGGTGAAGCCCCGGTCGGACGGTTCGATCCGGGCTTCTTTTTCGCCAACGAGCCGGCCGTTGAACCAAATCGGAGTCATGGAAGGCGTTGCCTTTATGGACGCCTCAAGGCGACGAGGGCGTGCTGCCCGGGTCCTCGAGGACAAGCCGCGTTTCATCGAAATCGCCGGTGGAAGCCAGCATGATGGCGCGTATCGAGGCCTTTGCTTTCAACAGCATCTCCTCGAATTCGCCCTCGGCGGTCGACTGCGCGACGATGCCACCGCCAACGCCGATCGACAAATGGTTGTTGGTCTGGACGATCGATCTGATGACGATGCTGAGATCGGCCGCGCCGTCATAGCCAATCCAACCCAAGGCGCCGGAATAGATGCCACGCGCACGGCGCTCGAGCTGGTCGATGAGCTGAAGCGTGCGAATCTTCGGGGCCCCGGTCATGGAGCCTCCCGGAAAGGAAGCGCGGATGAGGTCGGTCACGGTATATCCGGGTGAAAGCTGTCCGCGGACGGTGCTGACGAGCTGGTGGACCGTTTCATAGGTCTCGAGATCGCAGAGCTTCGGCACGGTGACGCTGCCGGGCTCGCAGACGCGCGACAGATCGTTGCGCAGCAGATCCACGATCATGACGTTCTCGGCCCGGTCTTTTTCGCTGTTCAAGAGCTCCGTCGCGAGAGCGGCGTCTTGCGCGGGGTCCTGGTGCCGCCGGATCGTTCCTTTAATAGGTTTTGTCTCGACTTGGCCCTTCGCGTCGACTTGAAAGAACCGCTCCGGAGATGCGCTGAGGACCGCCCCGCCGGGCCATTTGACGAAGGCGGCGTAGGGTGCCGGATTGATGCGGCGAAGCGTCCGATACAGGTCAAAAGGGTCGATTGCGACGTCCGTCGTGATCTCGTTGGTCAGGCAGACTTGATAGGTCTCGCCCGCGCGGATCCAGTCCAGGCACTGCTCGATGTCGTCGATATAGGCATCCCGCCCCCGATCGAGCCGGAAGCGGATTGCCTTGGAGATCTGTCCTGGCGCAATGCCGGGGAGCGGTGAAACCGCCGCGAGGCGCTTTTCGGTTTCGTCGATCCACGCGCGCGCGTTCTCGACGTCGCCGCTCTTGGTCACGGCGACCAGGACCATGGTTTGATTGTCGTGGTCGACGGCGACGAATCTGTCGACGTTGAGGAATAGGGCATCTGGAGTGGGACTGTGTCGCCCGCGGCTTCCGCCGAATTCGCGCGCCATCTCGTAGCCCAACCAACCCACCCATCCGCCGACGAAGGGGCAGGGGGGGCGGTTCGTAATGGTCGCTCCGAGCTGGCGGTCGAGAAAATCCAATATGCCGATGGCTTCGTCGCGGGTCTTTGTTCCGCAACGCAATGTCGTCGTCCGCGATGCGCCGTCATAGCTGCAAATGCCGCCGGCCTGATCCGTCACCGCGCCGAAATACGACCATCTCGACTGGCCTTGGCCCGATGAGCTGCTATCGAGCCAGAAGGCGCTTGCCGTGGCGCCGAACAGTGACGCGAAGGCGTCTTCGGCTTGCGGCGGCTGTTCGATCTCTTTCCAAATGGCGATGAGCGGCGGCCGGGAAACCTCGGCCGCGCGAGAAAGCGGCGCGTCCACCGTCCGGCTTGGCCTTCCGTGGGCTGCCATGGGGGTCAAATCGCGAAAGTTTCGAAGCAGACGCTCGCCAAATTCCGAAATGATCGACTCGGGATGGAATTGGATGCCCCAGAGCGGCCGCGTCCGGTGCGCCAGCGCCATGATGAGCCCGTCCGCGGTCCAGGCGGTCGCGACGAGTTCGTCGGGGAGCGGTGGCTCGACGATGAGCGAGTGGTAGCGAGCGGCGAGGAACGGCGAGGGGATCCCGTGAAAAAGCCCGGTTCCCTCGTGCTCGATCGGAATGGTTTTTCCATGCACGGGCGTTGACGCGCGCGAGACCGTGCCCCCGAATCCCGTGGCGATGCCTTGGTGGCCAAGGCATACGCCGAGAATCGGTTTGCTGCATTCGGTGATCAGTCGCGCGCAGATCCCGAAATCCGCCACGCGATCCGGCCGCCCCGGGCCTGGCGAGATGACGACATTATCGAACAATTGGCTTTGGAGTTGAGACCAGTCCATTTCGTCATTGCGGATGACCAATGGCGGCTCCTGATTCACGATCGAAATCAAGTGCACCAGATTGTACGTAAAGGAATCGTAATTATCGATAACCAACGTTCTCATTTATACAGGCTCAATCTGGTCTAGGCGCATGTCCGGCTCGTATCGATTGCTCTAGGGGGCCAACGGGTCGTGCCGTTCCTTGCTGGTCCGAGCACGAGGGTCGGCACTGCAAAGAACGGTCGCGAAAGATCGCGATCCGCGACGGAAAATCGTGACCACCGGTCCCTATACCGGCATGCGGCACCTTGTACCAGTTTGCCGCGCCGGAAGACCATTCGGCGAGCTTTACGGACGTCCCGCCGCGTGTTTCCCTTGCGCGGGGACACGGAACACTATGCCGCGGAGGATCAAATGAGCGATATCGCCCTGTTGACATGGCAACCCATGGCCACGGCCCCCAAGGACGGCACGAGGATCCTCGCCACCGTCCGACCCACCGAGCAAGGGCCGACGGAAGTCGACGTCGTTCGCTGGAACAAGCCCAGGCTTGATGACGATTTTTGTTGGATGGCAACCGACTCGAGCCATGATTGTCCGATCGTCTACGAAAATTGGGAATTGTCGCATTGGATGCCGCTTCCCTCGGGGATTCCGGATGTCAAGACGCCTGGTTTCGTCGCCCAACTGCCCGTGGTTCCAAGGTCCGACGACGAATTGGACGGCTCGGGGATTTGAGTGTCACGTCGCCTCCCGCCGCGACGGGAGCCGCGTTAAACGCGCGCTCGCGGATTTGGAATAAGCCCTTGCGGTAGAAGGGGAATTTATCGAGGAGATGCGCCGGTTGCCGCCTTCCGGCGTGCGGAGGCGGGGATGAAGCCGCATGCGCGAGGCGAGGTTACGCGCCGATGTCTGCGCGCCGGTCGGATCGACTTAGCCTTCCGCCGCTTCGAGTTCCTCTTCGACAACCTCGATTTCGCTTTTCTCGCCGAGAGCTTCGAGGGCGAACTCCTCCGCTTCAGCTTCGAACGCGAGCATTGGGGCGTCCGTGTCGCTCCCGCTTTCGGATGGTTCGGCCTCGATCTCGCTTTCCTCGGTCTTGGCCGCGACTTCGGGGGCGGGTGCGAGTTCTTCGATGTCCGAGACCCCGGTTTCAATGTCCGCGTCGATCGTGGCGCTTTCGGTTTTCTCACCGGCGCCGTCGAGCTCGACCTCCTCGGCTTCGTGTTCGATCATGGACGCTTCGTTGTCACGCTCGGATGCTTCGGGCTCGATTTCACTTTCCACGGGCTCGATTTGCTCGAAATTGGCCGCGAGGTCCATCGCGGGCGCGAAATCATCAGGGGCCTCGGTTTCAATATTCGTGTCGATTGGGGCGGTCTCGACCTCGGGTGTCGGAGCTGGCGCCGGCGCGAGGATCTTCTGCAAGCGCCGCGCTGGCGCGAGGGGATGGACCGGCACGGGCGGGCGCCGGGCGTGTTCGCGATTGAGTTCGGCGGCGCGTTGAACGAGGAGGTCCAATAAATCGAGCGCGGCCTGTCGCGCCTCGGGCGTGAGCGCGGCCATTGCATCTCTAAGTTTTGCCATATCGAGGACAAGGCTTCGCACCGGACCCGTCCCGAATGTATTTTGAAGGAACGGGGCATCGCGGTCGCGGTACATGTCGGCGTCGCCCGCGACAATGAGGGTCGAGCACCGCGGGAGCTCCGGCGGTCGGACGATCGCAGCAGCCAAGGGCGATCGAAAGACACCGTTTTCGCCGACGATCAGTTCCTCCTTGCGGACTGCGAGCGACACGAGATCCTTGCCCGCGATCAGGTGAAGCATGCGCGAGGGCACTTTCGCGACGGCGTCGTCCACGGCGGCGTGGATCATGTCGAGTTCCCAGCGCTGCGTGAAAAGCGTGACCAAGTTCGGGAGCGCCGTGGATTTCGCGGGGCCGCGCGGTTCCGTCGCGACGAGACGGAATGCGCGCTCCATTTCGATCGGGCAAACCGCCTGCATGATCGAAGCCAAGGCCTCGCGTTCAACCGAGACGCGACCTAATCCATTGCCCCCTGCCTTGAGGACGAAGCGCCCGGACAGGTCTTTGCCGGTCGCCGTGGGATCCTGACCGCCCGCGACGAGGCGATAAACGGCGGGCGTCAGAAGAATGGTTTCCTCGAAGGCCTGTCCTTCGAAAATGCGAAGAATGCCATCGCCTTTTGCCGCCGGCGAGGGCTCTATTTCAAGGTTTACGTACTTAGTGACGGGATCCTTGGCGGGCGCGTCGGGAGCGGATTCCCAAAGGGCTGAGAGCCTGAGCCGCTCGTCGGGCCCGGCTTCGCGCGAAATCCGGCGCGCTTCGGTCGCGGCGAGCTCGTCTTGCGACATACTTCCGAGATGCTCTTGGATAGTGTCAGTAAAATCAGCCACCTAGGTCTCTCAATTGGTCGCCGCCGAGCGGCCCGCGTCGGACCCACCGGGACCAGGCGGCGCGAACGCGGCTCCATCGAGACCGACGTTATCGAGAAAGACTTTCTACTTTTTGAACGAAGCGCTTGCAGGCATGACATTTTGCGATGGGAGCGGCATTCATGATGGCCGGACGATTTTGTTGAGGGCGATTAAATTTTTCTCCTATGGCGGCAACCTCGAGAACCCGGGATCGCGATTCCACGCGGCTCCTCGACCGAACGCTCCGAAAGAAATTGCCCGAGGGGCACAAACCGTTAGGTTTTGCCGCGAAAGCGACGCGCCTCGAGTTGCTTGACGAGAACCCCGCCCTGGCGTTCGAGCATCCAACCTGGATATTCCATGGGGAGAGCGCTGGCCTGATCGAGAACCCTTAGCTCTCCAGGCGCGAGGTCAACTTGCGTGGCCGCGATATTCTCGTCGAGTTGCTCCAAGCGCTTGGCGCCGATGATCACGCTCGTCACGGTCTCTTGATGCAGCAGCCAAGCCAGCGCAATCTGCGCGACGGAAACGCCGCGCGCGTCCGCGATGGTCCGCATGGCATCGATGCAGTTAAAGGCGCGATCGCGATCGACGGGCGGAAAATCGAAGGTGGCCCGGCGGCCCCCCTGGCCGGCTTGGTCGTCGCGGCTATACTTGCCGCTGAGCAATCCGCCCGCGAGCGGACTCCACACCATTAATCCGAGCCCTTCGCTACGGAGCATGGGAGCGATTTCACGCTCGAGATCGCGTCCCGCGACGGTGTAATAGGCTTGCAAGGATTCGAAGCGCGCGAGGCCGTGCCGTTCCGAAATCCCCACGGCCTTGGCGATTTGCCAAGCTGCCCAATTGGAGACGCCAGCGTAACGAATGTGGCCTTGTTGAACCAAGGTATCGAGAGCCCGCACGGTTTCTTCGATGGGCGTGGCGGGATCGAAACCGTGGATTTGATAAAGATCGATATAGTCGAGCTGCAGCCGTTTGAGGCTCGCTTTGACGCCCGCGATGATATGCGCGCGCGAGGCGCCGCGCTGATTGACGCCTTCCCCTGTTTGCCCGAAGACTTTCGTTGCGACGACGACGCTGTCGCGCGGGACGTTCAGGTTTTTGAGGGCTTGGCCGGTGATTTCCTCGGAACGTCCCTCGGCATAGACGTCGGCCGTGTCGATGAAGTTAATGCCGGATTCAATGGCCTTGCCAACCAATTCCTCGGCTTCTCCGAGTCGGAGAGAGCCGATCTGGCCCCAGATTCCCGTATCGCCGCCGAAGGTCATCGTCCCGAGGCATAGTTCGGAGACAAACAGGCCGGTACGGCCGAGCTTATTGTAGCGCATCGTTGTTCGTTCCTATCGACATTGCCGCGCGAAGCTGGCGCCCTCGTCTATGTCGACGCGAGGGCGGCGTCCGCTCGGCGGAGCGGCTCGAAGGCAAGGTAGGTAGCGCAAGCGGTGTTGTCCAGCTTTTGGACCGGGGCCCGACGGGCCGGTCCACGCGAGCGTGGCTGGCGGGGCAAGTGAGTCATTGTCGCAACACTGTCGAAACGCCGGACGTCGATCTCGGCTTAGCTATTGCCACGAGTCGCATTCACTGATTCCATCGCGTCAGTCCGGTGGAGTGAATCGCAATGCTAAATCCTCAAAACGCGAAACACGATGCGCCGCAGGGCGTTTCTCGAATGACCGAAGCGGCCGCCCATGCTTTTTTCGCGCGGCGCGCGGTTTTGCGGGAATTGATGATCCAGCCGCCGGTGAAGAAGAATATCTGGATCACGGCCGCCTGCGGGCAGCGGCTCCCCATTCACCAGATCGGCAGTCTGTTCGGCCGAGAATGACCTAATCGATGAGCGACGTTGGACTTGATGACGCCCGGTGCAAGATTGGCCGCGCCGCTCTTGGTTTGAGTGAAGACGATTTGGCCGCGGCGGCCGGCGTGCCTGTCGCTGACATTCTTTTACTTGAAAGCGGAGCCGCTGTCGTTCCGGGGATAGCTCTCAAGGTAACCGCGGCGTTCGAGCGGGCCGGTGTCAGCTTTCATATTGGCGCGGACGGGCGGGCTTTTATGCGCGTGCGGACCCTTGACGGCATTATCGAAGCGCCGGTGACCTTTTCCAAGGGTTGACACCGCGCCCCCACCGTTCAAGGCGTCGATGTTCACGTCGCCGGAGCCGTGTCGCGGCTCGCGAGCGGCCTTACGACGCGTCCAGGCTCGACAAAATATGAGCCTCGGCCGTTGCCGCTTCGACGAAACGGAAGTCTGGCAGCTGGTGACGGGCGAAGGTTTCTTGGCGCTTGATGTAGCGCCGCGTATCGGCTTTTCCTTCCGCGACCGCCTCGGCGAGTGGATAGTCGGCGCGGATATGGCGTAGCAAGGGTGGCACGCCATGCGCGCGCATGACCGGCAGCAAGGGATCGAGCTGGCGGGCCGAGAGACGTTCGATCTCGCTCAGCGCGCCGTCTCGCATCATTTGCTCAAAGCGAAGGTCGATCCGCTCGCGCAGCGCCGGGCGGTCCAAGGTCAAGAAGACCGCAACGCATCGCGCCGGGTCGAGCAGCGCCGCGCTTCGGCTCGACTGGAAAGTCGCGAGACTTTCGCCGGTCGCCGCGTAAACCTCCAGGGCGCGCAAAATTCTTTGGGGGTCGCTCGGACGAAGCCGGGACGCGGTCAGCGGATCAAGAGAGGAGAGCAGCGCATGCAATTGCTCCGGCGTCTGGCCTTCGGCCTCATGTCGAGTCCGCGCGCGAACCTCTTCCGGCACGGTGGGGATATCCGAGAGCCCCTGCGTCAGGGCCTTGAAATAAAGCCCCGTGCCGCCGACGAAAATGGGGATCAGATCCACGGCCTGGGCGCGCTCGTATTCGCGCCGCGCGGCAATGAGCCAGCGGCCGGTGGAAAAATTCTCCGCGCCGTCCTCGGTGCCGAACAGAGCGTGCGGCGCGCTTGCTTCCTCTTCGACGCTGGGGCGCGCGGTAATGACGCGGAGATCGCGATAGACCTGCATCGAATCCGTGTTGATGACCAGGCCGCCGAGCCGTTGCGCGAGCCGTATTGCGAGCGCGGACTTGCCCGAGGCGGTCGGGCCTGCGATGAGAATAGCGTCCGGCCTGTTCATGTCAGCACTCACGCGTCCACTCAAACATGATTCCAAAGCCAAACATGATTCCATCGCAATGACTTATGTCGTAACCCTTGCCGCCGGTCCCGGGGCGCCTATCCTGACGGCTGAGCATTTGCGCCGCGCCGCCCGGATTTTGCCCAATCCTGGCGAGCCGCGTTGGCTTGCGCCCGACATCGCGGCGGATCTTCCTTTCGCACCCCTGGCCGAGGGCTTCAAGCCAGGGTTGCGTGCCGAGATCGAGGCCTTATTTGCCGGCGAGCGCCTCGATATCGCGGTGCAGCCCACCGCCTTCCGCCGCAAGCGGCTCTTGATAGCGGATATGGATTCTACCTTGATCGCGCAGGAATGTATCGACGAACTGGCGGCCGCCCTTGGCCTCGGCGCCCATGTCGCCGGCATTACGGAACGCGCGATGCGCGGTGAAATCGACTTCGAACCGGCGTTGCGCGAGCGCGTCGCCTTGTTGCGCGGCCTCCACCTCGGCCAAATCGGCGACGTGTTCGCTCAGCGCATCACTTTGACGCCGGGGGGGCGCGCGCTGGCCCAGACCATGCGCCGCCATGGCGCCGTGACCGCCGTCGTGTCGGGCGGCTTCACGGTGTTCACCGAGCGCGTCGCGGACGCGCTCGGTTTCGAATCCCATTTCGCCAATCGGCTCATGGTTGAAGACGGCAAGCTGACCGGCGGTCTCGAAGAGCCCATTCTGGGCCGCGAGGCCAAGCGGCATGTCTTGGTGAGCCTCGCCTACGCTCACGGACTTTCGCTCGCGGAGACCTGCGCGGTGGGCGATGGCGCGAACGATCTGGCCATGATTCAGGCGGCGGGGCTCGGCGTTGCCTTTCGCGCGAAGCCCGCCGTCGCCGCCGCGGCCGACGCGCGGATCGAGCACGGTGATCTTACTACCTTGCTCTATTTTCAAGGGTTTTCACGCGAGGAGTTCGCGATTTGACGCGCGACACCATTTGCGATGTTCCTGGCCTGAGCGTCGGGCAGGCGGACGATCAGCATATCGCGACCGGTGTCACCGCGATCCTGTTCGAGACGCCGTGCGTCGCTTCGATCTCGGTCGGGGGCGGCGCGCCGGGGTTGCGGGATACGGCTTTGTTGCAGCCCGGCATGACGGTCGAGCGGATCGACGCCGTCGTTTTGTCCGGGGGCTCTGCTTTCGGCCTCGATTCGATGGGCGGCGTGCAGGCGTTTTTACGGGAGCGGGGGCGGGGCTTCCGGATTGGCGAGGCCGTGATCCCTATCGTGCCGGGCGCGATCCTGTTCGATTTGCTCAATGGGGGCGACAAGGATTGGGGACCCGAGCCGGTCTATTGGCGCTTGGGCTATCAGGCCGCCGCCAAGGCCGGGCTCGATTTCGAACTTGGCACGGCGGGCGCGGGCTATGGCGCCACCACCGCCACCTATAAGGGCGGCCTTGGCTCGGCGAGCGCGGTAACGCCATCGGGCTTCACGGTCGGGGCGATCGTGGCCGTCAATGCCTTGGGCAGCGCGACCATCGGCGATGGGCCGCATTTTTGGGCCGCGCCTTATGAACGCGCGAGTGAATTTGGCGGCTTGGGCTGGCCCGCGCCGTTTCCGGCCGACGCCCTGGATCTGCGGGTCAAGGGCGCCCGGCCGGAAAATACGACGATCGCGCTCGTGGCGACCGATGCCGCTTTGACCAAGGCCGAGGCCAAGCGCATCGCCGTGATGGCGCAGGACGGGTTGGCGCGCGCGCTGCGGCCCGCGCATGCCGCGTTCGATGGCGATACGGTTTTCGTCGCCTCGACAGCCCGCGCGTCGCAACCGCCATCCGCGGTCGGCCTGCTGGAAATTGGCGCTCTCGCGGCTGATTGCCTCTCCCGCGCCGTGGCCCGCGCGATTTTCGAGGCGAAGGCCTTGCCTTTTCCGGGCGCGGCGCCGGATTGGCGGAGCCGCTTTGCGTGACTTTAGGACGCAAGGAGGTTAGGCGTAGCCCGTTATGACCTTGCTTGACCAGACACCCGCCCTCATCGAGGCTCAGCCCTACCGCCGCGTGACGGCGCGCGCGCTGCTGCTGGGAGACCGAATCGACGCTTCCGGCCTCGAGCGCTCGGACATGCTGTCCTCGAACCCGCTCGCCTTCAACGCCGGCGCCTCGGGCTTTGTCGCGCTGTACCGCTTTGGCGTCGCGGTGTTCGTCGGCCTTTCGCCGCTCGAGGAGGACGAGGTCCTCAACCAGGTGAAGCTCCGCGTTTCGGGCCAGCACGAGCATGTCGACGACGAGATCGCGCACATCGACATTTCCGCCGAGAACGAGGACCGGATTCCCGCAGGCGGCACGATTCATTTGCGCGACCTTTCGCCCGCGCGGCTGCTCGTGGTCGCCGATGCCTTGGCGAAGACCGTCTCGCTCGGTCGCGACGAGCATGAAGTCAATGCCGTGTTCGACGAGATCGAGCCCTTCGCCGCGCAGCTGTTCGAAAAAGGCCGCCCGCCGTGGCGGCGGCGCTCGATGCTGAAGCTGATCGGCCAGACGCTGCTGGTGCAGCACCGCCTCTCCGGCCGCGTCGCGGTCGAAGAAAAGCCCGACGTGCTGTGGGACCGCCCCGATCTCGAACGCCTCTACGCCCGGCTCGAAGACGAATACGAGCTCAAGGAACGCGCGCAAACCCTCAAGCGCAAGCTCGACGTGATCGCCGAAACCGCCCGGGCCCTCACCGATATCATCGACGCGGACCGGGCGACGCGGCTGGAAACCACCGTGGTTATCCTGATCGTCGCCGAAATCCTGCTGACCATCGGCCAGATGGTTTTTTGGCGGCATTGAGGGGTCGCTTGGCTCGCGGCGCGGATCGGACATAACGCACGCGCAAACCTGTCCGGCGGCATTCGTTGCCGTGGTATAGGCGTTTTTCATGATCGAGCGTAATCTCGTGGCTTCGGTAAGGGCTGCGAGGTTGGTTTGAAAAACGACTTATTTTCCCGGCGCTCGCGCATTGCGCCACCGGTATTCCCGGCCAATGCCTTGTATTTCTCCGAGGCGGGGCTAACGCTGGGCGGACGCGTCATTGCACAGCATCCGCTCACGGCGCTCGACCAGACCGTGGATGATCGAGTGGCGAGCGACCGTCTCGACGCGCTGCTCGCTCTGGCCTTCCGGAAGAAGCTCGCGCCACATTTGTTGCGGCACATCGAGGTGGCCGCGGCCCATTCGCGCCGGGGCGATTACGTTCAGGCCAACATTCGCCTGGCGATGGCGCGGCTCACCTATATTCCAGAGCCTGCCCAAATAGGACTGCGGCTCGATTTGGCGGACAAGCTCTTGTCGGGCGGCATGCCCGCCCGGGCCTTGCTCAGGGAGCTAGATCTCGAGCCGCCGGAGACGCTGGTTCGCGATTATAACCCCGATCAGCCGCGTGTCCCCGTTGGAAACGGAGGTGAAAGCGGGCGTTGGACCAGCGGCGGGGGAGGCGGGCAAAGCGCGGAAGCAGCGAAACCGCCAGCGCGCGGACCGCGCCCTCCCGAGGCCGTTCCCGTCGCCGGCAGCCCGGAAGCGGCGTCACCGCCGGTTTCGTGGCAGGCGCTTGCGCCGGCTACGTCCGTTCCTGCGCTATTCGAGGCTGCGGAAGAGGCGGCGCGGCTCGCCGCGTTGGCGGAATTTGCCGGAGCCATCGTTGGCGTCGTTGGCGCGGCCGCGGTCCTCGGGCTCCTTTTTGTCCCCTATCAGCATTCGGATTCGTCGAGCGGCGTTCTTCCCGGTAAATCGGGAACCCGTTACGAATTCAATCGGGAGGACGGCTCGTTACGCCTGATCGACACAACAGGCGGCACGCCTGTCGTCATCGCGGCCGGCCTGCGGGATCGCAATGGGGTCTTTTATGATTTTAATACCGGCTTTCCCTTTGCACGGGATCTCGGCGGTGTCCTTACCTTCGATCAAGATCAGATCGACGCGGCGGATGACAACGATGACAAGGCGCCTGTGGCGGCCCCTGCCGCGAACGATAACAACCCAAAATTATGCCCGGACCCCAGCTTGGACGTTCCAAACAGGGCTTCTCCTCGATCTATAGCGTACCAAAAGCAGATCAGTGCGTTGAACAATCCGCAGCGGCCTCT
>JARLIW010000048.1 GCA_031291515.1 Beijerinckiaceae bacterium | reverse complement strand
TTGCGGCGGCTCGTCCCGCGCCACCGCGTCCCTCGGCGCCGCCGCGCGCGGCCGCCGCCAGGCCGGCGCCGGATCCCATGGGCCCGGCCCGTCCCGCGCCGCCCCGTCCGACTGGGCCCCCGCCGCTTAAGGACGAACATCACTAGCGTTTTCGCTTGGGAGGAATCGCCCAACGACAAGAAATTGCTCGCTTCTTAAGGAGTGGGAGCATGTCCTCGATCGCGGAAGTCTTCAGCTTTTTCGGGACTTGCGCTAACTTGTCCGCAGTGAAGCCGCCGGCATGATCGGCGGCTTCACTTGGCAAGGTGCTTTGCGCTTGGCGCGGACTTGCCCGCGCTAGATTTCTTTATTGCAGGGCCGGTAAAACGCGCCCGTGATTTGACGCCCGTCGAGGGCCGCCTCGGCGCGGACGTTTTGCCTTGAACAGGCAATATAGGGGCTGGAGACGATAGGTCCGCGAATGCAAACGGATTGTCAGAACGCGCCATCCTGGCCACGCTGTTCCAGATCGCGGTAATAGAGCGAGATTCGGTCGAACCATTCGTGTCGGGCTTGGAGATGGGCCATCCCGCTGCCGCGTTCCGGCAGGCTCAACGTGGACAAAAGGTCCGCGATCTCGCGTCGGGCCGCTTGCTGCGACGCGGACAGATGGCCCGTGCGCATGGCTTCCTCGATCGGGTCGAGCGCGGTGAGGCCGATGGGAAACAGTTCCCGGAAGATCACGCGGTCATGCAAGCCCTCGGCGGGACGAAACTTCAATTCATGGGCCATCTTGCCAAGCGTGATCGAAATTTGCTTGGCATTGTTCGATTGCAGCGAGGCGATGCGATTGCGAACCAGGATCCAATCGATGATGCCCTGGTCCACCTGATGCCGCCGCCGCCGTGCCTCGATAACGAGATCCGCGTAATGCGCCACGGCGCCGCGCCGCGCCTTGTCGTGGTGAACACGCGAGAACACGTCGACATCGATGTAGGAATCATTGACAGGCGAAACCAACGTATCGGCGAGCGAGTGCGCGAGGCGCATCAGATAAGAATCGCTGGCCGGCGTATCGATGACGACAAATTCGTAGCAATGCTCGACCTGGGCGATGGCGTCGGCGAAGGCGCCGAATTCGACCGTTTCGTTGTCGCGCACGTTATTTGAATTGCCACGCTGCAGCGCATGATGAAAGGGCAGTTCCACCTCCCACGGCGCGGTGCGCGCCCAGGAGCGGCGATTCTCCAAAAATCGCGTGAGCGTTTGCTGGCGTGTGTCGAGGTCGATCGTCGCGACGCGAAATCCCGCTTTCAAAAGGGCGACCGTGAGATGAATCGACAGGGTCGATTTCCCCGTTCCCCCTTTTTCATTGCCGACGACAATCACATGCGCGGAGCGCAGGTCCGGCGTTCCGACGTCGTCGAAATCGGCATCTCCGGTCATGATGGAACCGTTTTCCTGAAACGAAGGGAAGGAAGGGATGGACCGAAGCTAAGCGCGCTTTCCGCCGATGTCACGCATGACCGGCGGGTCGGCTTCGGCGACTTTCGTAGACGGAGCCAGCGCGCCGCAGATAGAATTTAAATTCAAATGCCGAACTCGTTCTCACGAGAATATCCATAAAGCCAATCGTAGCGCGCGAGAAGACGCCGCGATCCGAGCGCGCGCATCGCGATGTCACGCGCAACGGCGGCCGGCCCCGCGAGATGGTAGATCTGGCCAAGGCGGCGCGATGCATTTTGCACCGCGAGCACGCGGGCCTGTCGGCTCCGCGAATAAGCCGCGAGCCGTTCCGCGATCGAGCCCTGGGCGGTCAATGCCGTCGCGAGCGCCTGCGCGTCTTCGATCGCTTGCGCCGCGCCTTGGGCGAGAAACGGCAAGACGGGATGGGCGGCATCGCCCAATAAAGCGACCGGACCCGCGTTCCAGCTTGGCAGCGGGGCACGGTCGGCGAGGGGCCAGCGGAGCCAAGATGGCGCGGCGGCGATCAAGTCGCGCGCGGTCTGACTCCAGCCCGCGAAACGGGCGGTGATGATTTTGGGGTCGCCCGGCGTTGCCCAGAGCGTGTCGAAACCGGGGTCCAGCGGCGGCTCGCGAATGATGGCGACGAGGTTGACGAGGTCTCCGCCGCGCAATGGATAATGCACAAGATGCGCGTCCCGTCCGAGCCAAAGGCCGGTTTCAAACCGTCCGTTCTGTTCGGCTTGGGGCAGACGATCGAGAGCGGCCGCCGGCACGACGGCGCGCCAGGCGGTGCGTCCGGTTGCTTCCGGGCTGTCGCTTGCGCCTTGGAGCAGCTTGGCCCGCACGACGGAGCGCACGCCATCGGCCCCAATCAGGAGATCGGCCTCGAAACCCCGCGTCAGCAATCCCTGCTTGGCCGTGATCGCGACGCCCGAATCCGTCGTGCCGAATCCGGCCAGCGCCGTGCCAAGATGCAGTGTGATCGCCGGGTCGCGCGCCACGGCGTCCGCGAGAACGTGCTGTAAGTCGGCCCGATGCGCCACGAGATAAGGCGCGTGCCAACGAGCCTCGGCGGTTTCAAGAGAGAGAAAAGACAAGGTGGCCGCGCTGCGCGCGCGGCGAATGCGGATTCCGCTCGGCGCGACGGCCTTTTCGCGCAACGCCTCCAAGACGCCGAGATCGCGCAGAATGGCGCTCGCGTTCGGCGAAATTTGCAGGCCGGCGCCGACCTCGGTCAATCCAGGCGCGCGCTCGATGAGGGTCACGGCAAAACCCGCCTTCGCCAAGGCCAAGGCGGCGGTGAGGCCACCGATGCCCGCTCCCGCGATTACGGCATGTGTCATAGGGGAGTCGCCATGGCGGGGTTGCCCCGTTGCGTCAGGCCGCTTTTTCGGTGTCTGGCAGATAAAGACATTCGGCCGGGGCGCAGCTGCCGTTCAAGCTGGCATCATAGACGTAATGCGTCGAGCAATAAGGACAGACGGTCTCGTCGTCCGCGCCCATGTCGATAAAAATATGGGGATGGTCGAATGGCGGCAGCGCGCCGATGCACATGAATTCCTTGGCGCCAGTGCGAATCTTGCCCAGACCCGGCTGGTTGTGGAAATGCGGCGTACCATGTTGAGCCATCGCGGTGTCCTCGTGCTGACCGGCTGCGAGCCTTTCGTTCCTCAACTGCGTCGATTATGGAGGAAATGCAAGCGGCACGGATCCATATTGAGGCGACCGGCCTCTCTCCACGTCCCGCGTCCGAAGGTTTTGAGCGATTCCATGCACCAATTTACTGGACAGGGCGGTGTTCGCCTCGCTTATCTCGACGAACCTGGGAACCGCGATGCCTCCCAGGCCGGCCGCCGCGAGGCCGCGGACGATGCCGGCAAGCCGCCGATTTTGCTGATCCACGGCTTCGCGTCGTCCCATGCGATCAATTGGGTGTTTCCGCTCTGGGTCAAAACGCTGACCGGGGATGGACGGCGCGTGGTCTTGTTCGACAACCGGGGGCACGGACGCAGCGAAAAACTTTATGATCCAGCGAATTATCACATCGACCTGATGGCGGCGGATGCCTTGGCCTTGCTCGATCATCTTGGGCTCGAGCGGGTCGACGTCATGGGTTATTCGATGGGTGCGCGGATCGGTGCCTTTTTGGCGCAAGCTCACCCCGAGCGGGTGCGATCCCTGATCCTTGGAGGTCTTGGCCATCATCTCGCGGATGGCGCCACCTTGCCCGTGGGGATCGCCGACGCGATGGAAGCGCCCTCCGCGGACGATCTCACCGATCCAATGCAGCGCATGTTTCGCAATTTCGCCGATGCGACGAAAAGCGACAGGCGCGCCTTGGCCGCTTGTATCCGGGGGTCGCGCGACGTTTTGCCGGAAGCGAAAATCGGCCGGATGCGGCTGCCGGTGTTGATCGCCGTGGGCACCAAGGATGACGTGGCCGGTGATCCGGAGCGGCTTGCCGTGATGTTTCCCGCGGCGCGGGTTCTTCCGATTCCCGGCCGGGATCACAATCGTGCTGTCGGTGACCCGGTTTACAAAACGGGGGTCCTAGATTTCCTCGGAAATTTGGAATAATCTCGCTGCCGTTGGTTGATATGACATGAGGGTCCATCCGCCGCGCGCCCTGGCGGAACGACCAATCCGCCGTGGGAAGCGCCTGTTGGAACGACCGAGGCGTTTGCTCCGCCGATTTCCGGCAGGTGGCGTCGGGCGGGATGAAAGCCTCTTGAGATGAACGGTGGATGGATGGGTAGCCCGGGCCAAGGCAGCGCCGTTGTCGTGCCTTTAAGTCAGATTGATACGGTCTTCGCGCGGATGCGCAGCGAAGCGGACGATATCATTCGCCGCGAGCCCGAGATCGCTGGTTTCATTTATTCCACCATTCTCAATCACGATTCCCTCGAAAGCGTGATCGTCCATCGGGTCGCGGCGCGCCTGGCCCATCCCGACGTGCAGAGCGATCTGATCCGGCAGGCCTATCTCGATTTGGTCGCCAAGGATTCGTCGTTCTCCGATGCGTTTCACGCGGATCTCCTGGCCGTGGTCGATCGCGATCCCGCCTGTACCCGCGTCATCGAACCCATTCTTTACTTCAAGGGGTTCCACGCCATCCAGACCCACCGGCTCGCCCATGCCCTGTGGCGGACCGGGCGTCACGATTTCGCGTTCTATTTGCAAAGCCGGTCCTCGGCCGTTTTTCAAACCGATATTCATCCCGCCGCGCGAATCGGCAAAGGCGTGTTCTTGGACCACGCGACAGGGCTCGTCGTCGGCTCGACGGCGGTGATCGAAGACAACGTGTCCATGCTTCAAGATGTGACGCTGGGCGGCACGGGCAAGGAAACCGGCGATCGTCACCCCAAGATCCGACATGGTGTGTTGATCGGCGCCGGCGCGAAGATTTTGGGAAATATCGAGATTGGCCATTGCGCGCGGATCGCGGCGGGCTCGGTCGTCTTGCATTCCGTCCCCAACAACAAGACGGTCGCTGGCGTGCCCGCGCGCATCGTCGGCGATGCCGGTTGCGCCGAACCGGCCCGCACGATGGACCAGATCTTGGCCGCGAAACCGGTCCTCGAGGCGACCGATGGCCGGTTGGCCAGCGATCTCAGGCGATGAAGCGTTCTCTGATCCGATGAATCGTGTCTCTATGTATGATACCGCGCTTCGTCAGCGCGGGTCGATTGCGCGCGCGGCGATTTTCTGACAAACGAACCGCACGCGAGCGTTTTCCGTCTGGGGTCTCTCCCAGTCGGCAAGATGCGGTCTGGCGGCTGGAGACTTCACGTGGATAAGACCGAACTGCATAAGTTGCAGGATTTTTTGCGGCGTTCCTTTGGCAACGCGGAGTTGCGCGTGACGGTGGCGCGAAAGAATTCCGATCAGGCCGACGTTTTCCTGGGCGAGCGGCAGATCGGCACCTTGATCGTCGACGACGAGGATGGCGACCGCTCTTTTGCATTCGAAATGAAAGTGCCGGTCGAGCGGGCGGTGTTGCAGGACTATCTGCGCCGCCTGTTCGAGAACGATAAGCTGAAAATCGTCCCGCGCGCCAAAAAGACCGACTCGGTCGAATTGAACTTCGGCGACGATTTCCTCGGCATTATTTCCGCCGACGATCCCAAGGGGAAATCTTACACCTTGCAGATGGCGATTCTCGATTTCGATCTCGAGGATCTCTAGGGGGGCTTCAAACAAGCGGATTCTTTGAAGAGAAGAGCTTGAGCGTTTCCCGCGAGGTCATGCCGGCGTGGGTGCCCGGGATAAGCCCGGCCATGACCTTGGTCGGATCCGGCGCGCCATCCGCTTTTGCGG
Source organism: Beijerinckiaceae bacterium (assembly GCA_031291515.1). GTDB lineage: Bacteria > Pseudomonadota > Alphaproteobacteria > Rhizobiales > Beijerinckiaceae > RH-AL1. The sequence goes on along the minus strand of JARLIW010000048.1, from coordinate 8,245 downwards.
ACTTGCGACAAGGCAAGAAGCAAACGTCGGACCCAAAACCGAGCGAGAATGTCGGACCTAATGTCTTCGCGTCTCCCGGCTTTGAAGGCGGATGGCGGATCAAACGCCTCAAAAAATACTCCGAAAGAAGGTCTTTCCTATGAAATTTTTTATATATATATTTCACAGGAAGCGCGAAGGGGCGATGTATGACGCCAGCACAAGCCAAGAAAGCCATACCTTCCGATGATCAGGTCGTAGGCAAGGCTGTCCTAAAGGCCGCGGGCTACCTCGGCATTAACAATCGGATCCTTTCAAAGATCATAGGGATCTCGGAGCCGTCCGTATCACGCCTGGCGAACGGCACCTTCACGCTGAGCGAGAAGCCGTTCGAACTGTCGGTCCTGTTGATTCGATTGTATCGAAGCCTTGACGCAATTGTTGGTGGCGATCATGAAGTTGCTCGAAGCTGGCTTCGGAATAGAAATACGGCCTTGGCCGGCGTTCCTATCGAGCTGATTCAGCGCATTTCGGGACTAACCGATGTCATCGCATACTTGGACGCAAGGAGAGCTGTCGTTTAGTCTGACGTCGGTTGATTGCGGGGCTTGGAGAGTTGTCGAGGCTCAGCATTATTCCTCGACGATGAAGCTTACAGACACTTTAGATGAGCAAGGTGTTCTCGAAAGGCTGATTGAAAACACCAAACCTCCGGTCCCGGATGAATGTAGGCATCTGAACTTCCTGTTATCGGCCCCGTTTAGGTACAGGCCATACCCAACCGGCTCGCGTTTTCGAAAGGCCGGCAACACAGCTGGCGTATTCTACTGCGCCGCGGCGTCTCGGACGGCTATTGCCGAACTGGCATTTTACCGCGTTTTATTCTTTGCGGAATCTCCCGACACGCCATGGCCATCGAACCCCTCGGAGTACACGGCCTTTGCTGTCGCGCTGAGGAGTGATCGCGCGCTCGACCTAACCGGCGAGGCTTTTGACAACGAACGTTCTATTTTAGAGCATCTTACCGACTATTCACGATGTCAGCAAATCGAAACTAGTTTCAGAACTGCTGGAGGCGAGATTTTAATATATAAATCGGTTCGCGATCAACATGGAGGGATCAACTATGCTGTGTTGAAATGTTCTGCCTTCGGCGAAAACATGCCGACTAAAATGGAGAGTTGGAGAATATATCTTAGCCCGAGCGGCGTGCGCGCGACCAGGGATTTTCCTAAATTAAGCATTGAGTTTGATCCTGCTTCGTTCAATGCAGATCCGCGAGTTGCCGGCATGAATTGGGTTAGGGCTTAGCGGGTTTCCAGTCATTCTCGGGTAATGACCGAGCCGGCCCCTTCCGTGTCCGTTCCGCTTCGGCAAGCCGCGCGTTTCGCATCGCATGCCTCGAGCGACGCGCCGGTTCATCCACGCCGCGAGGATTTTGCTCAAACGTCTCCTGCTCGGTCAGGACCTTGGCGGGGCCTACCGGAATTTCTCGTCGTACATCGTGGTGAGTTCGCGGCGAAGGCGCGCGAGACCCGCGTGATCACGTGGCGGGGCGCTCGGTTTGCCGCCGCCTTCGATCACCTGAAGAAATGGGTGTCGCGCGGGCGCTCGGAAAATCATCGAACGCCGGTCCTGACTCGGCGGGAGGTAGCGGTTGCTCTGGGCCGGAGGCGTGATGGCCCGCATTTCCTCGCTTTCGACGACTCGCAGCGAACGCAGATTGATTTGTCGGATCGGCAGCGTGCCGAGCCAGGCCGGTGCCTTGATCGGCGCGACGATCCCGAGGATCCGAGCATGGGTTTTCCCGTAATGCCGGATCGGCAAAAATAGAAGTTCGAGCGCGACTTCGTTCTCGCCCTTGGCGGTGGCGACCGCGCCAGCGACGACGGGGCAGGCCCCGTCCGCGACGGTCAAGAGCACGGTCGCGATATTATGCGCTTCTTCGGGGCGCCACAGATCAAGGAACGAGCGGCCCTTTTGCTCGTCGCCGAACAAAGCGTTGACGCGCGTGCCGGCCAAGCGAAACGGAAAGGTCCGCCCCGTGTCGATCTCGAGCTGGAACGTGTCGGCCAAGACGTGACGGATCGCGTTCGGGTCCATCTCGTTACGCTCGGGAGCGGTCCGTTCTCCGCGCAGGTCGTTCCAATAGAGGAACAGTTCCTTGACCGCTTTATGTCTCATTCAGGGCTCCCGGTGGCCGCCCCCTGTGCCGTTTTTCCCTTCGCTTGGGTCAAACCGGCGCACAAGAAGACGATTCCTTTACAAAAGGTTACGTTCCCAGAGCAAGGAGCAGCCGGTGTGCCAGGCGGGCGAGGCGGACTTTTCGAGGGTTAATCCCGGCGCCTCCTCGGGAAACGGCGCGGCGCTCTTGAGCGCCGGCCGTCCTTCAGGCAGATGTAAGGCGTCATGACCCCTCGTCCCCCCGCCCAAACCTTTCGCTTCAGCGTCGCGCCCATGATGGACTGGACGGACCGGCATTGCCGGGTCTTCCACCGCATTCTGTCGCGGCGCGCGCGGCTTTACACCGAGATGGTGACCACGGCGGCGATCCTGCACGGACACCGGGATCGCCTGCTGGGTTTCGATCCGGTCGAGCATCCCGTGGCGGTGCAACTCGGCGGCAGCGATCCCGCCGCTCTTGCCGCTTGCGCCCGGATTTGCGCGGATTGGGGCTATGCCGAGATCAACCTCAACGTCGGCTGCCCCTCTGACCGGGTCCAGAACGGCGCGTTTGGGGCTTGCCTGATGCGCGCGCCCGAATTGGTCGCCGATTGCGTCGCCGCGATGAAGGCCGTCGTCTCGATTCCGGTCACGGTGAAATGCCGGATCGGCGTCGACGATCAGGACCCCGAGGTTGCGCTCAATAGGATGGCCGACCAGGTGATCGCGGCGGGCGCCGACGCGCTCATCGTCCATGCCCGCAAGGCCTGGCTCATGGGCCTGTCGCCGAAAGAGAATCGCGACGTGCCGCCGCTCGATTATCCCCTCGTCCATGCCTTGAAGCGCCGGCTTCCCGGCGTGCCGGTCGCGATCAATGGCGGGATCGCCAGTCTCGACGCGATGGAAGAGCAGCTCGCGCATGTCGACGGCGTCATGATTGGCCGCGCGGCCTATGCCGAACCCGCGCTGCTGCTTGCCGTCGACCGGCGGCTATTCGGCGACAACGCGCCAGATTTGCAGCGCCGCGAGGCGGTCGAGCTTTTTATCCCCTATGTCGAGGCGCGCCTCGCCGAGGGCGTGCCCTTGCACGCCATGACGCGCCACATCCTCGGCCTGTTCAACGGCTGGCCTGGCGCCCGCGCCTGGCGCCGCCACCTCGCGACCGAGGGCGTCAAGCCCGGCGTCGGGGTCGACGTGCTGCGCGACGCGTTGGCTAAGGTGCGCGCGCCGGAAGCGGTGGCGGCGTGAGAAAACTGTTTTCTATCATTGCGGTATCGATATTAAGATTGAGAAACAAAATATAACCCCTCCTAGGGCCGCACCGGCGAGAACGATGATTGAGTAAAGGTATCCACGCATTTTCCCAGGAATCATCATAGGCGGTGGGATTACTCCTCTGTTTCCTAGCGAGTTCTCTAGCGCCGTAGCGACGTCTGTTTGAGATATTTTAAATGAAGCGTATTTAGTATGTTCACGTTTTATTTTTATGATTACTAACAACGCAACTATTATGATATTTAGTGCCGCTGCCATAGCAGGATGGGTAATAAACTTTGTTTTATATATATCCGGAGGTAATGCGGCAACGCCCCAACAAAGTGCTCCAAAGCTCCCGATTGCTGCGGCCGTATAAAAATGCTCCGCTTGACTTTTATCCCTAAGCAACGCGCCAAGTTCAGCTATAAGGGCGAGCCGAACCGCGTTATCCGAAGACAGTTCATCCGACATAGGTAGCCCAATCTTTTCGAGGTGTCTGATACCAGTATGTTAGTGAAAGCTGGGCCGGTCTCCCCTACCGCGCCAGTTTCCCCAGCCGCCCCGCGAGATCCTGGATGAACTGCCAAGCCGTGCGGCCTGATCGGCTCGCGCGCGTCGCGGCCCATTCGAGCGCTTCGGCCTCGAGCACGGCGCGGTCCAGTTCCAGGCCAAAATGGGTGGCATAGCCGAAGACCATGGCGAGATAGTCGTCTTGCGAACATTTGTGGAAGCCTAGCCACAGGCCGAACCGGTCGGACAGCGAGACTTTTTCCTCGACGGCCTCGCCGGGATTGATGCCGGTCGAGCGCTCGTTATCGACCATTTCGCGCGGCATCAGATGCCGGCGGTTCGAGGTCGCGTAAAACAAAACGTTGGCCGGCCGGCCCTCGATCCCGCCATCGAGCACGGCCTTGAGCGATTTATAGCTCGTGTCGTCGAAATCGAACGAGAGGTCGTCGCAGAACACGAGAAAGCGATGCGGGGTGCCGCGCGTCAGGCTCATCAGGCCGGGCAGGCTGTCGATATCCTCGCGGTGAATTTCGACGAGTTTGAGCGGGAGAAAGCCGGGCTCGCCGGCATGCGCGGCGTTGACGGCGGCATGGGCCGCCTTGACGAGCGAGGATTTGCCCATGCCGCGCGCGCCCCACAGCAGCACGTTATTGGCCGAAAAGCCGTTGGCGAAGCGTTCGGTATTGTCGGTGAGGATGTCGCGGACCCGGTCGATGCCGCGCAGCAACCCGATTTCGACCCGGCTGACATGCGGCACCGGCTGCAAACGCGCGCCCTCGTTTTGCCAGACGAACGCATCCGCGGCCTCGAAATCCGGCGGAACGGGGGGCTTGGGCACGAGCGATTCCAGGGCGGTGGCAATGCGGTTCAAGGCGTCCGCCGCGCCGGGGGAAGAGAGTGTGGCGGCGATATCATGGGCGGTGGTCGTCACGTGGGGTCCTCGGTTGCTTTGCCGGGTCGCGGCTCCGGCGGACAATGATGCGGCAGGTTCAAGATGACAAGCTCGGGCCGGCTTTGCTCCTTGCGGGGAGAAAGGAAAATCCTTACTTTACGGGCAATCTTTCCGAGGCAGCGATGATTACCAGCAAGCTCACGACGAAAGCGCAAACAACGATTCCGCGGGCGGTGCGGACGGCTCTTCACCTGAGGGAGGGTGACGAACTCGTCTATATCATCGAGGACGACCGCGCGATTCTGATGAAAGCACGGCCGGAGCCCGTCGACGATCCTTTCGGGACGTTCGGGGAATGGGATAGCGATGCCGACCGGAAGGCCTATGCCAAGCTTTGAGCCGGGCGACCTCGTTCGCGTTCCCTTCCCCAACACGGACCGTGCCACGCGCCAGCACCGGCCCGCGCTTGTGGTCTCGGCGGGCGGAATTGGCGAAAACGAAGCGCTCTTGTGGGTCGTCATGGTCACCAGCGCCGGAAATCGCCCTTGGTCCGGCGATTTATCGCTCGGGGCCGAATACGCCGAAGCCGGCCTGCCCGCGCCCTCCGTCATCCGGCCCTGCAAGATCGCGACGATCGAGGCGCGCCATGCGGAGCGGCTCGGGAGGGTGCCGCCCGCGCTGATGCGGGACGTGGCGGCGGCGTTGCGGGGGATGCTTGGGGGGTAGGGGGATGGTTGCGCATTGCAACGCCCATGAAAGGTTTAGTATAGTATTTCTGCAATTCCATGACAATATATACTGATTTCTTATATTTCGACAGCGGTCCTGGTGGAATTCCGGCACGAATCGTCTCGAATTGCTAGGTGGATGTCTTTTCGCTTTCCGCGCAAATCCAAGACGGACATATTCGAGTCGTTCAATGAACCGCGTTGTTCATTCATTTTTCGTAGACCCGTTCCTCCAAGCCTTGAACGGGTATTTCATCAGGTTCGAATTGTAATATCGCGCGTCGCCTGACACTTCCTCCCCGGCCCAAGCCGGGCGCTCGAAAGTTTCGTCCTCGGCGGTCAATTCGATTTCGGCAACGACCAGCCCCGCGTTGTCGCCGTGGAAAATATCGATCTCCCAGATCTTGCCGCCAATTTGCCGCGTGTATCGCGTCTTTTCGATAAGCGGGGTTTCGCAGAGCCGGTCGAGGAGGGTCGCGGCATCCGCCAACGGGACCGGATATTCGAATTCGAGCCGGCTGATATTCTCTGTTGTCCCTTTGATGGTCAGAAAGGCCCTGTCGCCGGCGATTCGCACGCGCACGACGCGCTCGTTGTCCGAACAGATATAGCCTTGGCGATAGGCCACGCCACTCTTGTCGGGCGTCCAGGCCGTCATGTCGACCAGGAATTTCCGCTCGATTTCCATTGCCATGACGTTCTCCGTGATCCTCATTCGCGTGGGCCATCGTGGGGCAAGACGATCTTGCCGGTCTTATCTGGTTCTCGTCGCGGAGGGAACGCGGGGTCCTTGGTTGGGATCTCGCCGCCGGCCTTTTGTCGAATCCGATGTGCGAGCTGGGGTCCATGCGCGCGAAGTCATCGCGCGTCGCCCAAACAAACTACTTTTAATATAGGATTTGTAGGAATATGTTTTACGGCGTCGCTTAGAGCGACGCTCGCTAAATGTATCTTAGGAGATTTTGACGATGACGGAAGATATGGCACGCCGGAAACGCGGCTTGCTCGGCCTGTGCTCGGCGCTCGCGCTTTTGACGATCGGCGCGGCGGGCTTGGCCAAAGCCGAGCCCAGCGTTTTTCCGACGGGAACGACGATTTACGACCCCGCCAAGGCTTATAATTCTTACGTCTTTTTTTCGGGCGGCGACAATATCTCGCGTCTCGTCGATCTCAATGGCAATGTCGTCCATCAGTGGAATTATGCGGGCTTTCCGAGCGTCTTGATCGATCCCGCGCTGACGGGCGGCAAACGCGGCCATGTGCTGCTCACGCTCGAAACATCGCAGGGCCGCGGCACCGACGTCGTTCCGGGCCGCGTCAACGGCCGGATCAACAAGACCGTCGGCGAACTCGATTGGGACGGCGCCGTTGTTTGGAAATTCGGCGAGAAGGCGCCCGACGGTCTCGCGCAACAGCATCATGATATCGCGCGCTTGCCCAATGGCGATACGCTCGTCTTGGCCAATGCCGTTCATTCCGTTCCCGGCTTCACGCAGCCGCGCGTGCTCGACGATGTGATCTACGTCGTCAATCCGGCTGGCGATATCGTGTGGACCTGGACGGCGTCCGATCATCTCGAGGAATTCGGCTTTACACCGGACGAGTTGAAACTGGTTCGCGCCGCGAAGGCCGATTATCTGCATATCAACAATCTCAAGCCGGTCGGCCCCAACCACTGGTTCGACGCGGGCGACAAGAGGTTTGCCCCGGACAATCTGATTTTCGATTCCCGCAATGCCAATTTCATCGCGATCATCGACAAAAAAACGGGGAAAATCGTTTGGACGCTCGGGCCGCATTATCCCGCGATCGTGGAAAACGGCGCCGCGCGGACGCTGCCAAGGCCTGTCGATCAGATCTCCGGCCAGCATGATGCGCAAATCATCCCGGCGGGACTGCCCGGCGCCGGCAATTTGCTCGTGTTCGACAATCAAGGCGAAGGCGGCTATCCCGCCGCGACCTTGAGCGTGACGGGCGGGTCGCGCGTGCTCGAAATCGATCCGGTGAAAAAAGAAATCGTTTGGGAATATACGGCTCAGAATTCGGGCGGGCCGGGCTGGTCGTTTCGCAGCACGCATATCAGCGCCGCGCGGCGCTTGCCCAATGGCAATACGTTCGTCGACGAGGGGCAGATCGGCCGCTTCTTCCAGATCACGCCGAAAGGCGAAATCGTTTGGGAATATTTGAATCCCTATCCGCTCAAGGGCAAAGATCCGATCACGGGCCAAGCGACTGTCAATTATAGCGTCTACCGCGGCCAGCCGGTTCCCTACGACTGGGCGCCCGCCGGCACCCCGCATGGCGAGAAGACCGTCGTCGCGCCCGACAACACGGCCTTTCATATTCCAGCCAAGGCCGACTGACCCGACGAGCGATGCGCAATCTGGACGTCTCTGTCCGGATTGCGCATGGGAACGGAGGGCCTGATCGGCCCTAAAACACCAAGCCAAGCTTTGAGGTGCCACAACGTCGTATGCTTTAAAACCAATATGCCGGAGCGGAGGGGATTCCGCTCCGGCATTGACGCGATACCGGCTCCCGGCACGGGGGGAGTCAAACGGGGAGCCAGCCGCGCATTCCTGAATTCACCGCGTCTCTTGGGACTGACTGATCGCCGCGCGCAAATCGTCAATCTTCACGTGCCCCGGGAAACGTCGAACCGGGGCCTCGGCAGGCCGGGCGCGGGCGCCTGACCAAACTGGAACCATTGTCCCGT
>JARLIW010000248.1 GCA_031291515.1 Beijerinckiaceae bacterium | reverse complement strand
CACCCCGGCCTAACCCTCACGCAAATCTACAACGTGCTCGAAAAACTGCGCGCGGGCGAAAAGCTCGACGACAACGACGAGGCGATCAAGACCAACGGCCTCGTTCTGATCGTCAAGGAGTTGCACGACAAGCTCGATGGCCTCGTCGCGCAAGCCTATGGCTGGCCGGTGGATCTTTCGGACGAAGACATCCTGACCCGGCTCGTCGCCTTGAACGCCGAACGCGCGGCGGAGGAAAAGCGTGGCTTGGTGCGATGGCTGCGCCCCGACTATCAGCTGAAACGCGCGGGCATTACCACCGAGGCCGCGCCGCGCGAGGCGGAGCAATTGGAAGCGCCGCTCGTCGCGGCGGCGGCGGCTCAGCAAAAGCCGTCGTTCCCGTCCGGCGACTTGGAGCGCACGGCGGCGGTGTTCGAGGCGCTGATGGGCGCGAGCGGCCCGCTCGACGCGCCGGCCATCGCGCGGAGCTTTAAGCAAGGCGGCAAGGTCGAGCCCGCGATCGCCCGCGTCCTCGCCTCGCTCGCGCGCCTCGGCCACGTCCATTCGAGCGATGGCCAGAACTTCGCGCTGCGCCGCAAGGCTTGACGCCGTTTTGAGCGGGGTCGTCGGGCGAAGCAATCCTCCCCCGCGAAGCGGGGGAGGGGGAGGGGGACCGCCGGAGGCGGTGGAGGGAGCCGCCGCTCGGCGCAAATCTGTCTTTTTGGGCGCGACTGCGTGGCAACCCCCGTCTCCGCGACGCGCACTCGCCCCCTTCACCATGCTTCGCATGGTCCCCCTCCCCCACTTCGTGGAGGAGGATCGACAGCCGCCGGGCAAAAATCCGTGCCCATCGAACCAGTCCGCCCGCCGCGCGTTGACCGGATGCCCGCGCGAAAGGGCCACGATATCCCCGAGAGACCGCATGACCATCTATCGCCTCGACCCGCTCGATCCCGGCCATCGCTCGTGGACCAACTCGGACGAAAAGGACAGCGTTTGGGCCTCGGCCGAGACGCCGGAGGCCGCGCGCGAACTCGTCGCGGACAAAACAAAATTGGGCGACGAAGACGCCGGCGAATCGCCTTGGCGGCTCGCAACCGTGACCTCCTGCGTCGTGGAGCCCACCATGACGCATGTCGATGCGGGAACGGTGGTCCGGGGCGATGGAAGCCTCGTGGAACGCTAAAAGCCCGTCCCGGATCGCCCGGCGCGAGCCGCCGCGTGTCCGCGCGTGCCGTCCATATGACGCACGAGCGTTTTCCGCGCGGGTTTCATCCCGTGGGGAAAACGCTCGGGTCAGATCCGAGGCGACACCGAGCCGCGTTGGCCGTCGAGCCGTCCAGACGGGAGACTCAACCGCCGAGAACCAGGCTGTTCAAAGCCGATTGAATCCCAGGCGAACTGCTGGCCGCGGCGGGCGACGTCGCGAAAATCGCGGAGAGCAGCGAGCCATAGTTTCCGTCCGGCAGCTTCACGAGCCCGAGCTTGGAGGCGGCGGCGTAATCGCTCGCGACATCACCGGCTGAATATTCGCCGTTGGCCTGCTTGTATAAGGCGCTGACGGCGATGGCGGGCGACGTGGCCGCGGAAGAGATCGTGGATAAGGACATTGGAAACTCCCGATAAAGACTCCCTTAGGATTACAAGTCTTTTTATATCGAAAGATGGTTACCCGATTGTTAACGTTCAAACGGAGAATCGCGTTCGGCAATATTCGTTTTGGCCGGACCCGCGCTCACTTGTCTTCAAAGCGCAAGCGCGGCCAAAACGGGTCCGGGGCCAGCGCGAATTCTGTTTACGGGCGCGAAGCCGCGGCGCAACCGAGCGCGAAGGCATATTCCTCGGCGATTTCGGCAAGCCGGTCGAAGCGTCCCGACGCGCCGCCATGCCCCGCCCCCATATTCGTCTTGAGCAGAATCGGCCCGCCCGAGGTCATCGTCGCGCGCAGCCGCGCCACCCATTTCGCGGGCTCCCAATAGGTCACGCGCGGATCGGTCAGGCCGGCGAGGGCGAAAATCGGCGGATAGGCTTGCGGCCGGACATTGTCATAGGGCGAATAGCGCGCGATCGCCTCGAAGGCCGAGGCATCCTCGATCGGATTGCCCCATTCGAGCCATTCCGGCGGCGTCAAGGGAAGGCTGGCATCGAGCATCGTGTTCAAGACGTCGACGAAGGGCACATTGGCGATGATGCCCGCGAACAGCTCCGGGGCGAGATTGGCCACCGCCCCCATCAGCATGCCGCCCGCGCTGCCGCCATGCGCGACGATCCGGCCCTGGCTCGTATAGGATTGCGCGATCAGATGATGGGCCGCCGCGATAAAGTCCGAGAATGTATTGGGCTTGTTCGCGAGCTTGCCATCCAAATACCAATGCCAGCCCTTGTCCGTGCCGCCGCGCACATGCGCGAGCGCATAGACGAAGCCGCGATCGACGAGCGACAAGACATTGGCGCTGAACGACGCCGCGAGCGGATGGCCGTAGGCGCCATAGCCATAAAGCAACAGCGGCGCGCGTCCATCGAGCGCGAGGCCCGCCTTGTGCAGCACCGTGACCGGCACGCGCGCGCCGTCGGGCGCCTCTGCATAAAGCCGATGCGTGACGTAGCGGGCGGGATCATGCCCAGAAGGGATCTGTTGCCGCTTGCGTAGCACGCGCTCATGCGTTCGCAGATCATAGTCATAGGTCTCGCGCGGCGTGGTTGGCGAGGCATAGGTGAAGCGCAACGCCGACGCATCGAATTCGTAGCGGCCCTCGAAGGCGAGGCTGTAGGCCTCCTCGTCGAACGCGACGATCGAATCCTCGCCCGAGGCAAACGGCCGGATGACGATGGACGGCAAACCATTCTCGCGCTCGAGCCGGACGAGATAGTCGGGATAGACCGTATGGGCGACGATGATCCGCCCCTGACGATGGGCGACTTCGTCGCGCCAATTCGCGCGTCCTGGCGCATCGAGCGGCGCGCTCACGATTTTGAAATCTTCCGCCCCATCGGCATTGGTCAGAATATACAGATTCCGCCCGCGGTGCTCGACCGAATAGCGCACATCGCGCGCGCGCGGCTCGACGCAGCGGGGGCGCGCCTCGGGATCGTCCAAATCGAGCAGATGGCATTCCGACGCATTATGGTCGCTGACCCGGATGATCGCGAAGGCGCCGGACTGGCCGCGGTCGATCCCGACGAACCAGGCCGGGTCGAGCTCCTCGAACACGAGGTCGTCCTCGCCGCGTCCAATCCGGTGCCGAAACACTTGCGCGGTGCGGTGATTGTCGTCGACGCGGACATAATAGAAGCCGCTGGAATCGTTGAGCCAGACGACGCTGCCCTCGGTTTGCTCGACGCGGTCACTCAAATCCGCGCCGGTCGCGAGATCGCGAATCCGAATTGTATGAAGTTCGGACCCTTTGCTATCGGCGCTCCAGCCGAGCAGCGCATGGCTCGGCGCATGGACGGCTTCGCCGATCGCGAAAAACGGATGTCCCTCGCGCTCGCGGTCGCCATCGAGCAACACGGACTCCACGCCGTCGGCCACCGGCTTGCGGCAAAACAACGGTTGCTCCCCGCCCTCGCGGTAGCGCCGGTAGTAAAGCCAGGGCCCGTCGGCCGAGGGCACGGTCGAATCGTCTTCCTTGATCCGGCCGCGCATCTCGGCCGCGAGGTCGCGGCTCAAGCCTTCGAGTGGTTCGAGGACCGCCGCGCTATAGGCGTTCTCGGCCTCGAGCACGTCGCGGATCTCTTGCGGAAGCGCGGCGGGATCCCGCAGAACCGCTTGCCAATTTTCCGCGCGCAACCATCCATAATCGTCCTCGATCGCATGGCCGTGAAACGAGCGGACGACAGGCCGCCGCTCCACCGCGCGGGGCGGAACCGCGATGCCAAGGGTGGGCGGGGTTGGATCGGCGGCCATATTTGTCCTTCGAGCGCTTTTGTCTTGGGGAATCACCCAAGCCACGGAAACCAGCCTCTTCAAACGAGGGTAGTGGATTTCCCCCATCGCGAAAACCTCCGGGGCCGATCGCCCCTGACTAAACCTCCGTCTTAAAGTCCAAGGCCTGCCCGTTGATGCAATAGCGCAGACCGGTCGGTTTCGGCCCATCGGGAAAGACATGTCCGAGATGCGCGTCGCACCGGGCGCAGCGGACCTCGGTGCGGCGCATGAACAGCGACTTGTCGACATGCTCCTCGACGGCATCCGGCGCGACCGGCGTATAAAAACTCGGCCATCCCGACCCGGAATCATATTTCGTCGTGGCATCGAACAGAGGCTCCCCGCAACAGACGCAGGAGTAGAGCCCGGGCCGCTTTTCATCCCAATAGGGTCCGGTGAACGCGCGTTCGGTGCCATGCTTGCGGGCCACGGCATATTGCTCGGGCGTCAGCTCCGCGCGCCATTCCTCGTCGCTTTTGCGCAGCTTGTCTTTGTCCGCGTTGATCGTCATGGCCTTGTCCTTCCTCGATTGCGCGACTTTGTCGCGAGTTTCGTCAAATACAGCTCGGCCGCGCCGATCGCGGTCCTGGTCCCGCATAGGCGACAAGCCGAGCTATTCAATCTCGATACGGGAAGCGCCGCGGGCTCAATATGGGAAGCCCCGCGGGTTTCTCACGTTCCCGACGCAAAAGATTCTCAAGTTGTCATCTGTAATACATTGAAAGTTCGAGCATCCCGCTCGACTTCATCGTTGACCGACTGATAAATCCAGCTTGCTACTTGCTGCCAATAGGTTTTTATCATAGATAAGTCCTCATGCAGAATAACGAGTCGTAACAAGTCTGTTAGAGGCTGGCCAAGCTTCATGAGGCAGCGAAAACTGTTCACGAGGCCGCGAGGAAACGAATCCAACAAGTCTGTCGGCCCAAGGAACGCAACGACCTGGATAGAGGACGCCATGAGCGAAACGTCAGAGAACGAAAACTATATCGAATTGGCGGCCGATATCGTATCCGCATACGTCAGCAACAACTCCGTCCCTTTGACTGATCTGCCCATGCTGATCCATGAAATTCACGCGGCCTTGGTCCGGGTGACAGTGGGTTCGGCGGCGCAAGCTGTCGAGCCCCCTAAACCCGCCGTGCCAGCCAAGAAGTCGATTACCAACGAATATATCATTTGCTTGGAAGACGGCCGCAAGTTCAAGTCCCTGAAGCGCCACTTGCACACGCAGTACAATATGTCGCCCGATGAATATCGCGAGAAATGGGGCCTTCCGCCAGACTATCCGATGGTCGCGCCAAACTACGCCAAGGCCCGTTCCAACCTCGCCAAGCAAATGGGCTTGGGCCAGCAGCGCCGCCGGAAGCGCTAACGCGCGGCCCATCCTCCTCTCCCGCCGGTGGCATTCCCTTGCCGCCGGTTTTGTTTTTTCGCGCGAAGCGCATCGGGCGTTACACTTCGATCGACAAATCGGATCGATAAAAATCTAACCGCCGGTCAACGCGCCGCGCGCATCGTTCTTGATGCGCTCGACCATCGAGCGGACACCATTGGACCGCTGGGGCGTGAGATGGGCGGAAAGGCCCAGGCTTTCGAAAAGCTTCTGGGCGTCAATGTCCAGAATTGCTTGGCACGTCTGCCCCGAATAAAGGGCGAAGACCAAGGCAACCAAGCCCCGCACGATATGGGCGTCGCTGTCGCCGCGAAGTTCGAGCCGGGCCAAGCCCTCGTCGTCGCGCACAAGGGACGATTTGACCCAGACTTGGCTCGCGCATCCCCGCACCTTGTTATGGTCGTTATGCGCCGCCTCGTCCAAGGGCTCGAGATCGCGGCCCAGCTCGATCAAATATCGATAACGATCCTCCCAATCGTCCAACATGTTGAAGTTTTCGATAATTTCACTGAGATCTTGAGCCACATGCACCATCCGGTCCGGCCTGGACGCCTTTTGGTTTCCGGGCGGTTTGTAAGATTTCCGGCAAAGCCGGGGTCTGGCCCGTTTCGCAGCACAGACCATACCACGAGAGAGTAGTGCTCCCCGCGTCATCCCACCAGGGTTTACGAATTTTTATGTGCCGGGACCCGGACCGTGGCGCGGCGCCTCGGGGCGAGCGGCAAGAGGCTGCTCCCGCTCGCAGCCTCGTCGGCCTCGTCCGATTGGTTCGCCGCGATGAGCGCCGTCAAACGAGCGGCATCTCGCGCGCAAACGTCATCCGTGGCGGTACACCACGCGCGGGCTCGGTTTGAAACGGCTTGGCTTTGAACCCCTTGGACTGGAACAGCTTGAACCGAACCGCCCCCGGCGAGATACGAAAGCGCGGCATTTTCAAGGAGCTGCTTGGCCTGGTCTCCGGCGCCATCCGCCATTTGGGTCCCGATGCGCGCCAGCGCCGCCTGCCGCGCCGCGCTCGCCATGGCGGAGCCGCCCTCGGCGATCGCTTCGCCCAAGGCGTGAGACCCAGGATGGGGGCCTGGCCGCATCTCGTCCACCGTCCAAGACATGGAGGTGAAGACGATGGTGAGCCAAAAGATCGAACGCAAAAGAAAAAACACGCCTAAGACCCTTTCGCCTAAACGATTTTCAACCCTGGACCGATGCCCTGGTTGAAAGCGCTTTGGAGGACAGGATCAATCCTAGGCATGGACCTCGAAGATTTTCGCCAATTCCAACGCATGTGTTTGAGCGATCTTTTTCATCCTTCGCTCACCATGATTAACAGCGTCGGGCCGGGAAGGCGCGTGTCGGGCTCCGGCTTAGTGTTCGTTTAAGAGGCGAGTGCCAGGATCATGGCAATTGCGGCAGGCGTTGCCGTGGCCCCGGAAAGGGGCGCGTGGAGTTTTGATCTCGTGAATGTCAGCCGGAGCCTTGCGGCTCTCACCTCCGCCCTTGTCCATCCCGCGGGGCTCCAATCCGCCGTGGAGACAGCGCACCATCAAACATTCATCCTGCGTACGCTCGCCGTCGTGTTTCTCACCTTGGCGTCCGCCCCTCTTTTCCTTGCGTTCCACGGCGCGCCCTCCCCGGCCGAAACCGCTATTTTCAGTTTCTGCCTCGCGCCAATTGGAGCCGTGATGCTCGTGTCCAAAACCGGGCGGCTGGATTTGGGCCGGTTGATCTGCGTCTTATGCCTGATCGGCCTGAGCACGACCCTCGCGATGACGACGACCGTTGGACTGAGTTGCGCGGTCGCCTGGTTGATCGTGGCGCAGACCGAAAGTCTGCTGTCCCTCAATACTCGCCTGATTCTGGGGACGGCCGCCGCCTGCCTGGCCGTGTTCGCCGGTCTGGCCGTGCTCGGGCATTGGAGTCCTCTTGTTCCGCCGTCGAGCGGGGCGAATGCCGGCCTTCTGACCGGCCTCGCGCTGGTCTTCGCGGCGATCAACGTGCTGTCCTTCGCCGCGCTGTCGGCCATGAGGCGTGGCGCGGACGACGAACGAAATAACCGCCTCGCGTCGATCGCCGAGACAATCGACGATGTCGTTGTCTCCTATGATGCCGATGGCACCGCCGATTTCGTCTCTCCCGCCTGCGAACGTCGGTTTGGACTGCCCGCCCACGGCCTCGTGGGACGCGGTCTGTTCGAACATATCCACGTCGCCGACCGCCCGCTCTTCCTCAAAGCCATCGCCGACGCCGCCCATGGGGATCAGACCGTGACCGTGGCCCTGCGCTTGCGCGGCGCGCTCCCAGCCGGAGGAACCGGCCATGCGACAGACCAAAGCTTCTTTTGGATCGAAATGCGCGCGCGACGCCTGACGCGGCCCGGCTCCAAACCCGGCGTCATGTCGCTGCTGCGGGATGTCAGCGGAATCCGACAGGTCGTCAGCGATCTCGAGGCCGCGCGTCTGTCGGCGGAGGCCGCAAGCCAAACGCGCGATCAGTTCCTGGCGAATATGAGCCACGAATTGCGGACGCCGCTCAATGCGATCATCGGCTTTTCCGAAATGCTGGGCGACCCGCTTCTGCGCCCCAACGATCCCGCGAAACAGCAAGAATATGCCGGGATCATCCACCAATCCGGCCAGCACTTGCTCTCCGTGGTCAATTCGATCCTGGACATGTCGAAACTCCAGTCGGGGACCTTTTCGATCATCCCGGAACATTTCGACGTCGCGCCGTTGATCGACTCCTGCTGCGAGATCGTGACCCTCAAAGCCCAGGAAGGGCACGTCGAAATCGTCCAATCCTACCGGCAAGCCATCGAGCCGATGGTCGGCGACCGCCGCGCCTGCAAACAGATCCTCATCAATCTCCTCTCTAACGCGGTGAAATTCACGCCAAAGAACGGACGCGTGACCATTTCGGCGCGGCCCGAGGGCAACTCGCTGCTGATTTGCGTGAGCGATACCGGGATCGGAATCGGCGCCGCCGATCTCGCGCGGCTCGGCGACCCCTTCTTTCAGGCGAAATCATCGCTCGACCGCCCGTTCGAGGGCACGGGGCTCGGCCTCTCGGTGGTGCGAGGTCTTGTCGGCTTGCATGGCGGCACGATCTCGATCGAAAGCGAGCTTGATCATGGCACCAGCGTGTCGATCAGGCTCCCGCTCGATTGTCGCCACGCCAACCCCGCCGCCACGACGGCGAAGATCGAGACGATTGCCCGCCGCCGCCGGCCCGAACGTCCGTTTCCGCAGCAAAACGACCAGATGGTGAAGAAAATTGCGTAACGCAGCCGCCCGCCACGACGATGAGTTTGGTTTCAGCCCTCCCGTGAGCAAGACCAAATCACGGCCGAAATCCGCCGCCGCCAAAACAAATAGAAAACGCGCGGGCGGTTCCAAGAAGAGCAAGGCGCGCTATATCCATTACGCCGCCGTGAGCCTTACGGCAGCGCTCACGCTGGGAATCGTGATCAACGCGCTCGGCTTGCAAAATAGCAAGCATCCCGCGCCGCTTTTCGGCAAAGCCATCCAACTTGGCGATCAACCCGCGCCCATGACCGCGTCGTTCGAGGCGCCGGCGGCGGCCGCTCCGGCGCCGGCCAAGGCGCCCGCTGCCGAAGCGCCCGTCGCACCAGCCCAAGCCGTCGTCAATCACGAGACTCCAGCGCCCGCGCATCCGCATCACACCACCGTCGACCCCGTTCCGGCGCGTCACGCCAAGGTGGACAAGGCCGAGAAGGGCGACGACCCCATCGCGGCCTTGCTGAAAGTTTCGGCTCCGAGCACACCGGCCGACAAACCCAAGGACGATCCCAAGACCGTGCTCGCCGCCCAGCACGCCTTGCTCAAGCTCGGCTATGTCGTCGCTCCGAATGGCACATTGGGCCCAGCCACGCGGACCGCCCTGCAAGCTTTCGAGCGCGAACAACATTTGCCCTTGAGCGGCGAATTATCGCGCAAGGTCATCAAGCAACTGAGCGCCGAATCCGGCGTCGCGATCGATTGAGATGGCGATCGAGGATGGCTCCGGGTCGCGGTCCGTAAGGTTTCGTTAACCACGATGATCTTTTATCGGATGAAAAATCCGGAGTAGGTCCATGACACCGATCGCGCCAATCGCCCAGCAGGATAATATTATCCAACAGCAAATCATGCATCATCAGCTCGAGTTGCAAAACCAATATGCGCAAAACATTGCGCAGGCGAATATCACGCAGCAAAATTTAGTTGCGCAGCAGCAGCAGCAAATATTCGAGCAGCAAGTCGTTCTCGAGGAGCAAGCGTTACAGCAGACCGAGGCAAGCCAAGCCGCGGAGGCCGAGCAAGCGGCAAGCGTACAAGCGGCGTCCAACGCGATCGCGGCGTCAGTCCCCTTGGTCGATCCCAGCGAAACGCCGCTCGTTTCCGGAGCCGTCAGCTCGGCCTTCACGCAATTGATCGCCAGCGCATCGGCGGCAAGCCCGTCGACCGCATCGGCGGTGGCAAGCACGGCTCTCGCCGGCAACGACCAAAACGGCCATGACGCCGATCCGGTGATCCGCGCTTACAGCGTGCTTTGACGAGACAGCGAAGCGACGACTTGGATCGCGGGCGCGGCCCCCGCGCATTCTCGAGTGTCTATTTTGCGCTTGACCCAGACGGGCCCCGCCAATCACGAAACAGTGATCAGGAGCTCGCGATTCAAAAAGACCTTCAAACAAATAGAAACTTTTTTTTAAAATATCTATGACAAATTCATTGCGCAGGAAGCATTGAAGATATCGCTCCTCCATGTGTGTTGAATAGAAGTATATGATATACTTCTAGCAGTATTGATACTTTTATCATTGCACGACACACCGGTGTCAAGCCGGTCAAATCAAGCCGTCCCTTGGATCGCTTGTAACGACCCTCCAAAAATTCAATTTAAAACTCTTTTTTTGGGAGTGGTGCATTATGACGTCCATGCGCATATGGGGCTCCTCGATCGCGAGGACCATGAGATCCTTCGCGTGCTGTAAAGAGGGAGCAACCGCGATCGAATACGGCCTGATTGCCGGGCTGATTGCCGTGGCCATTATCACGGCCGTATCGAGCGTTGGAACAAGCTTGACCGCCAAGTTCAACCAAGTCTCGGGAAACCTGACCTAGAGCATGTCCCGAAAAAGTTGAAGACGTTTTCGATCAAGGACATTCTCCAACTTCTTTAAAAGAGAATGGTTTCTTGCACTTGGGTGATTCCGCCCAAGTGGAAAGCGCCCTAACGAGTCAAACTGGACATCTGGAGCATGCGCGTCGCTGCCCTGCGCGATCATGGTCGATGGTTCTGTATTCAGAGCTGGAAAAGACGCTCCGCAATCAGAGGAGGCGCTTTGTTGAAACCGAAATCTCTTTTTAAACAACGCCTTTGAAAAAAAAGCCGGATCTTTCGATCCGGCTTTTTCAACACATCGGCAAATCGACAGAGCGCCGAAACGCTTCGTCCTAGAACACATGCACGAAGATGTAGAACAGGCTGGCGGAGATCGCCATGGCGCAGGGCAAGGTCAAGACCCAAGCCATCGCGATGCTGCGCAGCGTCGCCCATTGCAGACCCGACCCGTTCGCCGCCATGGTTCCCGCGATCCCCGACGAGAGAACGTGGGTGGTGGAGACGGGAAGGCCGAGCACGTCGGCGGCCCCGATCGTGAGAGCCGCGACCATTTCGGCCGAAGCGCCTTGACCGTAGGTCAGATGGGTCTTGCCGATCTTTTCGCCGACCGTCACGACAATCCGCTTCCAACCGATCATCGTTCCGAGACCAAGCGCCAAAGCCACGGCGACCTTGACCCAAACGGGGATGAATTTGGTGGCGGAGTCGAGCAAGCCGCTATAGGCGGAAAGCACCTTCTTGTCGTCGGCGGAGAGCGTGGACGCGCTATCCTTGGACAAGCGCTTGACCGCCTCGGCGGTCAGATACATGTCGTTACGCGTGTTGCCCGCGGCCGCGGCCGGCACCTTGGCGATCGAGCCGTAGGTTTGAACCTGATTGGCCACGTCCTTGATCAGCACCGCGAGCGAGGGAAACGTGCCCTCGTTGATGGTCTTCGACGAAATGTAGTTCGTCACCGCCGGACGCGGGTTGCCCGTGACCGCATAGCCTGCCGCCTTGCCTTCCACGACTTTCGACGCGGCTTGCGAGACCGAGATGAAGCTGTCGACGCGATTTTGCGGCAGAGCGCGATTGAGCGCATAGGCCGTCGGCACCGTGCCGATCAGGATGAGCATGATGAGACCCATGCCCTTCTGACCATCGTTGGACCCATGGAAGAAAGACACCAGGGTGCAGGTCAGGACCAACAGACCACGAATCCACAGCGGCGGCTTGTGGCCGGGCTCCGGCTCCGCGAAAAGCTCCTTGCGGCGCACCAGGAATTTCAGCGCATAGAGCAACAACGCCGAGATGATGAAGCCGAACACCGGCGACAGAAGCAGCGCTTCGCCGATCTCGATCACCTTGCCGACGTCGACGCCGGACGTGCCGTCGCGGCCCTTCATCAAGGCGTTCATCACGCCGACGCCGACGATCGAACCGATCATCGTATGCGACGACGACGCCGGGAGGCCGAGCCACCAAGTTCCGAGGTTCCAGATGATCGCCGCGATCAACAGCGCGAAGATCATGGCGAAACCAGCCGAGGAGCCGTCAGAGATCGTGCCCGTGGAAGCCGCGGCCCCAACCTGCAAGATCAATTCGACCGGAAGCAGCGAAATGATGCCGAAGGCAACCGCGCCGCTCGACGTCAAAACGCCGAGGAAGTTGAAGAAGCCGGACCAGACCACCGCAAACTGCGGCGGTAAGGACCGCGTGTAAATGACGGTCGCGACGGCGTTCGCCGTATCGTGAAAGCCGTTGACGAATTCGAAGCCGAGCGCGATCAGCAGCGCGACGGCGAGAAGAAAGAACGGCGCCAGCGTCGTCACCGGCGTGCCGACCTTATTGACGTCGACATAAATGCTGTAAGCCGTGAAGAACAACCCGATGGCGAGAACCGCCATGAACGCCAAGATGGTCTTGATGCCCATCGGCTCGCTCAGATCAACCTTCTTGCTTTCAGAGTGAGCGCCTCCAGCGCCCAGCCCCTGTGTCGAAACCGCTGTCATCGTCTGCTCCCCCTGCCTGAAACCCCGCTGTCTCTAAGCAGCGAAAAATTACAGCCATGTGACAAAGCGCCAGCCGCCAACCAGTCAGGTGATCATGCTCGACGCGTGACGCCCACCACATAAATAGCCGGATACCTATATTTTTCAACCTGTTAATCGACGATCCCCGGGAGCTCGCAACGCTTCTCGTCGGGCCCGGTTCGCAGATTCCCAATGATTTATATTTTCTAAACGCCGCCGCGATGCCCGTCCATCTCACGAGCGTCCGGTTGACTTTTCGCGTGGGCGCGGCACCAAGACTGCCGCGATCCATTTTATCCGCGCGGATCGGTGGACACGAGGGCCGTAAATGCGGTTCTACTACCAGACCGGCCCCGCGCCTCTCCACCGCCGGACCGGCCCGCAACAATGAGCGAGAACGATTCTCATGGAAGAACTGGTCGCACGAATCGTCAACGCCGCCGGAATCACGCCGGACCAAGCGCAACGCACGATTGGCCTCATCCTCGCGTTCCTTCGAAAAGAAGGGCCCGGCGATAAGATCGACGAGCTACTCAGGACCATCCCCGGCGGCGAAGAGGCCGCGGCGGCCGGCGAAGACGACAAACCCAGCGGCGGCGGATTGCTGGGCGGTCTCATGGGCATGCTCAGCGGCGGCGGCGGCCTGATGGGTCTTGCGTCCCAACTTTCGGGCGTCGGACTGGGTCCGAGCGAAATGAGCGCGGCCGGAAAAGAGCTGTTCGCTTTCGCCCGCGAAAAGCTTGGCGACGACCAGGTCAACGAAATCACGGGTTCCATTCCGGGCCTTCGCCAGTTTATGTGAGATTTCACCAACCCAAGGAGCGGCGTCTTGTCCGAAGCGATCTGGCGGCGCCTCGCGGAAAAGGCGCTCGGCGACGCGCCCCTCGAGAGCCTCTCGCACCTGACCGTCGAAGGTCTACGGATCGAGCCGCTCTATGCCAGGAGCACGGCGGACACGGCTTTGGCGCTTCGCCAACAGGCCGGGCCTTGGGGCGTATCGCAGCGCGTGGATCACCCCCAGCCTGACGAGGCCAACCGGCTTGCGCGCCTCGATCTCGAGGGCGGCGCCAATGCCCTCACCCTCGTTTTCGCGGGCGGGACGGCCCATGGCTTCGGGCTGCCGCTGGACCCGGACGCTCTTGCCACGGCGCTGCAAGGAATCGAGCTCGACTATATTTCGCTGCGGCTCGACGCGTGCGCCAACACGCAATTGGCCGCGCGCCTAGTCGCAGGGTTGACGACGACGCGCCGGCTGACCAGCGCGGCTCTTTCCGTCGATATCGGCCTCGATCCCATCGGGACCTTGGCGCGCACCGGCCTCCCCGCCGGAGGCCTGTCGCCTCGATCCCTGCGGGAGTTTGTCGAAGCCAATCGGGCGGCGGGCTTGGCGGGCCGCACATTTCTCGCCGATGGTCGCCCCTATCACGATGCGGGCGCCGGCGAAGCCCAGGAATTGGCGGCCGTGCTCGCCACCGCCCTCGCCTATCTCCGGCGGCTCGAACAAGCCGGCTTCGATCGCGCCGCGGCGGCCCGGGACATTGCGTTCCTTCTGGCCGCCGATGCCGTCACCTTTTTCACCCTCGCCAAATTCCGCGCGTTGCGGCGGCTTTGGGCGCGGATCGAAGAGCTTTGCGGCCTCGCGCCTCAGCCATTGCGCCTCCACGCCGAAACATCGTGGCGCATGATGACGCGCCGCGCGCCCTGGGTGAACGTCATGCGCGTCACGGCCGCCGTTTTCGCCGCGGGAACCGGCGGCGCCGATATCATCACCGCCCTCCCCTTCACGGCGGCGCTCGGCTTGCCCGAGGATCGCGCGCGCCGTCTCGCGCGCAACACGCAGCTCGTGCTGCTCGACGAATCCCATCTCGCCAAGGTCGAGGATCCCGCGGCCGGCTCCGGCGGCCTCGAGGCGTTGACGGACCAACTTTGCTTGCGCGCCTGGGACCTGTTCCAAGAGATCGAGCGCGAGGGAGGCGTGGAAGCCAGTTTGTTCGCGGGCAAGTTCCAAGCCCGAATAGCCGTTGTCGCGCGCAAGCGCGCCGAATCCCATGCGGCGCTCGAAAGCGCCATCACCGGAACGAGCGCTTTCCCCGATTTGGACGAAAAACCGGTGACGCTAGCGGCGGCGGTGCCTTGGCCCCAAGCCGCGCGCGCCCGGCTCGCCTTGCCGGACGCGCGCGATGCGGCACCTTTCGAGGCGTTGCGCGATCGCGCGGACGCCTTGACGGACGCCATGGGCTGTCGTCCGACGATCTATCTCGCGACGCTCGGCCCCCCAGCCGGTCATGGTCCCCGCGCGACCCATGCCGCCAATTTCTTCGCGGCCGCCGGAATCGCGACGGTCGTCGGCGATATCGCGGATTATGACGGCGCGTTGCCGTTCGTCTGCGTCTGCGGCCCCGATGCGCTCTATGCCACGGCACTCGACGAAACGACTGTTTCCGGGCTTCGCGCGGCGGGCGCGGGCCGCATTCTGCTGGTCGGCCCTCCCGACCCGAGCAACGGTAGCCGCCCGAGCGGTATCGACGGTTTCATCGGCAAGGACGCGCCCGCGCTGCGCCTCCTCGGTGAGTCTCTCGATTTTTTCGAACCCACGCGGTCCGGGCACTAATTAGCCGACAAGCTTCTCGCTTTGCGAATTTGCAAACAGATCCGCGCCCCCGGCCCATTTGGCGATGACGCGCTCGACCTGCGCGAACGGAACCGGCTTGCTGAAATAATAGCCTTGCGCCTCGCTGCACCCCTGCCACCGCAGGAAATCAAGCTGCGCTTGCGTTTCCACGCCCTCGGCCGTCACACGCATCCCGAGGCTCTTGCACAGACCGATGATGGCGCCGACGATGACGCTCGAATCCGCCTTGGAATCGAGATCGCGGGTAAAGCTCTGATCGATTTTGACCTTATCGAAGGGGAAGCTGCGGAGATAGCTCAGCGAGGAATAGCCGGTGCCGAAATCGTCCATCGCGATCTTGACTCCGAGACCGCGAATTTGATTCAGCGTCGCAAGCGTCTTCTCGGAATTCGCGAGGATGACGGATTCCGTGATTTCCAATTCGAGACGGTTGGGCGCAAGACCGGATTTCGCCAAGGCGTCGACGACGGTGGCCGCCAACTTGCCCGATTTGAACTGCGCCGGCGAAACGTTGACGGCAACGCGAACGCCGTCGGACCAGGCGTTGGCTTGATGGCAAGCCGTCCGCAATGCCCATTCGCCAAGTTGCGTGATGAGACCGATCTCCTCGGCGAGCGGGATGAATTCAACGGGCGAGACCATCCCGCGCTTGGGGTGGTTCCAACGAAGGAGAGCCTCGAAACTTCCAATCCGATTCCGTTGAAAATCAAACAAGGGTTGATAATAGAGTTCAAACGCGTTCTGCGCGAGCGCATCGCGCAAATCGGCTTCCAGCGCGCGGCGGGCCTGCAATCGCGCGTCCATCTCCATTTCGAAGAAGCGCCAGGTATCGCGGCCATCGGACTTTGCTTTATACAACGCCACATCGGCATTCTTGAGCAATTTGCCGAATGACGTCCCATCGCCGGGCGCCAGCGAGATCCCGATGCTGACACCGATGGTCAGGCGATGTCCCTGGATCTCGAAGGGCATCCTGATCGTCTCGACGATACGCCGGGCGAGGACGGTCGCGTCGTCGGGTCCCTTGAGGCCCAGTTGTAGAATAGCGAATTCATCGCCGCCGAGGCGCGCGACGGTATCGACTTCGCGGACGCAGGAGGTCAAACGCTCGGCCACCGCGCGCAGCAAAGCGTCGCCGAGGGGATGGCCCAAGGTCTCGTTAATGGCCTTGAAATGATCGAGGTCGAGCGAAAACACAGCGAAGCCTTCGCCTCGCCCCGTTTGACCCAATGCCTGCTCGACGCGTTCGGTGAACAGCGTCCGGTTGGCGAGCCGGGTCAAGCTGTCGTGACGCGCCATATAGACGACCTTGGCCTCGCTCTGTAAACGGTCGGTCACGTCCTCATAGGTTTCGACCCACCCGCCGTCGGCCAAGGGCTGATGCGCCACCGCCACGAGCCGATCTCCGGGCAAATCGAGAATAGACTTGGCCGGAACGCCCTCGTCGATCCGCGCCTTTGCCGCGAGAACCCGTAAATCGGTCGGAGCCAAGAAATTCCCCGCGGCCACGCTCACCTCGATCACCTCGTCCAGCGACATCCCGGCCTCGATTTTCCCGGACGGCAAGCGGAAGATTTCGCAGAAACGGCGGTTCACGACTTTGAGCCGTTCCTCCGCGTCATAAAGACAAAGGCCTTGCGACATGTTGGCGAGCGCGACGTCGAATTGTTGGTTTGTCGCCTTGATCGCGGCTTCTTGGTTCTTGAAAGCCGTAATATCGCTAAAGACGATGATCTCGCCACCTTCTTGCGTCGCGTTCTGGCTGATCCGGAACCAGCGGCCGTCCGCGCCTTGCACGTCACGTGGCGCGTAATATCCAGCGGGTGTTCGCGCTTCTCCGCCCAGCTCGGTCTTGAGCAAATGCATGAGGGCGCTCGCGGGGTCGCCCGCTTTCAGACGCCCCAAACGGCCCGCCAAGAATGTGGTGACCTGGGAATTCGCCAAGACAATCTTGGACGCGGCATCGACGACGACGATCCCCTCGCACGAGCTTTCCAAGGCGTCGGCGAGACGCGTTTGCGCCGAACGCCTCTGAGTGACTTCGCTTTGGAGACTTTGTTTGATGTTTCCACGCATCAATTCCATGGCCGCGAGAAGAGCCGCGAGCTCGCCGGCGCCGCCCTTGGGCACGGCGACGTCGAGCTTCCCGCCCGCAATCTTACGCGCGACTTCCGAGGCCATGTCGATTGGATGCAAGATCGTCCGCGAGAGGACCGAGGCGATGAGAAAGGAAATCAGGACCGCGCCCAAGGTCACCAAAAGGTCGACGCGCATATTCGTTTCGACGGCGGAGTTCGCGGCTTGGCGGTTCGAAAAGCCGTCTCCCGCGGTATAATTAATCAGTAATTCAATCTGTGCCGCCGCCACATCGGCGTAGTGATCGAGGGTATTCCAAACAGCTTTCGGAGTCGTCCCGTCGATGATTTCCTTCCGCTGCGCGCTCCATGCCGCGACCGCCTTTTGCACCCGCGCGCCCGCCTTCGACGCGCGGTCCGACTGAGCGCGATCAATGGCAATCGACAGATCGTCGGCGAGATTTTTTTCCAACTCCTCGATCTTGGCATCGAGGTGATCGCGCGTCTCGCGATCCTGGGCAAAAAGCCTGCGGGCGGAGGCGGCCTGAATCGCATTGAAATCAGCCGCGGCGGCGCGGGCGTAGTTTATCGACATCAGCGATTTGTCGAACGTCTTTGAGACGAGACTGCCTTCCCAGCGAATGTCATGAATGGCGAAGATCCCGAGCGTGCCCGTGATCACGCTCATGATGAGAAACGCGACAAGGATCCGTCCCTTAATCGAACCAAAGACAGCCTGATGCATTGCACGCCCCAACCGAGCCGGCGCCCAAGCATGACGTTTCATCTTCCGCATCTTGGTTTTCCCGCGCCATCCAAAGCGTATGAATATCCGGGTTAAGGTACTGCTAATGGATAATGACGGAACGTCATGCTGGAGCGCGCATCGGCGCGCCGACGGGTGTGGTGGTCGATCAAAGGACTATTAACGCAAATGCGCTAGACTCCCGGTCGCCTCTCCTTGTCGGGAGTTGCGAACGAAGCCGGTCCTCTCGAGGTGCAATTGATGACGGAATCGGAACGCGCCGCCAGAAGCCAAAAAGATTCAAGGAGCGCCGAAGCGACGGACTCCCCAGCAATCGTCCCGCCCAGACATCCGTTGTTCCTGGGCGCGATCGCGTGCCTGTTCGTCTCGGTGGGCGGCATGACCGCGGCAGCGGTGACGGATACCGGTCTCATCGTGTCCCAGAAGGGGCGGGAATTCAATCCGGGAACGTTGTCGATCAAACGAGGTCAGACTGTCCAAATCGTCAACGACGACTTGGACCTTCTCCACCATGCCTATATCGACTCGGAAACATTCACATTTGATTCCGGCGACCAGCTGCCCGGCAGCAAAACCAAAATTGTTTTTTCCGTAGCCGGCGATTTCAAGGTTTTATGCGGCATTCACCCTAAAATGAAATTGCTGGTTCACGTGGAATAATACCGGCGCCGAACGTTCGCCTCGCCTTAGCTTAGGGTCGTTCCGTAAGCGATGGCATGGCCGATATAATAGAGCGCGATAAAGGCTGCCAAGGCGCCGCCATATTGCAAAGGCATGGCGAGAAACGACCACGATCTCTGTCGCGCCTTGGTTTGATCGGCGAATATCGCGATCAACGCCACGATGATTGGCGAATGGCCAATCGCGTCGATTTTGCCGAATTCGCCGATCGCGGCGAGAAATGTCGCGGTGAGCATCACCGCGGCCATGCGGCGCGCCAGCGGCGTGCAGATCAAGGCAAACGACAAGGTGAATTCGACGACGCCCGCCGCGCGCATGAAAAATGCCGGTTCGTAGCCCATCGACAGATTGGGATGGCTGACAAACAGCGGATACGACCATTCGGGATAGGCCCACTTTTCGATCGATGCCCACATCAAAGTGATCGCCACGCTCCACCGCAACACGTCGAGTGGCGTCAACCCGAAGATGTCCCGCCTCAAACCGGTGGCGGCGAGGTAGGCCGCCAGTCCAAGGAAAATGGGATAGTCCATCATATGGAAGAGACCGTAATGGACCACGCCATCGCCAAACAAGAACACGAGCCCCGCCGCCGCGAGCGGCATCGTCTTCGGCCACAACAGACATGCGGCCATGAACAGTTGGAGGATTGGAATCGCCGGTGACGTCGTCGTCAATTCCGGCGTCAGAATCACGCCGCCCAGCGACCAGAGCGAAATAAGGAAAAAGCCGAGCGCCGCGCGAATGAGCACGTCCGTATTGGACTGCAAGACGCCCGAGATCCGATCCAACGACCGGGTCAAAGCCACGCCGACAAAGGTATTTTCGAACAGGCAGCCCATCAAAAGAACCGCGATCGCGAAGCCGGTCAAGAGTTCGAAATCCTGGCACAGCACATTTTCAAGACCGGTGGGCCGGCCCGCGATATCATAAACGCAGAACCATTTGACGTGGGCACTGGCGGAGCCCGGATGGAACAAGACGGCGGCGGTGGCGGCGCCGAGGCCCCAATGAACGCGATTCAAGACTCTCGACAGGCTCATCTTCCACTCACGCAACAACAACGCCCATGCGCTTCGATCCCTAAATTTACACACTTTTAATTAATTATAAAACGTTAAGACTAATATTAGTTAATGGTCGCTTTTTCTGTTTAATAATTTATTAACCATAAACAAAATTGGTTTCGCAAGACCCAGGTTCGACGGTGGTGTGTTTAGATTGGTGCAATCTCTAAGGCGTAGCGTCGTCGGGCAAAGTGAGATTTATTGAATTTTCAGGTCTTTCGCCCTCCTGATCCGTCGCGCGAACGGAGGCGGCCTGGATAGCGCTTAGGATTGCGGTTCATGGTGATTGTCATCAGCCTTTTTAGCCTCGGATCCGGGACCGCGCTGGCCTGCGCGCTCGACCGGTTTCCGAAGCAAAGCGCCATGATGGAACGTTGCAGCGGCATTATGCTGGTGGCTGGACTTGCCCTTATCGGCGGCGCGCTTCCGCTATTCCGCTAGCGAAGACCCTTGCGCGCGAGAACAAAACGCCGCGTTTGAGACGATTCAAACCTGCCTGATTTTCGTTCTAGATCAAGGATTGTCGTCGATCGGAAAAGCCCGCAGCGTTGTCGGAGCGCCTTCTAATCGTCTGTCAGCGCGCGCAGAAAGGCCAAGAGATCGGCCTTTTCGGAGGGGTTCAGCCCGAGGGGCTTGATGACTTCGGCCCGGCTCGGCCGATCCACGCCGCCCTTGTCGTAGAATTCGATCACCTGCGCGAGCGTCGCGCTCGAACCATCGTGCATGAACGGCCCGCGGTCGGCATCGTTGCGTAACGTGGGCGTCTTGAACGCATGCTGCAATTTTAGGGAATTGGGAAAAAACTGTCCTCGGCCGGCCTCGGCCTCTTTGGCGACGCCGATATCGTGGAACGAGCCATCGGTGAAGGCCCATCCGCTATGGCATTCCGTGCAATGGGCCTTACCCGAAAACAAGGCAAACCCCCGTTTGGCGGCCTCCGGCATCGCGGACTTGTCGCCCGCAATCCACCGATCGAAAGGGGCGGTCTTCGACGTGATCGAGCGCTCGAACGTCGCGATCGCCAATTCGACAGCCCGCCGGTTGATCGGCTTGCCAGGAAAAGCGCGAGCGAACATTTCGACATAGGCGGGATCGGCCGCGAGCCGCGCGAGCAGCTTTTCTTCGGGCATGTTCATTCCGGCCGGCGATGTGATCGGGGTAAACGTGACCGCTTCGATATCCCTGAACTTCCCTTCCCATCCGAGCCGGTCGAGCCAAGCAA
Source organism: Beijerinckiaceae bacterium (assembly GCA_031291515.1). GTDB lineage: Bacteria > Pseudomonadota > Alphaproteobacteria > Rhizobiales > Beijerinckiaceae > RH-AL1. The sequence goes on along the minus strand of JARLIW010000248.1, from coordinate 7,539 downwards.
TATCGAGAAGGGTCGGCGAGTGGAACAGCATTGGCGTTGGTCCGTCCCCGCGAGAATGAACCAAACCGTCGCTCCAGCCATGTTCCGGCTTGTGGCACGACGCACAGGACACGGTGTTGGACGCCGACAAACCGGGATCGAAAAACAACGTCCGGCCTAGGTCAGCCTTCTCGGGCGTGAAGGGATTGGATGCGGGATAGGGAATCGACTGGGGGCGCCGATATTCGTCGCGCCAGTCGCCGCCAGGCTCCGCGCGCGGCGTTCCGCCACATGCGAAAACCAACAGGCCCATAAGTGCTAGCGACCGGAAAAGCATGACTCTCGGACCAGCATTTTTCATATGGCCGAGCATACCGAAAGAAAGTTTCTTTTTTTATAACGATGCGCGACGCGTAAGATAAATAGACGTCGCAACCCTCACCGCGCTCCCGAATTCAAGAAAAAAAATTTCAATTCGAATTCGATACAAAGACATAATGACGCCAAGAGCTCCATATGACAGCCATGTAACAGCTTTTCGGATGGGGAATAGTTCGCGTGACGCCTACGCGTCCTTCCCGCCGGCGATCGGCGTCTGAAAGCTCAAGCCAAGATCCCAGGGAAAGTAAATCCACGTATCTTGCGAGACTTCGGTGACGAAGGTGTCCACCAACGGGCGGCCGAGAGGCTTGGCGTAAACCGTCGCGAAATGCGCCTTGGGCAAAAGATTGCGCATGACCTTGGCGGTCTGTCCGGTGTCGACGAGATCATCGACGACGAGGATTCCCGCCCCGCCTTGGTCGCGGAACTCGTCGCGCATGGCCTTGAGGATCGTCAGGTCTCCCTGGTTCTGCTCGCCGTGATAGCTCTGGATGGAGACGGTTTCGATCACCCGGATCGTCAGTTCGCGCGCGACAATCGCCGCGGGAACCAAGCCCCCGCGGGTGATCGTGACCATGGCGCGAAACGGCCCGAGATCGCTGAGGCGCCATGCCAACGCCCGGCAATCGCGGTGGAACTGATCCCACGAGACCGGAAACACACGGGGCGCGGATTCCATGCCTATCTCCTGTCGAGGCTCGATTTGACGACCATGTCCGCAACTTGTTCCGCGGCCTGTTCGACAGCAAGCGGATCCTTGCCGCGAACGACGATTTCATTATGAAACGCCCCGTCCCGAAAGGAGGGATACGATCCGATCGATAGGTCGGGAAACCGGAGCGCGATCTCTCCGAGCGCCGAGGCATAAGCGCCTTCCGGCAACGTTCCCGCCGCGACGCCGCGCGAGATGGTTTTGGCGCCGCTCGTCAGTTGCGGCGTCACCGCATCGAGCATGGCGTTCATGACGGCGGGAACGCCGGCCATCACGATCACATTGCCGATCCAAAATCCCGGCGCCTTGGACACGGAATTTTCGACGAGCTCGGCGCCGTGGGGAATCCGCGCCATCCGGCGCCGCGCTTCGTTGAGATCCTCCGGTTTGATCCGTTCGAGCAGCAACGCAATGGCGCGCGGATCTTCGGAAATGCCCACGCCGAAGGCTTTGGCGACGGAATCGGCGGTGATGTCATCATGAGTCGGGCCAATTCCACCCGTCGTAAAGACATAGGTGTAGCGAGATCGCAAGGCGTCGAGCGCGGCGACGATTTCCATCTCGTCATCAGGCACGATGCGGACCTCGCGGAGATCGATCCCGATGTCCGAGCAGCGGCTCGCGATCGCCCCGATGTTCTTGTCCTTCGTCCGTCCGGAAAGAATTTCATCGCCGATCACCAGAACGGCCGCGGTGACGAGATTTTGAGTCATTGGGCCTCCACGCCGTGTCCCCGGTGCGCGGCACCAAGCGGTTCATATTCTAAGCCATTATTTCATGATGACGTTCGAATCGCGACGAAACTTGTCCCACGCGATTTCATTAACCCGTATCGCTCCGGATTTCCTAAAGCCAAGTTCGGACGGTGGGCGGCCACCGAGCGGTGGGAGAAAGATTTCGTATTGTTCACAATTTAATTATGCGATATCGAAGCCTCGTCCCATTTCATTGTTCATTTTGAAAGGATCTCGCATGAAAGTCCTCTATACCGCTCACGCCAGCGCGACAGGAGGCCGGGAAGGCCACGGCGCGACCTCCGACGGCAAGGTCGATGTGGTTTTGTCGACGCCCCGCGAACTCGGCGGCAACGGCGGCCCGGGAACCAATCCCGAACAACTCTTCGCAACCGGCTATTCCGCTTGCTTTCTCGGCGCGTTCAAATTCGCCGCGGGCCAGGAAAAGATCAAGGTCCCGGAAGACGCCAAGGTCAGCGCGGCGGTGGGGATTGGCCCGCGCGACGACGGCAAGGGCTTCGGCCTCACGGTCGAATTGACCATCGACGTGCCCGGCCTGGCGCGCGGGACGGTCGAGGATCTCGTGAAAAAGGCCGATATCATCTGCCCCTACTCGCATTCGATCCGCGGCAATGTCGATGTGAAGCTCACGGTCGCCTAACAACGCCGGGATAAACCGCGGCGCGCGCCTTTTCGTTCGCGGGATTTGCGCCTAAACATCCGGTCCGTTCCTTTTTTCGAGCCGGATTGCCATGACGCTCAGCGACGCCCAGAAACGCGAAATCGACGAGGCCCGGCAGGGCCATGCCGCGACGCTGCGCCCGACGGTCGCCGCGCTCGAAGACATTCTGTTCCAGCCAATTCCCTTGCTCGATCACGGATTTATCCGTGTCATCGACTATATGGGCGATGATAATGCGGTGGTTCAGGCCGCGCGCGTCTCCTACGGGCGCGGCACCAAAAAAGTCAGCGAAGATCGCGGGCTCATCCACTATCTCATGCGCCATTGGCATACGACGCCGTTCGAAATGGCCGAGATCAAGGTCCACGTGAAGCTGCCGATCTTCGTCGCGCGGCAATGGATCCGGCATCGCACCGCGAGCGTGAACGAATATTCGGCGCGCTATTCCGTGCTCGACCGCGAATTTTATCTTCCCGACGAGGCCCAGCTCAAGGCACAGGCCGTCACCAATCGACAAGGCCGGGGCGACGGTCTCGAACCCCAAGAGGCCGCGCAAGTTCTCGATCTCCTGCGCGGCGACGCCGAACAGACTTATGCCAATTATGCCTGGATGCTGAACGAAGATCAGGAGGGCGCGAAGGTCGATCCCAACCGCGACGGACTTGCGCGCGAACTCGCCCGCATCAACCTGACCCTGGGCACCTATACCCAGTGGTATTGGAAGACCAATCTCCATAATCTCTTGCATTTCTTGCGCTTACGCGCTGACCCTCATGCGCAATATGAAATTCGGGTCTATGCCGAAGCCCTGGTGGATGTGCTCGCGCGATGGGTGCCGCTGACGCACGAAGCCTTCTTGGAACACCGCCTCGGCTCGGTCACGCTCTCGGCGAGTGCCGTCAAAACCATCCGTCGCCTTCTCGCCGGCGAAAAAATCGGCCAGACCGAAAGCGGCCTGTCCCCGCGCGAATGGCGCGAGGTCATGACAGCTCTGGACCAGCCGATTTAAGCTTCCCGTTAGGCCGGAAGCTTCCGGCCGAGGAAGTCGCGGATCAGCGCCGCGATTTCCGCGTGGTGAGTCTCGAGCGCGAAATGCCCCGTATCGAGCAGGTGAATTTCAGCGTCCGGATTGTCGCGCCGATAGGCCTCCGCACCCGCTGGGATGAAAAACGGATCGTTCTTCCCCCATGCCGCGAGCACCGGCGGCCGATGCTTGCGAAAATAAGCCTGAAAATCGGGATAGAGCGCGACGTTGGTCCGGTAGCTCAAGATCAAGTCGAGCTGAATCTCCTGTGACTCCGGCCGGTGCATGTAGAACGTGTCGAGCAGATATCCGTCAGGCGCGACCAAATCGGCCGGGGCGCCATGCTGATACTGGAACCGGATCGCCGCATCGCTGAGCGAGCCGCGTGTCGCCTCGCGATGTTCGGGCGTCGGTTCGCGCCAATAGGCCTGCCACGGCCCCCATTCCTGGCTCAGCCCCTCGACATAAGCGTTCCCATTCTGCGTGACGATGGCGGTCGCGCGCTCTGGATGCGCCATCGCGAGACGCAAACCCGTGGGCGCGCCGTAATCGAAAATATAAAGCGCATAGCGCTTCAGTCCGATCGCGTCGACGAACCCGCCGATCACCTTGGCAAGATTCTCGAAACTGTATTCGAACTGGCCACGCGGCGGCGCGATGGTCTGCCCGAAACCTGGGAGGTCCGGCGCGATGACCCGATAGCGGTCCGATAGTTCCGGGATCAGATCACGGAACATATGGCTCGAGGTTGGGAAACCGTGAAGGAGAAGAATGACAGGCCCATCCGCGGGCCCGGCTTCGCGATAAAATACCTCAACGTCGCCAACCTGTTGCGTAAGATAATGAACATCGGACATCATGGTGCCTTTGCTGTTTGAGGGGGCGGTGTCTGGGCGCGCGCTTCCCACCGGAATCACCAAGGATGCCGCGCCGACTGACAGTGCTTTCAGAATGGAACGCCGCGCGACCCCGCCGGCTGATTTGATCATTGCGACCTCTCCTCTTTGAAGCGTCCAGTTTATGGATTGCGCTTTCCGATGTAATCGGACAATTTTGATTGGCTTGATTTCAGGAATTGCAAGAATGGATCGGTTCGACGCCATGAGCCTGTTTGTGGCCGCGGTCGACGAGGGGTCGCTTGCAGCCGCCGCCCGCCGCTACGGCCGCTCCGCCGCGGCGGCGACACGGGCCGTCGCGCTGCTCGAGGCGCTTGCCGGCGAGGCCCTCCTCCTTCGATCGACCCGGCGGCTGACTCTCACCGCAACCGGGCACCAACAGATCGCCATCTTCCGCGACGTGCTGGCGAAGCTGGGGGCACTTGATCCTGGCGCCAGCGCGGGCGCGATCGGCGGGAGCCTCACGATCACCGCGCCCGAACTCTTCGGGCGGCTCAAGGTGATGCCGATCATCGAAACTTTTTTGACGAGACATCCGGCGGTTTCGGCGCGCGTGCTGATGTTGAACCGCATGGTCGATCTGATCGGGGAAGGCGTGGACGTCGCGGTACGTTTGGCGCCGTTGCCAGATTCCGGCCTGAGCGCCGTCAAGCTCGGCACGGTGCAACGGCTGATATGCGCGTCTCCCGACTATCTCGCGTCAGCGGGCCGACTGGACCACCCCAAGGATCTCGATGAACACGTCTGTATTGGGCTCAACGCGGGAAGCGACCGGGAGCTATGGGCGTTTGGAACGCCGGCCGTCGAAAGACCGAGGCCACGATCCGTCAGTATCTATACGCGTTTGGCGCTCAACAGCGCGGCGGCGGCGATCGACGCCGCATTGCGAGGCGGCGGCATCATCCGGCCTTTGTCCTACCAAGTGGCCGAGGATCTGGTGGCCGGGCGGCTCATCCGTGTCCTCGCTGGCTTCGACCCACCGCCAACGCCTGTCAATTTCGTGTTCCGCGCCGAATCGGCGAAGCGCGGAGCCCTACGCGCCTTCGTGGACCACGCGACCCCGCTTCTCCGAATGGAACTGGCTCGGATCGCCCGAGTCTTGGCAACCTTGGACCGACCAGTTCCATCGACGGACAGCGGCGGATCTACTCCGCCGCGACCTTGATCTCGCCGATCGTAAAATGCCCGTCGGCCAAGGCATGCGTCTCGAGCTGGCGCACGTGATGGTCGCGCAGCGACGCGCGATGCGCGATCGAGACGACCGTCGCCTTGGGAAGGCGCCGCGCGATGCACTCGTAGATTTTCGTCTCGAGCGCCGTGTCCATCGACGACGTCGCCTCGTCGAGGAACAACCAGTCCGGCTGCGCCAGCAAGGCGCGCGCGATGGCGAGCCGCTGCTGCTCGCCGCCGGACAGACGCTGGGTCCAGTTGTCGTCGATATCGAGGAAACGATCGAGATGGCCAAGCCCGACATCGCGCAGCACGGACCGGACCGTCTCGTCGTCATAGGTCCCCGCCGCTTCCGGATAAGAGACAACGGCCAGCAACGTCCCAATTGGCAAATAAGGCTTTTGCGGCAGCATCATCACCTTTGCGCCCTCGGGCGGCGACACCTGGCCGTCGACATAGGGCCAAACCCCGGACAGAACGCGGAACAACGTCGATTTTCCCGACCCCGACGGACCCATCAGCAGCACATTCTCATGAGGCTCCAGGCGCAGATCGAAGCGCGTCAACAGCGGCCGCCCGTCGGGCAAGGTCACCGAAACGCCCGATAGGACAAAATCCGACCTGGCGGCGCCTGGTTGCGGCGCGGCGGGACGAATCGGAGGCGCGACGGACAGCGACGTGTCGAACGTGGTCAAACGATCAAGGACAGACCTGAAATCGGCCAAGGCCGAATAGGACTCGACGAAGAAGGTCAGCGCGCTGTTGACATTGTCGAACGCAATCGAGGCTTGCGACAGATCACCGAGCGTGATCGTGCGCAAGAAGTAGAACGGCCCCATGATGATATAGGGAATGAAGTTGCTGATATTATTGAAGAAGCGCAAAAAGACGCTGAGCCGCGCCTTGACCAGCATGACGGCGTAGAAATTCCGAACGACCGATCCGAAATGGCTCGAAAGGATCGACCGCTCGGTCCGCTCGCCCGCGAGCAGAGCGACTTGCTCGCTATATTCGCGCAAGCGCGCCAGGCCGAAACGGAAATTGGCTTCGTAATGCTGCCGGGCAAACGCAAGTTTCGCGAGGGGCCGTCCAATCAGACCCGTGGCTCCCGTTCCGAGCGCCGCATAGATGATCGCGAACCAGAGCAAAAAACCGGGGATCTGAAACGACATGGACGAGAATTTGATGTGGCTCGAAATGCTCCACAGAATGATCGAATAAGAGACGAGCGAGCTGAGCTGCGAGATCAGATTGATCGTGAAACTATAGACGCCAAGGCCACCGAACTGGCCGCCGTCGATGAAGCGCGGAATATCCTCGGAAATGCGCTGATCGGGATTGTCGGTGCCAACCCCCGCCAAGATCATGCCGTAATGATTGTGATGGTCCAACCACCGCCGCGTGTAATCCTGGGTCAACCAGCGCCGCCAGCGGATCGCCAGCGTGTTGCCGGCTAGAAACTCGACTAAGAGCGAGAGAAGATACGGCGTCAGATAGATCGGAAATTCGATCAGGAGCTGATGCCAAAATTCCGCGGAATTGTAGCTTTGCAGCGCGTCGGAAATCCCTCGCGAGACGAAGGACAAGGTCACGCTAAAATAGACTTGGATCTGATTGAGGAAAATGATGAACATCACCGCGCCAGCGGCGAGCGTCTTTTCCCGGAGCGTGAAGCTCAATCCGAAGCCAAGCGGGATTCTTACCGGCGTCTGCGCGCGAAAATAGCGATCCGCGATGGCCAACGTCTTTTGAACGACAGGAATGAACGACGTGAAATAACAAATGATTGAAAATAATGCGACGGTCATCACGACCGTGCTCGGAATCCGGAAACCGTCGAGCGATTCGGGCCAGGCCTTGAGCGCGTTCACGCAGACCGCCGCGCCCAACACCACGACTTGAACCGAGAAATAGCTGATCAGGATTTGCAGAAAACTCGAGATTCCCGAGGACCGGTAGGT
>JARLIW010000047.1 GCA_031291515.1 Beijerinckiaceae bacterium | reverse complement strand
GATCCGGTTTTCATCGCCGCGCTTGCCAAACTTGGCGATGTCTACGTCAACGATGCGTTTTCGGCGGCCCATCGCGCCCATGCCTCGACCGAGGGGCTCGCCCATCTGCTGCCCGCCGTCGCGGGACGCTCGATGCAGGCGGAACTCGATCATCTCGCCTTGGCGCTCAACAAGCCGGCGCGCCCCGTGGCCGCGATCGTCGGCGGCGCGAAAGTCTCGTCGAAGCTCGACCTGCTCGGCAATCTGATGAAGAAGGTGGATATCCTGATCATCGGCGGCGGCATGGCCAACACCTTCCTCTACGCGCAAGGCAAGTCCGTCGGCTTGTCGCTGTGCGAAAAAGAGATGGCCGGGACGGCGCGCCAAATCTTGGCCGACGCGGCGGCGGCCCATTGCGAGATCGTCCTGCCGACCGACGCCGTCGTCGCGACGAAATTCGCGGCCGGGACCAACGCATCCGAGGCCGACGTCGATGCGATTCCCGACGATCAGATGATCCTCGACATCGGCCCGCAATCGGCGGCCCACGTCGAGGCGATTTTGAAAAGCGTGAAAACCCTGGTCTGGAACGGGCCCTTCGGCGCGTTCGAAATCGCGCCGTTCGATCGCGGCACCGTGCGGATCGCCAAGGCGGCGGCGGAACTGACCAAGGCCGGCTACCTCGTCACGGTGGCTGGCGGCGGCGATACGGTCTCCGCGCTCAATGCCGCGGGCGTTTCCGGCGATTTCACCTATCTTTCGACGGCGGGCGGCGCGTTCCTCGAATGGCTCGAAGGGAAGGTCTTGCCGGGCGTCGAGGCCTTGCGGCCGCGCCTGTAATTTTAACCCAACACCGCCGCCGCCGCCCACGACCGGGCGGCGTGGCCAGCATAGGCATGATGAGGCCGGAATGAATCAGGATCAGCTATCGAAAGTCGCGCTGGCGATGGTCGCGCGCGGCAAGGGCATTCTCGCGGCCGATGAATCCAATGCCACGATCAAGAAGCGCTTCGATGGGATCGGCGTGGAATCGACCGAGACCACCCGTCGCGACTATCGCGAGTTCATGTTCCGCTCCCAAGCCATGCGTGAAAATATCTCCGGCGTGATCCTCTATGACGAGACGATCCGCCAAAACGCCAAGGACGGCACGCCGCTCGTCAAGCTGATCGAAGCCGCCGGCGCGCTGCCCGGCATTAAGGTCGATACCGGCGCTCATCCGATGCCGTTCTTCCCCGGCGAGACGATTACCGAGGGGCTCGACGGCCTGCCCAAGCGCATGGCGGCCTATTACGAGCTCGGCGCGCGGTTCGCGAAGTGGCGCGCGGTGATTCGCATCGCCGGCGACAAGCCGACCGGTGGCGCGGTGCGCGCGAACATGCAGGCCTTGGCGCGTTATGCCGCGATCTGCCAGCAGGCCAATATCGTGCCGATCGTCGAGCCCGAAGTGTTGATGGACGGCGCGCATTCGCTCGAGCGGAATTTCGAGGTGACGCGTTACGTCCTGCAGACGCTGTATCAAGAATTGTTCAGCCATCGCGTGTTCCTCGAAGGCACGGTGCTGAAGCCCAACATGGTCGTGCCCGGCGAGGACGCCGCGAAAAAGGCCACGCCCGAAGAGGTCGCGGCCTGGACGCTGCGGCTGTTTCGCGAAGCCGTGCCGGTCGCGGTCCCCGGCATCGCCTTCCTCTCGGGGGGGCAGGACGACGTCGAAGCGACCGCCAACCTCAATGCGATCAACCGCCTCGGCGCGCAGCCCTGGCCGATCACCTTCTCCTATGGCCGGGCTTTGCAAGCGGCCGCGCAAAAAGCCTGGTCCGGCAAGGAGGCCAACGTTGCAGCCGCCCAAGCCGCGTTCAACCACCGCGCCAAAATGAACGGCTTGGCCGCGATGGGCGAATGGACGGAAACGGCCGAGACGGCGGTTTAAGCCGGAGAGTTGGCGAGGCCGACGGGCTCTCGTCGGCCGAGCTCTCGATTTCCACGGTGTGTCGTCCGCAAGATCCCGGTCCGGCAAAAACCTTGCGGCGTCAAAACCGGATGGTCGCTTGCCCGGGGATATGCTAAAGATATCCCCGCTCGAGTGTGAGGGTGCAGGAGGCCGCTCAATGTCGCAAGCCATCATTGGCCGCTGGGGGAAAAATCTCGCGATCCGTTTCCCCGCCGATGTCGCCAAGGCGGCCGGCCTTGACGATGGCCAGACGGTTGAAATCGTGTCGTGTGACGACGAGGTCGTCATCCGGAAGCTCAAACCCGACATCACGATCGAAGACATGTTTCGCGGAAAATCTCCAGAAGCTTGGCGTGAGATCTACACGGGCGCCTACGATTGGGGTGACGATCTCGGCCGCGAGCGCGTGGAGGAATGACCGGAGACGGCTATTTTCCCGATGCCGGCGATCTCATCTGGACCGATTTCGATCCGCCATTAGGCCGCGAGCAAGCGGGGCGGCGTCCCGCGCTCGTCGTTTCGCCGACAGCGTTTGTCCTCAATACCGGCTTTGTGATCGTCTGCCCCATCACGTCGAGAATACGGCCCTTTCCCACCAGCGTCGTCTTACCCGAGGGCCTGCCCATCAGCGGCGAAGTCCTGCTGAGCAATCTTCGCGGTATCGACACGCGCGCGCGCTTGATCCGTCCCGTGGGCGCTTCGGTTCCCGCCGAAACTGCTCGGCTCATCCGCGCCAAACTCGCCGCGCTGATCGCGATCTAGGCGCGATCACTCCTCTTCCACAAACAACCCGAACTGCGCGGGCCGCGACGGCGCGGCGAGGCCGAGATGGGCGAAGGCGTGGGGGGTCAGCAGCCGTCCGCGCGGCGTGCGTTGTAAAAAGCCCTGCTGGATCAGATAGGGCTCGATAATATCCTCGATCGCATCGCGCGGCTCGGAAAGCGCGGCGGCCATGGTCTCGATGCCGACCGGGCCGCCGCCGAACGAGACGGCGATGGTCGAGAGATAGCGGCGGTCCATCTGGTCGAGGCCGATTCCATCGACGTCGAGCAGGCTCAGCGCCTTGTCGGCCAGCGCGCGGCCGATTTCGGATTCGCCGTCGACGAGCGCGAAATCGCGCACGCGGCGCAGCAGGCGCCCGGCGATCCGCGGCGTGCCGCGCGCGCGCTTGGCGATCTCGTTGGCGCCCTCGGCGCTGATCCCGATTCCCATTACGCGCGCGCCGCGCCGCACGATCAGTTCGAGCTCGCCGGTGGTGTAAAATTCGAGCCGCACGGGAATGCCGAACCGGTCGCGCAGCGGCGTCGTGAGCAGGCCCGCGCGCGTGGTGGCGCCGACCAGCGTGAACCGCGCGAGATCGATCTTGACGGAGCGCGCGCCCGGCCCCTCGCCGATCATCAGATCGAGTTGGAAATCTTCCATGGCGGGATAGAGGATTTCCTCGACCGCCGGGTTGAGCCGGTGGATCTCGTCGATGAAGAGCACGTCGCGCTCCTCGAGCCCGGTCAATTGCGCCGCGAGATCGCCGGCCTTGGCGATGACGGGGCCCGAGGTCGAGCGGAAATTGACGCCGAGCTCGCGCGCCACGATTTGCGCGAGGGTCGTCTTGCCGAGGCCGGGCGGCCCGACGAACAACACGTGATCCAGCGCCTCGCGCCGCGTCTTGGCCGCCTCGATGAAGATTTTGAGGTTGGCGCGCGCGGCGGCCTGGCCGGTGAAATCGGCGAGCGAGAGCGGGCGCAGCGAGGCGTCGGGATCGCTGTCACGGCCTTCGGGGGCGACGAGTCTTTGCGGCGGAGGGGTCAAGGCGGCCTAGGGGGTCAGCGAATCTCGGCGTGTATCGTAGCATGAAACGGCGAAAGGCT
>JARLIW010000247.1 GCA_031291515.1 Beijerinckiaceae bacterium | reverse complement strand
GATTCCGGCCCCGCGGTCGCCGTGGCGGCGGAACTTGCCGCGTTGATGGGACCGGACACGATCGTCGCGGTGCTCGCGGCCGATCATGTCGTGCAAGACAAGGCCGGCTTCGTCGCGCTTTGCCGGGAAGCCGCGCAGGCGGCGGCGAGGGGTTATATCGTCACGCTGGGAATCAAGCCAAACCATCCCGCGATCGGCTATGGCTATATCAAACCGGGAAAGACCATCGTCGATGGGCACGACATTTTCGCCGTCGACCGGTTCGTGGAGAAGCCGGATGCGGAAACGGCGGCGCGTTATGTCGCCGAGGGCTATCTCTGGAATTCCGGCAATTTCTTCTTTCGCGCCGATGTGATGCAAAACGAACTGCGGACATTCGAGCCCGCGATGATCGACGCGGCGGCGGAAGCTGTCGCGAAGTCGCGAACGGATCTCGATTTCACGGTGCTGGAGGCCGAAAGCTTCGTCAAGGCGACCAAGAAGTCGATCGATTATGCCGTCATGGAAAAGACGGACAAGGCCGCGGTCGTGCCGGCCGAGATCGGCTGGTCGGATGTCGGCAATTGGGCCGCGGTCTGGGAATTATCGGACCGCGACGCGCAGGGGAATTCCGTGCGCGGCCATGGCGTCGTCTGGCACGCCAACAACGTGCATATCCGCTCCAACGACCATCTCACCACGGTCGTCGGCGTCGACGATGTCATTGTCGTCACGACTCATGACGCGGTCCTGGTCGTGGGCAAGCAGCACGGCGACAAGGTCAAGCAACTCGTCGAACAGCTCAAATTGGACAAACGCCGGGAAGCGACCGAACATATCCGTTCGTATCGCCCCTGGGGCTATTATCAATCGATCGATAGTGGCGCGCGCTATCACGTCAAGCGGATCGTGGTGAAACCCGGCGCTAGCCTCTCCCTGCAAAAGCACTTTCACCGGGCCGAACATTGGATCGTGGTGCGAGGCGCGGCGGAAGTGACGCGCGACAACGAAATCGTGCTGGTCCACGAAAACGAGTCGATCTACCTGCCCATCGGCGCCATTCACCGCATGGCCAATCCCGGCAAGATCAACCTCGAACTGATCGAAGTGCAGACCGGCTCCTACCTCGGCGAGGACGACATCGTCCGGTTCGAGGACGTCTACAACAGGACATGAGCGGGAAGCGGCAGGAGCATTGGCTTCTTACGAAAGAGCGCGATTTCTTCTCGCTCTAAATTACCAGCCCAGACGCCGCCGCGCTTCGGTGAGATCCGCCACCAAGCTCACGGACCCTGGGTGCTTTGCGGCAAAGGCCTCCGCGTCCTTGGTGTGCACGTGTCCGTGACCGGTCGCGACGTGGATGACAAGGCCGACACGGGCCGCGGCCCCGGCATGGAGATCGCTCAACTGATCGCCGATCAAAACGCTCGCCGGGAGATCGAGATTCAAGGCGTTGGCCGCCATGGTCAGCATCCCGGCATTTGGTTTGCGCCAGCTATGGTTGGCGATCCTGTGGAACGGCGCCACGGCCTCGGGATGCGCACCGCACGCGGCGACGAAATCGAAGGGGTCTGGCCCCGCTCCGAGACGGGCGACGATTTCGTCATGAACCGTGTCGAAGGCTGCCCAATCGTAATAGCCCCGGCCAATTCCGGCTTGGTTGGTGATGAGACCAACCGCCCAGCCCCGCGCGCGGGCCGCGCTGATCAGCTCCGCCGCGCCATCGAGGATGCGAACATCCTCGACACGATGCAAATAATTGACTTCCTCGACAATGACGCCGTCGCGGTCGAGAAAGAGGCAAGGAACGCCCTGGGCCGCGTCCTCGCGTTGGTACCAGTAAATCTGGCTCATCACATGGTCCGAAGGCACGAGGGACCGCCACCGGCGGTCCCCTGATTACACATTCGCAAAACGCGAATTCCGCAGCATCGTGTAGCCCCGGATCAATTCGGCGATGCCGCGCTCCAGAGGCCAGTCCGGCGACCAACCGGTCTTCTCGAGCTTCTCATTCGAAACGATATAATCCCGCTTGTCGGGATCCTCGCCAATCGGCGCTTCGACATAAACAAAATTCGGCAATTGTTGTTTGATCCGCTCGCAAAGCTCGAGCTTGGAGAGATTGGCGGTCGAAAGCCCGACGTTATAAGGCTGCCCGCGCATCGTGGAATAATTGTCGATCGCGTGCAGGAAGGTTTTCGCGATGTCCTGAATGTGAATGTAGTTACGCTTGAAATGACCTTCGAAAATCAAGACGGCGCGATCCGTCACCGCGCGATAGGTGAAGTCATTGACGAGAAGATCGATCCGCAGGCGTGGCGCCATGCCGAAAACGGTTGCGAGACGCAGTGTTACGCCGTTGCCCTTTTCGAGAACCGCTTGTTCGGCTTCGACTTTTGTCGTCCCATAAAGCGAAATGGGGCGCAGCGGCGTTTCTTCCGTGCAAAACTTGCCTTTCTCGCCAACACCATAGCCCGAATTGGTGGTTGGATAGACGACGATCTGGTCCGCGCTGGAACGTTTGACAATCGCGCGCACGGCGTCGCGATTCAGCGTCGTGGCGCCGATCTGATCTTCCTTGCAGAGAGGCGCGCCGACCAGCGCCGCGAGTGGAATGATGATGTCATGCTTGGGCACGAGTTCGTCGAGCAGCCGCTCGTCGCGCGCATCGCCCTTGACGGGCCGGAAGGTCTCGTATTGGCAGGCGCCCGACAATTCGGTGCCGCCACCGCGGAACGTGTCGACCAGCGTCACCTGCCATCCCAGTCCCAACATTTTTGGAACCAAGATCGATCCAATATAACCGGCGCCGCCGGTAACCAAGACTTTGCGCGACATTCTCTGTTTCCTAGCAGTCAAAACGCGTCATTCGGCATGCCATGCTGGAAACGCGAAGGATATACGTCGCGGCATATCGATCCCCGCATCCCCTTCCAAAATGGCGTATTCGAGTAGCGTGGTGCCAGGATGGCGACGAAAAAGCAAGCTGGCGGGCAAAGCCTCGTCTTAGGATTGTGGGGCGCTCCCCTTGGCTTGGACCCGGCTGGGGGATAGGCCTAAAACTTAGATTGCACCATGGCCTCCCGAGATAGACCATCGTCTCGAGGCCGAATCGGCCGGAATGAGGCTCGAAATGACGACGCGATCCCGCTTGTTCCTTGCTTTATGGGCCGCCGCCGTCTTCACGGCCCTTGCCGCGAGCGCCCAAGAGCGTGGCACGCTTGACCCGAAGCCCTTGCCCCCGCTTCGCGATCCGCGCGATCCCCGGCTGCCCGCGAAGCAGGTGTTCGGCCGGGAAACAGCGCCCGCCGCCCTGCCCGTTCATGTCTATGGCTTCTATTCCAAGGGGTGTATCGCCGGCGCGCGCGCCCTGCCTCTGGACGGGCCGGATTGGCAGGTGATGCGCCCCTCGCGGAACCGGTTCTGGGGCCATCCGGCCTTGATCGCCTTCCTCGAGCGTTACGCGGCTCGCGTCCGGCAAACCACCCGTTGGCCCGGCATCTTGATTGGCGATATGGCGCAACCGCGCGGCGGCCCCATGTTCAACGGCCACGCCTCGCATCAAATCGGGCTCGATGCCGATGTCTGGTTGCGGCCCATGCTGGACCGGCGTCTCAACCGAGAAGAGCGCGAAGAGATGCCTTCGCTGATGATGGTGCGCGAGGACCGGCTCGACGTCGATCCCCGGGTTTGGACGCCAGACACGATGGGCGCCATCGAAGCCGCCGCGCGCGATCGCCAAGTCGAGCGTATTTTCGTGAATGCGGCGATCAAACGGGCGATCTGCCGGGACGCTAAAGGGGACCGGTCCTGGCTTGCCAAGGTGCGGCCGATGTGGGGGCACGACTACCATTTCCACATCCGCCTCGCCTGCCCGGCGAATGAAACGACGTGCGAGGAGCAGGACCCCATCCCCGGCACTGGCGACGGCTGCGACGCCTCGCTCGCGCACTGGTTTTCGGATGGGATCTTGCACCCGCGCCCCAGCCCGCATCCGCCCCGGCCCAAGCCGCCCATCACCATGGCGGCCATGCCGGCGGAATGCCGCATGGTCGCGGCGGCCCCGAATCAGCGATAAAGCGCGCCTGGCGGGACAGGCTCCGCCGCCCAGCCGCGTAAGCGGTCAGGGAGCCTTCAAATTATCGGTTTTACGCAACAAATCGTCGAAATAAGCGATCGTATTGATCAGCCCTTCACGCAACTGAATCGTCGGCTCCCACCCCAAGACCTCCCGCGCGATTTTAATGTCGGGCTGACGCTGCTTCGGATCATCCGCCGGCAAAGGCTCGTGAACGAGAGGCGATCTCGAGCCCGTGAGATCGATCACGAGTTCCGCGAGTTGTTTGATTGTGAATTCGCAGGGATTGCCGATATTGACCGGCCCCGTGAAACCATCCGGCGAATCCATCAGCCGAATGAATCCTTCGATGAGATCATCGACGTAGCAGAACGAACGGGTCTGGAGCCCCTCGCCGTAAAGCGTGATCGGCGTGCCCTGCAAAGCTTGCACGATGAAATTCGAGACGACCCGCCCATCCTTGGGATGCATCCGCGGCCCATAGGTATTGAAGATACGCACGACCTTGATGTCGAGGTGATGCTGGCGATGATAGTCGAAAAACAAGGTCTCCGCGCAACGCTTGCCCTCGTCGTAACAAGCGCGCGGCCCCGTGGTGCTCACATTGCCCCAATAGGCTTCCGGTTGCGGATGAACCGATGGATCCCCATAGACTTCGGACGTCGAGGCTTGAAAAATCTTCGCCTTCAGCCGTTTTGCGAGGCCGAGCATATTGATCGCGCCGAGAACGCTGGTCTTCGTCGTCTGGACAGGATCGAACTGGTAATGAATCGGCGATGCCGGACAAGCCAGATTATAAATCTCATCGACTTCGACAAAAAGAGGGTGAGTTATATCATGCCGCAACAATTCGAAATTACGGTTCTCGAAAAGATGCACAATGTTTTGCCGCCGGCCGGTGAAGAAATTATCGACGCATAAGACTTCATGACCAGCACTCAGTAACCGGTCGCAAAGATGAGACCCGAGAAATCCCGCGCCGCCCGTGACTAAAATTCTTCGCCCTGTCGCCATTTCGTCCTCAAAAGTCACGGCGAAGCGACTCGCGCGCGCCTGCAATTGTCAGTTTAGCTAGCACTCTCCCCAGGTCCAGGCAACTTCACCGATCGGATCCGATGGAACGGGATCGAGCTCGACGCGGGAGGCCAGCCGCACCGAACGATCCCCGACAAAGCGTCTCGCTCCGCAACGAAGGTCGTTCCGCCGCGGACGGTGCTCACCACCCAGAGAACGAATGTCGCCCATGCGAAGCGCGCGGTAAGGTGGTAAGGTGGTACCGCGCCAACCTCTTCAATCGCGCGGCGGGAGGTTGTTTCGATCCCAATTCTAGCGCGTGGGATACGACATGAGAATATGCCCGTCGATCGCCGGCGCGTTGAGGCCCGGTTCGAGCTTCAGGGGCGAACCGGCGCCAAGGTTGCGATCGAACATCGCGGAATAGTGTCCCGTGACCGCAATGAGCCGCTTCTGCCAATCCTTGGCCAGGCCAAACGCCGCGCCGTCGACATCGAGCGCGCGGACACCATCTGGGCGATAGACCGTTTCATGGGCGTCGGCGACCATCAAGGTCCGCAACGTCCAGTCGACGATCGCGGCCCATTGCGCGTCCGCTTTCAACGGCGTCGCGATCACGATGGGAATTGTCGCGAGATGGTCCGGCAGAAGGCGGGCCTTCACGTGGTTGACGCCGCCTTGGCTCGCGTGGGCCGCAAGCGCCGTTGATTCTCCGACGACGGCTTTGCACTTTTGAACGTCGAAGGCGTCGAGCATTTCACCCTCTTCGCTAAAGCCCGCGCGCAAGACCGGAACTTTCGTTTCGGCGGCCCAAGCTTCGAAGCTCGCTTCCTCGGGGCCGGTATTATTGAAACAGACGGGAAGCCCGGCGAGGTCGTCGGCGTGCCGGATGGGCGAATCGCCGGCCACCAAGACATCATGTGTTTCGATGAAGACCGGCAGGCCAGGCAGGACCACGCCGGTCAAATTCTGCGCCCTCATGTCCTCGAAGGTCAAGAACGCGACATCGTCGTCGCCAGAGCGAAGCGGATCGTAATCATTGGCCGCGCGATAGGGATGAATCGCGAAGCGCGCCGTCGCGCCCAAGACCGCTATCGCGATCGCCCGGCAGATCTCGAAATGGAGACCCGACCAGTGCCCCGCGGAATCCGCCGCCGCGAGCCCCGGGCGCAGCGCCGTGCCGCACTGGACGACCCCCTTGGCCCGGATTTTTTCGACGGTCGTCCGCGCCGAGGCGACGGGCGTCTCGGCCTGGCCGGCCGGGACCAGCAAAACCAACGCGAGGCTCGCGACGATAAGGAATTTGATGGAGCGCAATTTTTGTTCTCCCTGGCGGGTCCGGCAAACCGCGCGCTGGATCGAAAAAGGCCCGCGATGCAGGCAACCGCGCGCGGGCCGGTTCGGAACATAGCTCGACGTTCGCTCAAGCGCCGCGAGAACGGGCCTGTTACGGCGCGGGAATGTTGTACTGAGGCAGATTGCTGTACAACGTGTTCAGATTGGCCGGCGGCGGATAATCGGTCGCTTGACCGCTCGGGACCGTTGGCGTGACGCCGATGGCGGAGCACCCCGCGCCGGCATAATGCGGCAGCGCGGTGATGTTCGGGATCGTCGCGTAGGACGCTGGCAGCGCTGGCGCGAGACCGCGCAGGCGATTCGGCGAGAAAGCCGAGAGCAAGCTGTCCGTCATCGCCGAATTGGTATCGCGCGGTCCGAGATATTTTTGTTGGAAGCCGGCCGGCGCGAACTGATTGAACGTGGCCGAATTCCCGCCGGTCAAAGCCGCGGCTTCATCCGGCAAGCCCGAAAGCGACGGCAGGTTGAAAATCGCATTGATCGTCTCGATGACCGCATTGTGATCCCCCTCGGCATGCGCCACGACATGAACGCGGGCATAGGGCGAAATCACGATGAGCGGCACGCGCACGCCACGCGCCATCGGCAAGCGATCAGGCCCATAGGCCAGGATTCGCGGTGGCACGTGATCGTAGAACCCATCGGATTCATCATAAGTGATGATGATCGCGCTTTGCGCCCAAAGCGTCGCATTGGACGCGATCGCATTGATCGCCCGCGCGGTCATGGCTTCGGAAATCTGGCGATCCGAATAGCCCGGATGGTCGTCGTCACCGTATTTTGTGGCGGCGATCGTCGCGAGATCCGTGGGCGTGAGGCCAGCCGGATTGGGATAGTTCGGGTTTTGGATCGGAGGCGTCAAACCCTGGAGATTGCCGTAGCCGCCGCGAATATAGAAGATGCCGCCATTGGCCGGAAGCGCATTGTTCGAGATGTCGTCGAACAGGTCGCCTTCGCCCTTGAGATTCGCCTGTTCCGTCGTGTCGTTGGCGATATAGCCGATGTAATCGGGACCTTCGTGATGCGAAATCCAGAGCTGATGCGAGGCGGCCCCGGGATCGGTCGGCTCCTTGTCATAACCGAGCTGATACCAGCGCCAAGCGACCGGCGCCGTCCCGTGGGCGGCGATGACCGGGATATCGCGCTGGATATCGATCTCGTTGGTTGCCGGATTCTGATCCGTCGACAGAATCGACGCGATGCTCGTTCCCATTGCCGTGAGCGGCACGGAAGCGGACGTCAGATTGACCGCGATGTTGTTCTTCGAGACGCCATCGGCCGAGCCGTAGGGCTCGCGATTGCTGGTCGTCGCGTCGAACGGCGAACCCCAATAGGGCTGGTAATCCGCCAAAATTGGCGCTCCCTTCAATGTCGAGGTGCCGGAATAGGTCACCGACGCGCTCTTCGAATTTGACGAAGAGTTGATCGTGAAAGTCCCGGACACCGGCAAATCGCCGGACGCGGGATCGACGCCATTGGCCGACGCGGCGTGCTTGACCCATTGCGTCTCGCCGGATTGGCCCGCGATCATGGCGATGGCGTTCGGAGTCGACGGCGTATCCTCGGTCGCAAACATATTGTCGAACAGCGTGAAGCGACTCGCGTAGAGCCAGAAGAACGGGATCGTGTTGCAGTCGATGTGCGACATGACCATGTTCGCGCGTTGACGGCCCTTCGCCTCGGCGGCGGGGGTCGACGTGGAATAGCCGCTATAGAATTCGTCCTGCGCGAAGGCATCCATTTTGGCCGCGCCATCCACGACATCGAGCTTGTAGGGCAGCCCGACGGCCTTCCCGTTGCTCGACCCCAAATGGCTATGATCCATCGAATCTTCGAAGCTCGAATTATAACTTGGTCCGAGGAGGAAAGGATGAACCGTCGCGGTCGCGCCCGTATAGGTATCGGTATAGGTCTGCGTAAAGCCCGGCAGCGTGCTCGTATTCTGCGCAACCGGCCCGTCCGCCGACCAAGTGTAATAAAGGCCGTTCGCGCCGGGGAACGTGCCGTATTCGTGATCGAACGATTCATTCTCATTGAAAATGACGAAGACATATTTGATCTTGGCGCGCAGCAAAGAAACCATCTGCGCG
Source organism: Beijerinckiaceae bacterium (assembly GCA_031291515.1). Classification (GTDB taxonomy): domain Bacteria; phylum Pseudomonadota; class Alphaproteobacteria; order Rhizobiales; family Beijerinckiaceae; genus RH-AL1. The sequence continues at coordinate 9,236 of JARLIW010000247.1, read as the reverse complement.
TAGTCGAGCTGCGGCTCCGCGGAAGGCGCAATGTAATATTGCGTCACCAACGCGTCCGTATTGGCGGGCTGCGCCGTGACCGGAGCGGCATATTGCGCCATGGCGACCGGGATCAGCAGCGGCTGAAGCAGGCCCGAGACGGCGACGAGCGCGGAACATCTTTTTAGGATCTCTTGAATCACGATCGTCCCCAAAAAGACAAACGCACCCTGCCGTCCAGACCACAGAAGCGTTTCAGAGATATGACGCCTTGGTCACGGGTTGACCGTAGCCGCCCGGACGCCACTTCTCAAATCCATTTTTCGGCGGGGCGACACCGACCTATTCCGAGAAAACGATTTTGCGGCAATTTGAATAGCCTGGCGGGCGCAACGCGGTTCCCGGGACGCGATCTGGTCTAAAAGAGACAGTCCATATCGGAATCGACGGGAGCCGCCACGACTTCTCTCACGACACCCGAAAAGAAAGTGTCATGAAGGACTCGCTCCGAGGCCATGGTATATTTTGCCCGCAACAGCGCATCCAATAACGTGTCCAAAACATCGGTCGATTTGCACCCGTCGCAGACTTCGGTCGATATGCGGCTTATGGTGCCCGCGGCTTCCTCGAGTTCGCCATCCACGACCTGAACCTTATCGAGACTCGCCATCGCATTCTTGAGGAAGACCGTGGCCGCCGCCGATTCATCGCCCAGCCGCTGGCGTACGTCGCTCACGGACGAGGCGCATGACTTGAAAGATGCGAGCGCGGCATTCATGCCGGTCGCCAAAATTGCCATCGAGGCCGCGTCCTGACCTTTCCGCGCATTCGCGAAATCGTTCGCCGCCTTCAGCACACCCACCAGAGCGGGCTTTAACTGTTTGACGCCATCGGCGATCCGAATCGCATGTCCGCGAAGGTGTTGCGCAATGACGCTCAATGCGGCGCCGCGCGTTCCCAGTCGGTGGGCCGCGACGATTGCGTTTGTGCCGATAATGGTCATGTCGATCGCCATGGCGGCGACCTTCACGGCCAACCGTTCGAGCGCGACGATCGTCGAAACCACCTCCGCCGCCGTCTCGTCGACGGTGGCGCGGGATTGCTCACACTGATCGATGAGTTGATGCGCCGCTTCGAGCTTCTGTTCGAGATCGCCCAGAAAAGAATGGGAGGAATGATCCTGCGAGCCAAAGAGATCCTCGCTTCGCTGCCCCAAGCCGCCGACGGAGTCCAAAATCTGCGCGAGAAGCGATGATATCTTGGAAATCTCGGGCGTAAACTCGCGCGCGGTTCCCGCCAATTGAAGAGATTGCAAATTGCAAATGCGGGCCAAAACCAGATAACGGTCATCGTCCGAGGCGTTGCCTTGGAAGGCCGCCAAGAGACCCGCGGAATCTCCGCCTCCGGAAAAGTCCTCGGCGATCGAGAGTGCTTCTTCGACATGTTCGATGCGCTGACGGGCGCTGTCGCCAATTTGGAGCGCGACGACACTTTGCCCGATTCGCATTCCAATATTTTGCGCGGTCGTCCCAATTTCCAGGGCGATCCCCGATATGGCCTTGCGCCGACCCGACAAAATATCGAGGCTCGTGTCGATTTCCCGCGCCACGGATACGAGTTTTGTTTGATTGAGATCTAAAAAAGACGATTGCGCGGTCGCCGTCTTGCGAAGCTGGAACAGAAGAGTTTCGTGCGCATCCCTAAACTTGTCGAGCGTGTTCTTGGTGGTGGAGGCCAGCTCCTCCAAGCTTTCTGAAAACCCTTCGAGCCTCTGCCCCTCATTGTCGATCGCAGCCAGTTCGATCTTGACATAAGAAACCATCGCGCCAAGAAAACGGACATCGTCGTCGAGATCCACGATGTGGCGGGAGAGAAGATGGTTCAACGAGATTAGGTCGTTCAGCAAACCATATTCGCTGGTCAGGCCGTGCCCGAGGGCTTCGACATCGGCGGCGACACGCTCGAGGTGTTCCGTCGCCGTGGCTATTTCCTCGCCATTCAGCATCGCGGAAAGCGATTCGAAATGACTGGAGAGATTGTGGAGTCCGGGGACAGCTTCACTAAGGCGCCCGCCCGCGTCGAAGCACATCTTGTCGCAAAGTTTCGCCGCGTCTTGGATCACTTGCCGCGTGGCTTCGAGCTCCGCCGCGAGCAAAGCGCCCTTATGTCGCTCTTCAATTTCTTCGTAGTATGCCAGGGCTGCGCTCACGGCTTTGCTCTTGCACTCATAATCGAAGCAGGGATCGCCGAAAGCGGAACGATGGACCCGACGCCACCCAATGCGATCGCTTCCTTAGGCATGCCAAAGACGACGCATGTTTCTTCGTTCTGCGCGAACGTCCGCGCGCCGGCGCGTTTCATTTCCAGGAGCCCTTTCGCTCCGTCGTCGCCCATGCCCGTCATGATGATCCCAACCGCATTGGCGCCGGAATGCAGCGCCGCCGACCGAAAGAGAACATCGACGGAAGGTCTGTGGCGCGATACCAATGGGCCATCCTTGATCGCGACGGTGTAACGGGCCCCGCTGCGTTGAAGCAGCATGTGGTGGTTGCCGGGCGCGATCAGCGCACGGCCCGGCAAGACGCTATCGCCGTCTTCGGCCTCTTTCACGTCGATTTGACAAAGCTGATTCAGACGGCGCGCGAAAGCCGCCGTGAAAACCTCCGGCATATGCTGAACCACGACGATCCCCGGGCAATTCAGCGGGAGCTCCATCAAGACCTCTCGCAGCGATTCCGTACCGCCCGTGGACGCGCCGATGCAGACGATTTGCTCCGTCGTGCGTGTCATGGCCCGCGACTCGACCGGCGCGGGCATCATGACGTCGGCTGTAAGTTTCTTCTCGACGCCGATCCGGCGCGGGGCGCCCTTCGTCGCAATACGCGACACCGCGGCCGCCTTGACCGAATCCCAGATCCGGGTTTGCGATTCCAATAAAAACTGCTTCGTTCCGAGGCGCGGTTTGAGAATCAGATCGACGGCGCCCGCCTCGAGAGCCTCGATCGCGGTGTCGGAACCGTCTTCGACGAGCGTCGAGCAAAGAATCGTCGGAATGGGCCGCTGCGCCATCAGTTTGCGCAGAAATGTGATGCCGTCCATACGGGGCATTTCGACATCAAGAATGATAACGTCGGGAACCTCCTCCTGAATCCTTTGCGCGGCGACAAACGGATCGGAAGCGGTTGCCATGACCTCGATCTCCGGCGAGGCATTCAGCACCATGACCAAGGCCTGCCGGACCGAAGCGGAATCGTCGATCACGAGAACCTTAATTTTACGGTGCAGCCCCATCAAGCGGCCCTCCCGGCAAGCCGCTCGCCACTGATCCGTTGAAACACGGTTGGTAAAACCTGTCGCATCGAGGTCTTATCGTCGAGGGCGAAGGATTCCGAATGGCCGAGAATCAAATAACCATTGGGGCGCAGATGCGAAATGAGGCGCTCCAGCACCTTTTGTTGCACCGACCGCGCAAAATAGATCAACACGTTGCGGCAGAAGATCACGTCGACATCCCGGTCGAAGGGATAGGATTCGTCCATCAGATTGAGATGTTCGAAACGGACGAGACGTCGTAATTCGGGAACGATCCGGACGTCCTCGCGGTCGGCTTTCGCCGCGCGCATCACATAGCGTTTCATAATTTTTTCCGGCACCGCGCTCAACATCGCCGCCGGATAGACGGCCCGCCGCGCTTGCTCCAAGACAGTGGAACAAATGTCGGTTCCCAGGATCGAATAGCGGAAGCGCGTCTTACTATCTTGCATCATCGCCAGCACGATGGCGATCGTATATGCTTCGACACCGATCGAGGACGCCGCGCTCCAAAGTTTGACATCCGCGCCCGCGCGATCGGGCGCCCGAAGCAAGGTTGGAATAGCGTGATCGCGCAAAAAATCGAAGTGATCGGGTTCACGAAAAAAATCCGTCGTGTTCGTGGTGACGCAATCGACGATGAACGGGAATTCCTCCGCAAGTCGGCCTTTTTCGAACAGGTTGGCACCATAGGCGTCCAGTCCGGAAAGGCGGAGGTCGCGGACCCGCTTGCGCAAACGGCCCTCGAGCATGGTCCGTTTCGACGCTGGCAATTGGATCCCGGTATGCTGTTCCATGAGCTGGGACAATTTCTGATAGTGACGGTCTTGAAGACAATCGTTCATGGTGCTTGACAACCCTGGACACGTTACGCGCACGGATACACGTCGATGACGGCGTGGGCTTGGCGGCGATCGCGCCGCCAGCCCCTCATTGTCCCCCGAAGCGAGCGTCCGAGCCTAGCTGCGATTCAAGAACGTCTAAATTCCCGGTCCAAGGAATCTTCCCCATCGTCCATGGATAGCGCGAAGCCGCCATTGACCAATTGTTTTCGCTTCGCGCCAGGCGATTTGGTTTCGTCCGCCGGGCCGCCGCGGCGCATCGCATTAGCCTTGGCCCGAAGCTTCGCGACATTCGCGCTCACCGGGTCGGGAGAGGCTTTGTTCGAGTTGCCGGAATCGATCTTGAAATAAGCGATGGTGGCTTGAAGCTGGTCGGCTTGCGTGGTCAGTTCCTCGGACGTCGCCGAAACTTGCTCGGATGCGCTCGCGTTTTGCTGGGTGACCTTGTCGAGCTGCTGGATCGCCTGATTGATCTGCGCGGACCCGATGTCTTGTTCGCGACATGCGGCCGTAATCTCTTCGACCAATTCCGCTGTACGTTTGATGTCGGGAACCAGCCGCGCCAGCATGCTTCCCGCTTCTTGCGCCGATTTGACGGTATCGATGGAAAGCGTCCCAATTTCCTGCGCGGCGACTTGGCTTCGCTCGGCCAATTTGCGAACCTCCGAAGCGACGACGGCGAAACCGCGGCCGTGTTCTCCGGCCCGCGCCGCTTCGACGGCGGCGTTGAGCGCGAGCAGATCGGTCTGACGCGCGATTTCTTGAACGATCGTGATCTTTTGCGCGATCGTTTCCATCGCATGAACCGCACGGGACACAGCGGTGCCGCTGGCTTCCGCGTCGAGAGCCGACTGCCGCGCGATCTTCTCGGTCTGACTCGCGTTGTCGGCATTCTGCTTCACGTTCGAGGCCATCTCCTCCATCGAGGACGAAGCCTCCTCGGCGGCCGACGCCTGTTCCGTCGCGCCTTGCGACAATTGTTCCGCGCTCGCCGCAAGCTCTTGGCTCGCCGAAGAGACATTCGACGATGCGCTCAACGATTCGCCAACGACCTCGCGGAGCTTCACCGCCATCCGATCAAGCGCTCTCAGGAGATCGCCGATCTCGTCGTTTTCCTTGATCTCGATCACTTGCGTCAAATCGCCCATCGCGACGGTATTCGCGAGGCCAACGGCCTTGGCGAGACCACGCGCGATGGAAAGCGAAATCCACGCGCCCGCGGCCAACGCAACGAGCAGCGAAACGGTGATCACGCTGATCAACAATGTGCGCGCCTGCTCGTAATCGGTCACGGCGACGGCCTGGTCGGTGGCGAGATTTTCCTTGACGTAACTGACCAGCTCGTCGACGCCCTGGTCGACTTCCGTTCTCAGTTTGCGAGTGGCTGGAGACGTCGACGCGTCTATGGCCTTCAGGTTACCGGCTTCGGCGGCAAGATTGATAATGCTGGCGTCGGCCGCGAGAAATCTCGATATCGCATTCGCGGCATCGTCAAAAGCGAGATCGGAATGAGCGGTCTTGAGCAAGGACCGAACCGCGTCGAGCTGATTTGTCAGGCTGTTGACGAGGGGAGCGTGTGTCCCACCAATCTTGCTGGCCTCGTCGACAGTCCGGCTTCCCACCGCGCTCAACGTATTGCTCCACACAAGCCCTGTCTGCAATCGAAGATTCAGGATCGCGGCAAGATCGTCCGACGTCAATGTTTTCGACTTCTGGACGGAGTCGGCCACCCTGGTCAGGGCGTCGACCGCCGCCCCATACGCGGGTTGGCCCTTCTCGACGATAAGGCCATGGGCTTTAATCTGCGACTGCAGAATCGCATATTCGAATACCTGCTTTTGAGCGGTCCAAAGGTTTTCGACCATGCCTTGAACTTGGGCGAAGTGGGCTTTCGCGCCTGGGGCCACGACCGCGTTCGCTTCGGCGATCGCGTCCATGGTCTTCTTATATTCATCTTTCGCCGCTTGGATCGAACTCCGCGCCTCTTCAGCGTCTTCGGCCAGGACCGCGTTCTTCTCCCACTTCGTCGCGAGGAGAACGTGGACATGAACCATTTCCGCGAATTGCAAGGCGGAAACCCTCTTCGTGGAGATGCGGTCCACGGTTTCGTTCATTCCCGACAATTTTGAATAAGACACCGCGCCGACGGTCGCGGTCAGGGCGATGACGACCCCAAACGCACCCGCAAGTTTCGTCCTGATAGAAAGTCGCATGCTCGCCCCCATGGGTAGAATTCCGGTTTAGCGCCACCCTTTTCGCGATACTGGTGAGCCAGACTGAACTATCGGTTAATTTTGACCCGAGATATGGTGGAAATTCCAATAATCCCCAACGTCTCGGCGTTTGTGTCTTCGCTGTATTCAAAATATCCGCCAAATGACGCAAGACGAGATATTAGCGAATGCGCGTGCGCAAAATATCATATGAACGAACAGGCGTGGCTTCGATCAACGCGGCCACGCCTGGTTTACAGCGAGGCTCTTAGGCCCGGCGGAATTCCGAATCGAGCGTGTCGGCCCCGTCGTCCATGGCGATCGCAAAGCCGCCACCACCCGCTCGCTTCGATCGCGCCACATCCGAGTTCTTGTGTGACGGCGACGAAGACGCTCCGCGCATCGCGCTGGCTTTGGCGCGGAGCTTCGCGGCATTCACGCTCGCATGATCGGTTGGCGCTGTTGCGCGACTCGGCGCGGCGTCGATCCGGAAATAGGCGATCGTGCTCTGAAGTTGATCTGCCTGGGTGGTCAGCTCTTCCGAGGTCGCCGACACCTGCTCCGACGCGCTCGCATTCTGCTGCGTCACCTTATCCAATTGTTGGATCGCCTGGTTGATCTGAGCGGACCCGATGTCCTGTTCACGGCAAGCCGCCGTGATTTCCTCGACCAATTCCGCCGTGCGCTTGATATCGGGAACCAGCCGCGCCAGCATGCCGCCGGCCTCTTGCGCCGATTTCACCGTATCGATCGACAGCGCGCCAATCTCTTGCGCCGCCATCTGGCTTCGCTCGGCAAGCTTCCGCACTTCGGACGCGACAACTGCGAAGCCCCGGCCATGTTCTCCCGCGCGAGCGGCTTCCACCGCCGCGTTCAGCGCAAGGAGATCCGTCTGGCGCGCGATTTCTTGAACGATGGTGATCTTCTGCGCGATTGTTTCCATCGCCTGCACCGCGCGAGAGACAGCGGTGCCGCTGGCTGCGGCGTCGAGCGCGGATTGCCGCGCGATTTTCTCGGTCTGGCTCGCGTTATCGGCGTTCTGCTTCACGTTCGACGCCATCTCCTCCATCGAGGACGAGGCCTCCTCGGCGGCCGAGGCCTGCTCCGTCGCGCCTTGCGAGAGCTGCTCCGCGCTAGCCGCAAGTTCTTGGCTTCCCGCCGACACGTTCTCGGCCGCGTTCAGCGCTTCGGACACAATCTGCCGCAACTTCTCCAGCATGCGTTCCAACGCAATGCCGAGCGTATCCTTGTCCGACAACGGCTTGGCTTGAACCGTGAGATCGCCGGAGGCGATGGAATCGGCGAGCTTCGCGGTGGAATTGAGGTTTGAGACCATTCCATTGAGAGCGGTCACGAGGTCTCCGATCTCGTCATTCTCCTTGACTTCGATCGACTGGCCCAAATCGCCAATCGCGACGGCATTCGCGAGATCTACGGCCTTGCTCAAACCACGCCCGATGGACAGCGAGATCCAAAAGGCCGCGGCGGAGGCTACCAGGATGGAGACCGCGATGAAGCTCACCAATAACAAACGGGCTTGTTCGTAATCCGTTGCCGCGGCGGCCTGATCCTGCGCGAGATTGGTTCTGACGACGGTCAGCAATTCCTGGACGGTGCTGAAGAGGTCGGTCCTGATTTTCTGACCGGCCGCACCGGTGCTTGCATCAATGGCTCTGAGATTGTCGGCCTCGACCGCCAGAGCTATGATATCGGCATCGACTTTGAGAAATTTCGTGACCACCTTCACGGCTTCATCGACGGAACCATCTAGATGCCCGGCGTCCAGCTTGGAACGAAGGACATCGAGCTGATTGTCCACGCCATTGACCAGAGGCAAATGAACGCTGTTGATCTTGTCGGTTTCTTCCACCGTCTCGGCGGAAACCGCGAGGAGTGTGTCGGCCCAAACGAGTTCAATTGCCGACCGCAACTTCGTAACCGGACCGACATCGTCCTGGCCCGACACCGTTTTAGCCTTGGTCACGGAGTCGATAAGCTTGGAAACAGCCTCGACCGCGGCGGCATGGGCTTGCAAGCCTTTTTCCACGATAAGGACATGTGCTTTGCGCTGCGAATTGGTCACCGAGTATCCGAGCACTTTCTTTTGGATGGCCCAGTTGTTTTCAACGGCGCTTTGAAGCTTCTCGAAATAGACTCTGGTGGCGGGCACCACCGCTTCCTTGGCCTCCGCGATCAAATCGAGGGTCGTTTTATACTCGCCGTTCGCGGTTTGGACATAGCCACGAGCCTCTTCATCATTCGTGGCAAGGATGGCATTTTTCTCGGCCCTGATAGCTTGCAGCACAGCCGTTTCAGCGCGCTGCGCAAACTGAAGCGCGCCCACCCGCTTGATCGTAATTCGATCCACGGTCTCATTCATGGTCGCGAGTTTTGAATAGGCGACGCCGCCGACGGCGGCCGTCAAGACCACCACCAACCCGAACGCGCCCGCAAGTTTCATCTTGATGGAAAGTCTCATTTTTGCCCCCTTGTTCGAATGTCGAAGCAGGAACAGCGGCGCCATCGCGGCCATCCCATTCTCGTTTTAACCGCTAGGATCGGCGGAATTCCGCGTCTAATGAGTCGTCGCCCTCATCCGTCGAAAGAGAAAGCCGCCGTTACTGGCGCGCTTCCGCGAGGCGGCCGCGGCAGGCGCGCTCTTATCGAGCGAGGCCGCAGCCTCTCCAGTATCCGCATCTCACGCAACTTCTCGTAAACGACCGCGCTGGCGGCAACAGTTGTCAGCAGGAGCAGGCTGAACCGGAGAACGAGCTTTCCCAAGATGGAAAGATTGTTGAAAGACGACAAGGTGCTTGATCCTATTTTGCAGCAGGCGCTATGCCTGGGGCGGTTACGCGGTCTCAGGCCACTTCGTCGAGCCGGCCAAAGG
>JARLIW010000046.1 GCA_031291515.1 Beijerinckiaceae bacterium | reverse complement strand
GGCGTGCCCGAGCGCGAGCGCAAGATGCGCGTCGCGCAGCTCTGGCATTGGATCTATTTTCAAGGCGCGCAATCCTTCGACGTGATGCTCAATGTTTCCAAGGTTCTGCGCGGACGGCTGGCGGAGCTTTACACGCTCGACCGGCCCGAGGTCGTGAGCGAACAGGTGTCCAAGGACGGCACGCGCAAATGGCTTGTGCGGCTCGCGCCGCATCCACAGGACCGGACGGCGGGCGGTCTCGGCTCCGAGGTCGAATGCGTCTATATTCCCGAGAGCGACCGCGGCACATTGTGCATTTCGAGCCAGGTCGGCTGTACGCTGACCTGCGCGTTCTGCCATACCGGCACGCAGAAGCTCGTGCGCAACCTCACCACGGCGGAAATCGTCGCCCAGCTCGTCGTCGCGCGCGACCGGATCGGCGATTATCCCGGCCTGACCGCCCCCACCGACGGCTTGATCCCCGGCGAGGGATCGCGGGCGATTTCGAACATCGTGTTCATGGGCATGGGCGAGCCGCTTTATAATTTCGACAATGTCCGCGACGCCGTCGGCGTCATTTCGGATGGCGACGGCCTGACGGTGTCGCGGCGCCGGATCACGGTTTCGACCGCGGGCGTCGTGCCGCAGATCGGCCCGCTCGGCCGCGATGCGGGGCCGATGCTGGCGATTTCGCTGCATGCCGTGCGCGACGATCTGCGCGACGTGTTGGTGCCGCTCAACAAGAAATATCCGCTCAAGGAGCTGCTCGCCGCCTGCCGCGACTATCCCGGCGCGTCGAATGCGCGGCGCATCACCTTCGAATATGTGATGCTGAAGGGCGTCAACGATTCCCCGGCCGAGGCGCGCGAATTGGTGCGGCTGCTCAAGGGCATTCCGGCCAAGATCAATCTCATCCCGTTCAATCCGTGGCCCGGCACGGCCTACGAATGCTCGGACTGGGATGCGATCGAGCATTTTTCCGACATCGTCTTCAACGCGGGCTATGCGAGCCCCGTCCGCACCCCGCGCGGCCGCGATATTCTGGCGGCCTGCGGCCAGCTCAAGAGCGAGACGGAAAAGCTGCGCGCGCGGGCGCAATGGGCGGTCGACGAGCCGGGACAAGCTTGACTTTGGACCGCATGCGCCAGCGCGCGCGCCGATCACAAACAACGTCGATCGCGTTCCGAAAGCATGTCCCAAAAAATTTGAGGACCCAAGGGGAAAACGCTCTAGCTGCCGGTGTGAAGCTGGATTCCTGCTTGCTTTTGCAAGTGATCGAGAACTTTAAACAAATTACCGGCCGTCGGATTCCCTTTCGGTCCAAACATACGGATCAAACTTTTTGAAGGCGCGCCAATGCTCTCGCCCAGGGCCGCAAAACCGATTGTCGCTTTAATATAGTCGCGCAAAACAGCTTTCCCAGTTTCGAGATCACCGGTCAGCATCGTGTCCACGCTCTCGCGCAGAAGGGCTTCCCGGAAGCCCGGATCGCGCGCAATACGGGCTTCCACCATCGCTCTAAAGCTTCGTGTCACCGTCATTTCACGTCCTCCGCTTTTTATAGTCGACCCAAAGTACCTTCGCTCGCTCGATATCCTCGCCTTGCCGCCGCTTCGTTCCCCCGGTGAGCAAGATCACCAGCTTTTCACCGTCGCGACCAAAATAAATCCGATATCCGGGTCCCCAGTCGATGCGGTACTCCAGGAGCCCCGCTCCAACGCCCTTGATATTGGAGCAATTGTCGCGACTTAACCGCTCAACGGCAATGGTCACCTTCGCGGCGGCTTGGCGGTCAAGCGCGTCAAACCAATCCGCGAAAGGCGAATGGCCATCCTCTCGTTGGTAAAGCAACACCTCGGACATCGATGTATGGTAACATATACGTTACCTATTTTCAAGTCTCGCGCCGTGCCATTCATGCGGTCCCAATAAAAAAGCCCCCGACACAAGGCCGGGGGCTCTAAAAGTTCGCTTGTCGAACCGCTTATTCGGCGGCGGCGCGAACGGGCTGCTGATGGGCGGCCGCGATCGACGCCATGGCGACTTGAACGCCGCCCTTGTTGTGCTTGATGCCCGCGAGTTCGAGAGCCATCTCGACTCCGCTCAGGGCGCCCATAATGGTCAGGTCGTTGCTGTCGCCGAGATGGCCGATCCGGAACACCTTGTCCGCGACTTTGTTCAGACCCGCGCCGAGCGACATGTCGAATGTTTCGAGAACGAGCTTGCGGAACGCGTCCGCGCCCTTGCCGTCGGGCATCAGAACGGCGGTCATGACCGGCGAGTGGTAACGCTCGTCACGCGAGAGGTTTTCGAGGCCCCAATGCTTGACGCAAGCGCGCGTGGCCACGCCCCAACGATGATGCCGGGCGAAGATGTTGTCCAAGCCCTCTTCATGCATCAGATCGACGGCGACATCGAGCCCGTAAAGAAGCCCCGTCGCGGGCGTGTAAGGGAAGAAGCCGCTCTTGTTGGCGTTGATCATGTCGTCCCACGCCCAATAGCCCTTGGGCTGCTTGGCGGTTTCGGCGGCCTTCAAGGCCTTTGCGCTGATCGCCGTGAAAGCGAGACCAGGCGGCAACATCAGGCCCTTCTGCGAACCGGCGACGGTGACGTCGATGCCCCATTCGTCATGGCGCAGATCGGCCGAGCCGAGGCCCGAAACCGTGTCGACGAGCAGAAGCGCGGGATGGCCGGCCTCGTCCATGACCTTGCGGATCGCGGCGACATCGGTGAGCAGACCGCCCGAGGTCTCGTGATGAACGATGCAGACCGCCTTGATGGCATGGCCCTTGTCTTCACGCAGCTTTTCCTCGATCTTCTGCGGATCGACGCCGGTGCGCCAATCGGACGGGATGAAGTCCGTGACGAGGCCGAGGCGCTTGGCCATGGCGTTCCAGAGCGTCGCGAATTGACCGGTCTCGAACATCAAGACCTTGTCGCCGGGGTTCAGCGTATTGACCAGCGCGGCTTCCCACGCGCCCGTGCCCGACGCCGGGAAAATCACGACATGGCTCGTGGTCTTGAAGACCGTCTTCACTTTTTCGAGAACGCGCAGCGCGAGCTTTTGAAAAGTCGGGCCGCGATGGTCGAGGATTTGACTGTTCATCGCCCGCAGCACGCGGTCGGGAACAGGCGTCGGCCCCGGAATCTGCAAGAAATGCCGTCCCGCCTTGCGCGGCTCGTTGGTGCTCATGATGTCGCCCTTCCTCCCGGAATATTGTGTTCCAGCCGCAACATGTCGCGACAACGGGAACCTCGGCTGCTTTTAGGATAGAAGTGTGGTCCGTTAAAACCTATTTTCTTTTCGTATGGGCTTAGACTTTTTATGGGCATCGGTCTTTGGTATAGGATAGTTATGTAGCGGCGACAGTCCAGCCGAGCCAATCGGCCTCGTTCGAAAGCCACTACCACGCCTAAGTGTTTGGAATCATGCGCTAGCGCAAACGATTCCGGCATTCTCGACCAAGTTCCCGCCTTCGATCGGACAGGCATGCGCCCGGAGCGAGCGGCCCCGTAGCTTTTCGCATGCGAGGCCGGCACGTCTCATGATCGATCCGGCAAGATCCAGCACATGGCACACCCGCCATTTCTCTTCTCCTTCTTTCGCGCCACAGCGAGGGCATCCATGCCGACATATGTCGTCCGTGTTCCGGCGAACCGCTTGTCTCCCGAGCAGAAATCTCGACTTGCGCGGATGATCACGCAGGTGCAAACCGAAATCATCGGCGCCCAACCCTATTTCACCCAGGTCATCTTTCGCGACGTCGATTCGCAAGACGTGTTCCTCGGGGGCAAGCCGCTCGACGGCGAGCTCTTGTTCGTTCACGGCCATATCAGGGCCGGGCGCAGCGCCGTGGAACGGGCCTCCTTGATCCGCAAGCTGGTGCCCGAAGCCATGGAAATCACCGGGATGCCGCGTCACGCGATTTGGGTCTATCTGAGCGAATTGCCGTCCCGGGCCATGGCCGAATACGGCCACTTGCTTCCCGAACCCGGCGGCGAGGACGACTGGCTTGCCGCCTTGTCGTCAGAGGAGCGCGCGCGCGTCGAGGGCCGGTAACGCGATCCTCCGCCTTGGCCAGATCCTGGGATCGGCGCGAAATGATTTGAAGGGGTTAAAGAATGGTCCCAACCGAAAACCCCCGCGCCGTCTCGGGACATGCCAATGTTTTCCCGGCGTAAGCTTTCCTTCCGGACCGACGGCCGGGATTGGCCGAACCGCGACGCGAGCCGGTTCGTGAAGGCGGCGGGTCTGACCTGGCATGTGCAAATGAGCGGGCAAGGGCCGGTTCTACTGTTGCTGCATGGGACCGGCGCCTCGACTCACGCCTGGCGACTGCTCGAACCGCTGTTGCGGCCCTATTTCACAATCGTCGCGCTCGATTTTCCCGGCCATGGCTTCACGCAATCGCCACCGCGCGCGTTCCTGACCTTGCCCGGCATGGCCGCGAGCATCGCGGAATTGTTGCGCGAAATGGATGTCGTGCCGGACCTCGCGGCCGGCCATTCGGCCGGCGCCGCCGTCATGATCCGCATGAAGTTGGACGGGGCAATCAAGCCGCGCGGGCTCGTCAGCCTCAACGGCGCGCTGATCCCCTTCGGCGGGATCGCGACCCATGTCTTTGCGCCGTTCGCCAAATTCTTGTCCGGGAGTCCGGTGATCCCCCGCCTACTCGCCTGGAAGGGCAACGACGCGTCCGCCGTCGATCAGATGGTTCGGGGCACGGGTTCGACCATCGACGCGCAAGGTCTCGAATTTTACCGCCGGCTCGCGTCGAGCCCGGACCATGTCGCCGCGACGCTCGGAATGATGGCCGATTGGGACCTCGGGGCGCTCAGCAAGGAACTACCGCGCCTCGACGTGCCGCTGCTGCTGATCGCGGGCGAAAACGACAAGACGATCCGCCCCGAGGAAGCCTTCGCCGTCGCCGCCATCGTTCCCGGCGCCAAGGTCGCCGTGTTGCGCGGGCTTGGCCATCTCGCGCACGAGGAACGCGCCGACGATATCGCCGCCTTGATGCTCGATTTCGCCCGCTCGCTCGGGGTTTTGGCGGCCGGAGCTTAGATCTTCGCGTCTCGCCCCCGCCCCGCCGAGGCGAAGCCGGCCCAAGTGAAATAAACGCCGATCACGAGCGCGGGCACGAGAAACCAATGGAAATGCTCGCGATAATGCAATTGCTCCATCAAACGGGCAAGCGTCGCGGGCGTGATGAACAACAGCCAGACGGCTTTGATCAGGATCCACCATCCCACCAGCGTGACGGCCACCGGCAAAACCCCGCCAGACCAGACATTGTGCGCGAGCACGATCGCGAGCCCCGCGGCGACGGTGACCATGGCGACGACGAACATGAGGGCGGGATCGGCAACCATGGTCCCGACGATCTCGCTGCCGCGAACCGCGATCGCAATCACCATCACAAGGGCGAAAAGCCCGATCAGCCGCGCGAGAAAACGTGTGGATTCGGACATCTGAACCTCCTCCAAATTGAAAGGCGCGCCGGGATCCAATCCCGGGAAACATCGAATAGGATGTAATGGATATGGGCGTCCCGGAAGAAATTGACCCCCTGACCTTCGGTCTAGGAACCCGAGGGCGGCCCATTGCTAGGGCACCCAGAGGGTGCCCAAACGCCTTCAATCACGGCAATGGCCGCGCTTTCCCCGACGTCATTCGCCGCGAGAAACGCGCAACCCTTCATTTTCTGGCTTTGGCGCGGAGCAGACGAAGCGCTTCGAGATTTTCCGCCGCCGTGTCGAATTTCGGATTGATGCGCAACGCCTCGCGGTAATCCGCCATGGCGCGGTCGAGGTCGCCCTTGCCCCGCCAGGCGGCGCCGCGGTTGTTCCAGGCGTCGGCATCGGTCGGATCGACGTCGATCGCCTTGGTGTAATCGGCGATCGCGCGATCGAGATCGCCCTTGGACTGCCAGGCGTTGCCGCGATTTGTGAAAAATTTCGCTTGGGGCGCGAGGCGGACCGCTTGGGTGAAATCGATGATCGCGCGGTCGTACTCGCCGTTTTTCGCATAGGACAGGCCGCGATTGTCGAAATATTCGGGCACATTGGAATCGAGTTTGATCGCCTCGCTGTCGTCGGCGATCGCCTTGTCGATCTCGCCGAGTTTCTCGTGAGCGGCGGCGCGGTTGGAATAGGCGCGGTCGCTGCGCGGATTGATCTTGATCGCTTCGTCATAATCCTTGATCGCGCGCGCGTAGTCCTTCTTGAAATAGAAGGCGGCGCCGCGATCGCGGAACGCCATGCTGAATTGCGGATCGAGCCGCAGCGCCTGCGTGTAATCCTCGATGGCGCGATCGTATTCGCGCTTGTCATTGAGCACGTTGCCTCTGATGTCGAACGCCGTCGCGTCCTTTGGACCGAGCCGCACGGCCTCGGTGGCGTCCGCGAGCGCGCGGTCAAGCTTGCCGTCCGACCGAAAGGCGTTGGCGCGTTCGCGAAACGCGCGGCCATTGCCGGGGTCAAGCGCGATGGCGCGATCGAAGTCGGCATAGGCCCGCTTCATCTTGTCGAGGGTCCAATAGGCCGAGCCGCGATTGATCAACGCGGAGGCGAGATCTTTTGGCGCGTTCTTCGCGGCCTTGATCAGAGCGTCGCATGCGCCGATGCGCTGCTCGGGCGTGACCGGACCTTCGTCCGATGCCGCGCAGACATCGGCATTGGCGTTGCCTTGCGCGACGGCTGCCGGCGAGGCAAACGCCGTGAACAGGAGAGCGGCGACAAGAGAAAGGTTGGCACGGCGCATCGAAGGCCCCTGACACTTTCAAAAACTTACGTCCTGAAACCAGACAGCTTAACGAAACTCCGCATGATTGAAAGACCAAGCTAAAGTCGCGGCTGAAATGATGAGCTTTGATTGGCTTCGATCTTCGGCGATGCGCCATGATTGCCGATAACGGTTTCGGCCTCGAATCTCCGGAAAGGAGACCCCAAGGTCGTTCACCACAAATTCGATTCGCGTGTAGGGATGCCGGAAGAGGTTGTTGAGCAGATCCTGCGAATAAAGATTCGGCAGCTCGGCGCGCAACCTCTTTTTGACGCCTGCCATCTGGCCCCGAACTCCCTCGACAAGCGCGAGCGTGGTTTGCGCCGTCTCGGCTACGGCATCCAGCATGTAGAGAACCCATTCTTCCCAAAGGTCTTGGGTGCGCACCACCTGAAGCAGTCGATAGTAATCGGCCTTCGTGCGAGTTATGTGTAGAGGATCGGGATTTCAAGAAGTCCGGCGCGCGTTAGATAAAGGACGTTCAAGATGCGTCCGATCCGCCCGTTCCCGTCTGGAAACGGATGCTGGCCCCTCAAGCTGAAGATCGGCCTGGAACAACTCGTCCTGCGTGGTGACGATATTCTCGATCTCGGAGCTCGCCTTCGCCTCCTGAAGCGC
>JARLIW010000246.1 GCA_031291515.1 Beijerinckiaceae bacterium | reverse complement strand
TGCTCGGCCTTGGCCGTCTTGGCCGACGCGGTGTTGCTGTCGGCGGGAAGCTGCGTCAGGGCATGCAAAAACGGCCGCCCGTCGATCGTATTGCCCCGGATCGTCAACTTGAGCATATCGTCGACCTTGCCGACATCGACTTTCATGTCGTCGCTCGGAGAGATCTTGAGGCTCGAAAATCGCGCGCTCTGAAACGCGTTGTCGGCGCCAAGATCGATTGCGCCGCGCCCTTGCAACGTTCCGACGTCGATGACGACCGGATCCATGACCAGATGATTGTCGCTCCCCGACACCGTGAGACTGACCTTCGCGGGTTTCCCGGCGGGCTTGGAGAGACCGAGAAACGCCGACGTCACGGACGTCTTCGCCAAATCGAGATCGACCTGGGCCTTGACTTTATCGGGTGCCCCGAGATTTGCGCTGATTTTGGCGTTCATCGGGCCGACGAGGCCGGGAATGGCGGAGAGCCCCACTTTGGCGCGCGCGGCCTCGTCGAGCGTGACGTTGACGATCGCATCCATCGGCTTGTCGCCGGACCGGTTCATTTCAAACGTAGCGGGACCGCCGAACATCTTCCCCTGCCCCGCGGCGCGCAAGCCGGAGGGATCGACCGCCAAGGACATTGTCGCATTGTCGAGCTTTTCCTTGCCAATAAGCTTGTCGGCGGAAAAATTGGTGATCGTCGCGTTGACTCGCAAAACCGTATCTTCGGGCCGAACCACGTCCTGAATTAAGAAATCCTCGGTAAACCGCCCATCGACGTCGCCTTTCAAGGTCGCGGGATCGAGAGGGATTGTCGCATAGCCACGGAACGCCTCGCGGGACAACACGTCGCTGATGGCCTCGACGCTGCCCACGACATGCGCCTTGACCTGGGCGGGCGTGGGGTGAGCGTCGGCGTCCAAAATGCTGAAGCTGGCTTCGGTCAATTCAATCTCGTGACCGGAGGCGTCCATGGTCCCTTTCAAAAGATCAAAATGCCCGTGCCGTCCCGTAACATGGGCCACGCCCGTGACATTGTTGATCGGGGGAACGCCAGGAAGAAAAGCGACACTGCCGTTGTCAACGGCAAAATCGATCGCGACCGATTCATCGGGCGGCGCGCGATCGCTGCGCATGCGCAACAAGTCGTCCGCGTTATAATCGACCTTCATCGAGCCACGTTGCACCGTGCCGGCCAAAAAATGCGTGAGAATCCACGTACGCACCGGCGCCGCCACGAACGCGGGCCAGCCCCGCTTCAAAATCCGCACGGACGTCGGCTCGAGGGAGGCATCGAGCTGGATGCGAGGCCCATGCTCCCAAGTCGCCTGACCGACAATCGCGACGCCGCCCTCGTGGCCGCTTCCGATCGTTAGTTTATCGATCACCAATTTCTTTTGATCGACAAATAAGCGGCCATTGAATTGGCCGCGATCAATCGCGACGGGTTGGTCGCCGAGACGGTCCGGCCCCAACACGACCGTTCCCGCCGGCGCGAAATCGATCGTCCAGGGATCGCCTTCATGAACCGGAGCGCCGACCGAACCAGTCAGACCGACCTGCGTCGTGCTGGCCCGGTAGGCCAGATAGTCCACCTCGATATGACGGGTCGCGCTATTCCAGTGAAAACGCCCGGCGGCCTTGTCGATCAACAGCCCTTCTTGATCGGGATCCTCGAGACGGAAAAAACCGGGACCCGCCTCGACCCGGCCAACCGCCTCGCTCACGCTGTTGTTGGGATTCAAGCCAATTTTCAAATCAGCGGAGACCGGGCTGTCCGTTTCGAACCCCGGATTGCGCGAACCCATCAGCAATTGAAATTCGTCTTGCGAGAAATTCTTCGCGCCGACCTGAAAATGCCGCGCCTCGCCGGGGACACCACTAGCCTGCGCGGAAATCGACCAGCGTTGGCTTGGCCCCTGGGCGGAAATCGCCAGTACGGTGCCCCCCGCCACTTTGTTGAATTCGAAATCGAGGTCCTTGTAGACGACCTCTTGCTTGGCCGTGCGATCCTCGATCACGAGGCGGCCGCGCTTGATGCCAAGGCGATCGATGCCCGCCATCGCGCCGCCAGGATTGGTGATCGTGTCGAACATCGATCGGATCGCCTGAGCGGCTTGCTGCATCAAAATCGCGCGGCGGGGCGTGGCCAGCGGAACAAGCGTCGCGTTCTTCGACCACTCGCCCGGCGCGCTCGTGGACGGCGCCGGACCGGCCCCTCCTGACGCCGCATCGGCAGCCGATGGCCCCGGTCCCTGCGCCGCGCGGCCGAATTCGAAGAATGGTTTCGAGTCCGGTCCCGCCGCGGCCGCCAAACTTCCATCCTCCAGCAGCAACAGCCGGAGTTCGAGATCGGACACTTCCAAGCGTTTCGGAACCACGTTCCCCGAAAGCAGAGCGAGAAAATCGACCGCGACCGCGGCTCGCGGGGCATAAAGGATCTTTTCGTTGCCGCCGCTACTGACGGTCAGTCCGTCGACGTCGAGGCTGAGGCCCGAAAAATGCGCCGCGAGGAACGTGCGTCCTAAATTAAAATGGACGCTTTGGCCGAAGCGGGCCCCCAACACGCTCGAGATTTTCGAGCCGATGCCGCCGATCTCGATGGGGCCTATCGCAATCAATCCGATCAGAAGCCCAGCCCCGATGGTCGCAAGCGCCGCCAACCCGGCCGAGCCCATGCCGCAGACCCGCCATATCCGGCGCGAACCCGAGCGCCCACGGCGCACGCGCACAATCTGGCTTAGATCGTTGCCGGAACCATGATCATCATGGCGTTCGTCCAAATGCTCTACCAACCAGTATAGCCCCTCTGAGGCGATGTGTTCCGCCGAAGCGTGGCCCGCGAAAGCCCCGTGAGCTCCCGAAAGACCATGCTCGATGTTCTGCAAGCGAGAGGCATTCGCCCCACTTGCATGCTTATACCCAAACGACGCGGGCTCTCACGTCCGGCTTCGGCGCCCCTATCCGAAACCCTGAAGGGGTCGCCCGATAAGCCGTTGTTCTCGAAGCAAAGGGCCGAGAAAACCGAGAGTCCGCCATCAGATCTTATCCACTACAACCTCCTCGAGCGGAAAATGCCTCATCGGCATTCACCGAAAAAACGCCCAGGCAAAACTAGCCAGGCGATTCGTCAGCCGTTATAGGAACCGGCCGTATGGTGAAGCCCATCTCGAACCCTCGTGGGCAAATCTCCCCGATAATGGGTCAAAAGGAAGGCGATATGAGCAAGTCTCTCGCGGTCGGCGATCAAGCGCCCGGGTTTGCCCTACCGGACCATAACGGCAAGACGGTGACCCTCGACAGCTTCGCCGGCAAGGCTCTCGTCCTGTATTTTTATCCGAAAGACGATACGTCCGGCTGTACGCAGGAAGCGATTGATTTTCACGCCCACGCGAAAGACTTCGCCAATGCCGGCACGGCCATTCTGGGAGTTTCGCCGGATTCCTCCGCCAGCCACGCAAAATTCAGGGCGAAGCACGACATCGGCGTCCCGCTCGCCTCGGATGAAACCAAGGCGACGCTCGAAGCCTATGGAGTCTGGGTCGAGAAATCGATGTACGGCCGCAAATATTTGGGGGTCGAGCGCACCACTTTCTTGATTAAGCCCGACGGCGAGATTGCCGCGGTCTGGCGCAAGGTCAAGGTGACTGGCCATGCCGAAGCCGTCTTGAAGGCGGCGCAAGCCCTGTAACGCCCGACAAAATCCAATCCAGATCCCTCGCCGCGCAACCGTCTTATCGGTCCATTAACCCTAACCATGTGTTGTACTTTCGTTCAAAGCGCGGAAGTTGGGAATGGGGCATCGAGACAGGAGCCAGACGATCTCCGCGACGAGCGGCTGGTTCTCCGTGACATGGATATTTGGCGACAAGCGTCGGACGTTCGCGCCAAATTGGTGGATTTGCCTGCTCGTCGCGGGCGTCCTTCCGCTGCTCGGCGCCTGGTATCTGGCCGCGACGCTCTATCTCGTCTTTCACGATCAGATGCTCGCCTCGCTGATCAGCCATCAGACCGATGTGCAATACGCCTATGAGGACCAGATCGCCGAGCTGCGGACCCAGCTCGATCGGGAGACGAGCCGCGGTCTCATGGACCGACAGACCCTGAATACGACGGTCCGCGATCTGACCGAGCGCAGCCTCCGGCTCGAGTCGCGCGCCGCCGCGGTCGATCGCTTGGTGGCGCGTGATACAAAGCTCGCCGGGGGCCCCAAAACGAGTTCGGCGGCTTTGCAGAATCCGCTCCTCGCGCCCGATCGCGACGCCGGACTTCCCGCCAGTGTCCGCGCTTATGCGGGCCAGGACGCCGGGCCGCGCGACGGCGATACGCTGCGCCTCAAGACCTACCCCGAGAATGGCGAGACGGGTCTCGTTCCCACGCCGCGCGGCGAGCAACACTCCGAGCTTGCGGCGCCCGCCGTCGACGACCCCGCCCAGCGCCGGGCGATCACGCGCGTTCTCGCCAGTGTCGAGCAGCTCCAGGAGCATACACTCGGCGTGCTACGCGAACCGACGATGCGCTCCATCGCGAAATACAAAACCGCCCTGTTGGACACCGGCCTAGGCTCGCGGCTGAGTCAGGCCCCGACGCATCAGATTCCCGCCGATGTCGGCGGCCCCTTCGTGCCGCTTCCCAATTCGGACCGCGCCGAGGATTTCGATCAAAACGCCGCGATTTTGGGCGACGCTTTCGACCAAGCGGAAAAGCTCGACGCGCTTGTCGCCAAGGTGCCGCTGCGCAAGCCGATATCCGGCCCGTTGGAAGTCACCTCGCCGTTTGGCGCCCGGATCGATCCGTTCTACGGCCGCGCCGCGATGCACACCGGCATCGATTTCCGGGAAAGCTATGGTGACGGCGTGCGCGCGACGGCCGCGGGCGTCGTCACGATCGCGGGCAGCGACGGCGGCTATGGGACGATGGTGGAGATCGACCACGGCAACGGACTGTCGACCCGTTATGCCCATCTTTCGAGCGTCAGCGTCGTGCCCAATCAGAAAGTCGCGGCCGGCGATCTGGTCGGACACGCCGGTTCGAGTGGGCGGGCGACCGGGCCGCATCTGCATTACGAGACGCGTGTCAACGGAGAGCCTGTCGATCCCGTGCGCTTCCTCAAGGCCGGCGCCAAGCTCTTCGAGGAGTAGATTTCAAGCGGAAATGCGCCGATGGCCTCCGCGACAGCCCGGAAAAACGCGCTATCCCTGCTGGCGTCCGCTCGCCTGAAGCCAATTTTGCCAATCGGATGCGCTGCCATAGAACGCGTTGCGATCGACATAGCCCCGCACGCCCGGCACCGCTCCTTGGGCCGTATGCTGCCAGAAATGCCAATGCCGGCTGCCATATTTGACCGCGGGATAGGATTTTACGCTGCGAACCCAGATCGGGTAATTCAAAAATTCACCCTGGAGAACGTCCCGGTGGAAATCGACCGACGTGTAGATCACCGGCCGTTTGCCATAAGCTTGTTCCATCGCATCAAGGATGATCCGCATGTCCGCGAGGGCCTGTTCGCGGCCGATGTGATGCGGGCACGTCTTGGACTGCTCGTTCCATTCGACATCAAGAACCGGTGGCAACGCCATGGGATCGTTGGGAACATTGGCGAGGAACCACGCCGCCTGCTCCTGCGCTGGACGGCACCAATAAGCGAAATGATACGCGCCGCGCCGGATCCCCGCCTCGCGCGCCAACTCCCAATTCTGATGAAATTTCTCGTCGAGATAGTCGCCGCCTTCGGTGGCCTTGATCCACGCGAATTGCACGCCCGAGCGGGACACCGAGCCCCAATCGACATCGCCCTGATATTTCGAGACATCGATCCCTTGGATCGCGAAATCGGACGGGTGCGGATATCGGTCGCCAGAATCGAATCCGACGCCGCAACCGGCCAAACCGAGCGCAGCCATCATGGCAATCGAAACCGTCAAACGGCAGCGAGAGCCAAGACGTGGGGGGGAAGCTCCTGTTTTCATCCCGTCAAATTACTATCGACACGCAAACACCTCGTTAACGAGTGGCGCTTGGTTTCTTGAGCATTTTCGCCAAACCGATGGCGCGGAACACCGGAAAACGCTCTTTAGCTTCGCAGTACAAGCCGTTTTAAATCGTCCGGGCGGGTCTCCCGGCCGTCAGCGCGGTCAGGCTAACCGCTTTTTCGGAATTTCGCTAGCGACCCCTGCCACCGCCGACGCGGGACGGGCCAACCCGACAAGCTTGCCACAGTCTAAGGCAAAGCTCCGAGCCGCCCGCCATTGTCACTTGAACGTCATGTTTAATGATGAAAGGAGGACCAATGCGGTCGCGGTTCAAAAAGAGCGATTTCTTTCCACCGGATGTGGCATCCGACGGAAAGGCGCTTTAGGTCTCCTTTCATGTCGAAGTTCGTCGCCTTCACGTCGCTCGGCCGCAGAGCCTTGCCCAACCAGTTCGATCTGATCGCCTTGGTGCTCATCCTGGGCGCTTTCGCGGCCGCCGTGAGCGTCGGCCATGACGTGACGCAAAAGATCAGCGCGCCGCAGGCCACCGCGATCACGTTGGATTACTGGGCACTCCCCTATTATGCCTTGCGCACGACGTTGCGCATGTTCGTCGCCATTCTGGCCTCGCTGTTTTTCACGCTGACCTATGCGACGCTTGCGGCCAAGAGCAACCGCGCCGAGAAGATCCTGATTCCGATTCTCGACGTTCTGCAGTCGGTCCCGGTCCTGGGGTTTCTCTCCTTTACCGTCACCTTTTTCCTCGGTCTGTTTCCTGGCTCGATCCTGGGCGCCGAATGCGCGGCGATTTTCGCGATCTTCACGAGCCAAGCCTGGAACATGGCGTTTTCCTTCTATCAATCGCTGCGCACCGTGCCGGGTGATTTGATCGAAGTGTCGCGCGGCTTCCAACTTTCGCCATGGCAACGGTTTTGGCAGCTCGAAGCGCCGTTCGCGATGCCCGGCCTGATTTGGAACATGATGATGTCCATGTCGGGCGGCTGGTTCTTCGTCGTCGCCTCGGAGGCGATTTCGGTCGGCGACAATACGATCAACCTGCCCGGCATCGGCTCCTACCTCTCGGTCGCGATTTCGCAGAAGAATGCTGGCGCCGTTTTCGCCGCCGTCATCGCGGTTCTCGCCGTGATCCTGCTTTACGATCAGCTCATCTTCCGCCCGCTCGTCGCTTTTTCGACCCGCTTTCGCGTCGAATTGCTGGCGAGTGGACAGCAAGAACGCTCATGGGTGATGGCGACCTTCAAACGGACGCGCTGGCTACGCCCGATCCAAAAAGGCTTCGCCAAGGCATTCGACCGGTTCGCCCTCATGCGTCTCGAACTCCCTGGGCGTTCGGCCCGGCCCGAGCCGCTGAGCCCCGGCGCGAACCGGGTCATCGACATCTTGTTCTATTCGTCGGTCGGCTTGCTCGCGGCCTACTCGTTCTGGCACATCGTGCTCTTCGTCAGCCATGATCTCTCTTGGCACGAACTGTTGCTCACCATCGGCCTGACCTCGCTGACCTTGCTTCGCGTGGTCTTCCTGATCGCTCTGGCCACCTTGATTTGGGTTCCCGTCGGCGTCTGGATCGGAATTCGGCCGCGCATCGCGGAAAAGATTCAGCCCCTCGCCCAGTTCCTCGCCGCGTTTCCCGCCAACGTGATTTTTCCGGTGGTGGTCGTCCTGATCATCCACTTCTCGCTCAACCCTGATTTCTGGCTCAGTTTCCTGATCATTTTGGGAACGCAATGGTACATTCTGTTCAACGTCATCGCGGGCGCGCAGGCGTTCCCCAGTGATCTCCGCGAAGCCGCGAGAAGTTTCAATGTCGGGGGCTGGGACTGGTGGCGAAAGGTCATGCTGCCCGGCATTTTCCCCTATTACGTCACCGGCGCCTTGACCGCCTCGGGCGGATCGTGGAACGCGGCGATCGTCGCGGAATATGTGAAATGGGGCGACGATACCGTCAGCGCCCGTGGCATCGGCTCCTATATCGCCATCGCCACCAAGGACGGCAATTTCCCCAAAATCGTGCTGGGCGTTGCCGTCATGTCGGTCTTCGTCATCGTCTTCAACCGTTGCTTCTGGCGCCCCCTGTTCGCGATCGGCGAAAAGCGTCTGCGGTTGTCCTAGCTCTCAAGAGGGCGTTTCATCGCCGGGACGGCTTCGCCCGGTGGAGACACGAAAAAAGGTTTCGTCCATGTTGCAGGAACGCGAAAAGCCGCTTCTCGAAGTCAACGATGTCAGCCAACGCTACCGCACCGGTTCGGGCGAGGAAGGTCCACCGGTCCTCGACCACGTTTCGCTGAAACTCACGTCGGGCGAAATCGTCGGCCTGCTCGGACGCTCCGGCTGCGGGAAATCCACGCTTCTGCGCATTGTCGCGGGGCTCTCGTCGCCAGCCGAAGGCACGGTGACTTACGATGGCCAGCCGGTCTCCGGGCCCGTCGACGGGCTCGCCATGGTGTTTCAGAGTTTCGCGCTGTTTCCCTGGCTCAGCGTCCTCGCCAATGTGGAAATCGGCCTGCGCGCCCGCAAAGTGCCGGAGGCGGAAGCGCGGAAGCGCGCCTTGGCCGCGATCGATCTGATCGGTCTCGATGGCTTCGAGTCGGCGTTTCCCAAGGAGCTGTCCGGCGGCATGCGCCAGCGCGTGGGCTTTGCCCGGGCGCTCGTCATCAATCCCAAAATTCTCTTGATGGACGAGCCCTTCTCGGCCCTCGACGTGCTCACCGCCGAGACCTTGCGCTCCGATCTGCTCGACCTCTGGGTCGAAGGCCGGATGCCGATCAAATCGATTTTGATGGTGACGCACAACATCGAGGAAGCGGTGTTGATGTGCGACCGCATCATCGTGCTCTCCTCCAATCCCGGCCGCATCGCCGCCGAGATCAAGGTCACGCTGCAGCATCCGCGCAATCGCCTCGACCCGGAATTCCGTCAACTCGTCGATAAGATCTATGCCTTGATGACCAAGCGCGCGGTCGAAGCCGCGCCGCGCGACGGCGCGTTCCCTGGGCTCGGTCTCGGCATGGCGCTGCCGCAGCTTTCGACCAATACGATCGCCGGCATGATCGAGGAAATCCATGCCCCGCCTTATAACGGCCGAGCCTCGCTGCCCGATCTTGCCGACAGCTTGACCATGGAAATCGACGATCTCTTTCCCGTCGCCGAAACGCTTCAACTCCTCCGTTTCGCCGAAATCGCGGACGGCAGGATCAGCCTGACGGCGGCCGGTACGAAATTCGCCGATTTGGAGACCGACGCGCGCAAAAAACTGTTCGGAGACCACCTTCTCGCCTACATCCCCCTGGCCGCTCGGATCAAGATGGTGCTCGACGAGCGTCCGACCCATAGCGCGCGGGCCACCCGCTTCCTCGAGGAACTCGAAGACTTCATGTCCGGCGATTACGCCGACCGGACCTTGAGGAGCGTCGTCAACTGGGGCCGCTATGGCGAATTGTTCGCCTATGACGAGAGCTCGGAGACCCTGAGTCTGGAGAATCCGGGCTAGGCCGTTTTAGGTCGAAGCCGCGAGAAAATATTCGCGGCGGTTTAAAAATCGCGACCGCACTCGTGTTTATATTATCGATACGGAAAAAATATCGGATTTTACTTTGAGGATAATCCTGATATCTACAAAACCATATCAAATACGAGGTGGCCTGCCAAAACACGTTCAGGAAATATTACGAAAATCACACCCGATCGCTACGCTGTGAGCTCAAGGGCAAATGAACCTCTGCGTGTAATTTTAGCCCTATGGTTCCCGAGGAACGCGCATTCTTTACGTTTTTTTTAAGCATCTCCGTCATTTATTTGGAGATAAATTTCCGTCTTGAAAGCTTGTGCCGTGGAATCGAGTCTGGAAGGGCGGTCACAGATGCGAAAACGCGTGGACGACGAAAATAATTGATCCTGGCATCGCCGATTGCAAACTCGGCTTGCAAAAGCGTCGAAATGAGGTACCGAGTCACCTCGTTTAGAATGATGTTTCGTCGATTGATTCTTAAATTCTCGTATTTTCGATGGTTGCGACATGACCCATTGGCCACCCGGATCCGGCGAAGACATACGTTCTGAATTGCAACAGCTGACGCTGGACAGCTGGCTTAAAGTCACGCCGGCGATGTTTCATTCCATTGATGCGCGAGGACGTCTCATTTCGGTCAGCGATGCCTGGCTTGCTAAGTTGGGATACCGGCGCGAGGAGGTTCTCGGCAGACTATCGTCCGATTTTCTGACTCCAGAATCCCGGAAACATGCGATCGAAAATATATTGCCGGAATTCTTCCTGCGCGGCTCCTGCGAGAACGTCGAATACGACATGGTTTGCAAGGATGGGCGCATCCTAAGCGTGCTCCTTTCCGCCATCCTCCAAAACGAACCCTTGCCCGACGACCGCCGGTCCATCGCCATTATCACCGACGTTACGGAACTGAGAGCGGCCCAACGTCGCCTGAGCGAAAGTGAAGCGCTGTATCGCTGCCTCGTCGAGGACCAATCGGAATTGGTCGCGCTGACGAATCCCGAAGGGGAGATATTATTCGTCAACAATGCCTTTGCTCGAACGTGCGGGCTCCCGTCGCAGGAATTCCTCGGAAAAAGCATCTTTGAATTTGTCCGGCGCGAGGATCATGCCGCGAGCCTTGATCGAATGCGCCGCTTTGAGACCGCGGATCGAACGGTTACGGGCGAGTACCCGTTTCGGCTGTGGGACGGCAAAACACGGTGGATCTCTTGGACCCATCGAGCCGTCCTTGACGCCCACGGAAAAATGACCGCGATCCATTCCGTTGGCCGCGACATCGAAGAGCGTATCGTGGCGGACCGCCGCCTCAAGGACAGCGAGTCCCGCTTTCGGCTTCTGGCCGAAAACAGCACCGACGTCGTGTTTCAGCTCGATACCGCGCTTACGCACGAATATGCTTCCCTGGCCTGCAAGGAAATTCTTGGTTACGAACCCGAAGAATTGGTTGGGACCACACCTTTTATCCTGCTGCATCCCAGCGAGGCCCAAAGGGCCGCGCAAATCTTTCAATCTCTGCTCGACGGGAGCGCGGATCGTCAATCGATCGTCACCCATGTCCGCCATCGCAAGGGACATTGGATTTGGATCGAGGGCAGTCTTCGCCCCATCAAGGATCCAACGACCGGCGCGATTTCGGGGATCACTGGGGCCTTGAGGGATATTTCGGTTCGAAAATTCGTCGAGCAGCAGCTCGCGGAAGCGAACCGGCGCCTCGAGACCCTCGTGAGAGAGGATAGTTTGACGCGCTTGAGCAACCGGCGCGCTTTCGACCTGGCTCTGACCAAGGAATACCGGCGGGCGCAGCGCGATAAGGCGCCCCTCGCGCTCATCATGATCGACGTCGACCGGTTCAAGCCATTCAATGATCGCTACGGGCATCCCGCCGGTGACGATTGTTTGCGCCGGATCAGTGAAACGATCAAAACATTGATCCGCCGGCCGGGCGACATGGCCGCTCGCTATGGCGGTGAAGAATTTGCCGTTCTTTTGCCCGGCACCAACGAGCTGGGCGCGGCGATCATCGCCGAAAAAATCCGCGAGGCGGTTTTGCGGTTGGCGATCGAGCATGAGGCCAGTCCGCAACGTGTCGTCACAATCAGCGCGGGGGTGGCTTCGTCCGGGCCAAAAAACTTTGAACGTCGACCCGCCGCGTTGCTCGATCGGGCGGACAAGGCTCTGTATCGTGCAAAAGACAGCAATCGCAACATCAGCATTGTCGCATCAAGCTTGAAAACGAAGAAATCGGCGAAATCGACAGCGGCGGCGTGAGGGTGATTTAAAGGTTCCGGTTCCTCGGCAGCGGCCGCCAGCCCGGCGGCGCGAGTTCGAACCCTTCGAACCGAAAGCCCGGCGCCACGGTGCATCCCACCAACGTCCAAGCCCCCAAGCTGACCGCGGTCTGCCAATGCCCCGCGGGCACGACGAGTTGCGGACGCTGACCTTGGTCCAACGCCGGACCGAGATGATGGGCCGAAGCATCGTGGCCATTGGGACTGACCGTGATCACCATCGGCGCGCCGGCATGCCAGTGCCAAATCTCCGTGGCGTCGACGCGATGCCAGTCCGAAACCTCGCCGGCGTCGAGGAGATAATAGATCGCCGTGCAGATCGACCGACCGCCCACTTCCACGGCATCGCGGAACGTCTCGCGGTACCAGCCCCCTTCGGGATGCGCTTCGAGACCGAGCCTCGCGATGACTTGCGCCGCGCTCAAGCCAGATGGAACCATAATGTCGCGAACCCCAGGAACGAGAAATAGCCCACCACGTCGGTGACCGTGGTCACGAAAGCGCTCGCCGAGACCGCCGGATCGATATCGAGCCTGTCGAGCAACAACGGGACCAGAATTCCGCCCAATGCGCCGGCCACGAGATTGGTCAACATGGCGGCGGCGATGACGAAGCCGAGCCCGCCCGCGCCGAACCAGATCGTCGCGCCGATTCCGGTGATGACGCCGAACGCAACGCCGTTGAGCGCGCCGGCCACGAGTTCGCGCCCGATCACGCGCAGCGCGTTGTAACGCGACAGTTCGTGAGTCGCGAGCGCGCGGATCACGACCGTCATCGTCTGCGTGGCGCCGTTGCCGCCCTGGCTCGCGACAATCGGCGCGAGGACCGCGAGCGCCACCATCTTCTGCAATTGGTTCTCGAAGGCCCCGAGCACGGACGACGCGATAAAAGCGGTGACGAGATTGACGAGGAGCCACAGAAACCGGCTGCGCGCGGTCAACCACATCGGGTCCGACAGCGTTTCAGACGCGGACACGCCGCCGAGGTTTTTGATCTCCTGATCGGCCTCGGCGCGGATCACGTCGACGATGTCGTCGATCGTGATGACGCCGACCAGCCGGTCCGCCTCGTCGACCACCGGCGCCGAGACCAGGTTGTAGCGCTCGAACAGCTCGGCCACATCCTCCGCTTCGTCCGTCACCTTCACGCGGCGGCGGTCGGTCCGCATGATCTCGGAAAGCTTCTTGCTGGGCTTGGCCCGCATCAACGCGTCGAGAAACACATTTCCGAGGAGACGATGGCCGGGATCGACGATGAAAATCTCGAAAAACTCGTCGGGCAGATCCGCTTCATCGGCGTCGCGCATCGTGTCGACGGCTTGCCCCGCGGTCCAGAACGGCGGCACCGTGACGAGCGTCGTCTGCATGAGACGGCCGGCCGATTTTTCGGGAAAATCGAGAGAGCGCTGCAAGGCGGCCCGGTCGATCGGGGGCATCGCCTGGAGGATTTCGTCCTGATCCTCCTTGTCGAGATCCTCCAACAAAGCAACCGCATCGTCGCTTTCGAGGTCCTGGACATAACGAGCAACATCCTTGGCGGGCAGCTCTTCAAGAATATCCTCGCGGATCGTGTCGTCGACTTCGGTCAGAGCCGCGAAGTCGAAATCCCGCCCCATGATCGAAATAAGGCCGGCGCGCTGACTGGTCGGGAGCGCCTCGATCAGGGCGCCGAGATCGGATTCGTGAATGTCGCCGGCCAGTTCGCGCAAACGATTCGCGTCGCGCTTGATGATCGCGGCCTGAATCGCGGCCACGTAGCTCGGCAGCAGCGCACCCTCGGCATCATGGATCGGCTCGCGCACGAGCGGCGGCAACTCGTCGAGGCCGCCGTTACGCCGCCGTTCATCACTATCGTTCATGATTGACTCCGGCCGGCGAGGGATATGAGGCCGGTCTTACGGCGCTCCCCTCGCCATGGCAAATGATCAGAGGCCCCCTTGCAGCGACTCAGCGTTCTTTTTGCCGTCCTCATCGCTTGCGGCAATGGAGCCGCAAGCCATTCGGAGGGCAATGCGCCCCGAGCTTGTCCCGCCGGGACGCTCGGGACCAGCCGGGTCCTGGAAATCGGCGCGCAAGGCGGGCTGGAGGTCGGCTTCAAGACCTATCCGCGCAGCCTGCCCCTCGGTGATCACGAAGTCGTCCTGACCTTCGACGACGGACCCGACGCCGCGACGACACCCGCCGTGCTCGACGCGCTCGCCGCGCAATGCGTCAAGGCGACATTCTTTCTGATTGGCCGCAATGCGCAGGCCAACCCGCGGATCGCCCGCCGCGAACTCGCCGAGGGCCACACCATCGGTCACCATAGCTTTTCGCATCCCGCCATCACCCTGCGCCGCCTGAGCACCGCCGCCGCCGAGGCCGACATCGACAAAGGCATGAAGGCCGACGATCTCGCGGCCTACGGGCGGGCCGGCCCGGAGCCGCGCGTGCCGTTCTTCCGCTATCCAGGCTTCGCCGATACGCCCGAGGTCAACCGCTGGCTCGCCGCCCGCAATATCGCAATCTTCGGCGCCGACCTTTGGGCTTCCGATTGGCAAGACATGACCCCGCAAGTCGAACTGGCCCTGATCATGGCGCGGTTGGAACGGACAAAGGGCGGGATCGTCTTGCTGCATGATTCGCGCGGCCAAACCGCCGCGATGCTGCCGGCTTTCCTGGCGGCATTGAAAGCCCAAGGCTTCAAAATCGTCCACATCGTACCGGGACCTGGGAATGCGGACACGCGTCCCGCGCCAACAGGCTGGACCTCGGAGACGGAGCGAATCATCACGGAAGTGTTTCAACGCGAGGACGGCAAGGCGCGCCGCCCCGGACCCACGAACCGGGATTTACGTGGTGGGACGTGAGTGAATGCACTCCTCACATCCAGCTTTAAAAGCTGGTGCGGCCAAGAGGACTCGAACCTCCACCCCTTTCAGGACTAGCACCTCAAGCTAGCGCGTCTACCAATTCCGCCATGGCCGCATCGCGCGGGGCAAGAGACAGCCAAACCGCGAGCGCCGGCTCGTCTAACAAATCGATCCGGCACTAGCAAGGGCGGATAAGACAAACCGGCATCTTATCGCGTATGATCGCCTCACATTCACAGCAAAAGCACCCATGACCGCTCGCGACCGCCTCCAATCGTCTTTGTTGCCACGGCCCGACAGCGCGCCCGTCGAATGGACGGTGGCGGAGGGGCTGACGCCCTATTTGGAAGCCGTGGCGGTCATGGAAGCGCGCGCCGCGGCGATCGCGCGCGGCGAGGCGCGCGAGCAGGTCTGGCTCGTCGAACATCCTCCGCTCTATACCGCGGGGACATCGACGAAACCGGGCGATGGCGCCAGCAATGGCCTGCCCGTCCACGCGAGCGGGCGCGGCGGCCAAGTGACTTATCACGGCCCCGGCCAGCGCGTGGCCTATGTCATGCTCGACCTGAACCGGCGCCAGCCCGATCTACGCGCCTTCGTCTCGGCGCTCGAGAGTTGGATCATCGGCACCTTGGCGGCTTTCGCGATTCGCGGCGAGCGCCGCGAGGACCGGGTCGGCGTCTGGGTCACGCGTCGCGACAAAGCGCCAGGGCTCGACGGCACGCCCGCCGAAGATAAAATCGCGGCGATCGGCATCAGGGTGCGCCGCTGGGTCTCGTTTCATGGAATTTCGCTCAATGTCGAGCCAGACTTGAGCCATTATGCCGCGATCACGCCCTGCGGCATTGCGTCATCGCAATACGGCGTCACGAGCTTTGCCGATCTCGGCCATGTCGTGACCATGGCGGAGATCGATCATGCCCTGCGCGCGGCCTTCGAGACCACCTTCGGCCCCACCGTTTGAGCGAGGCCGACGCCCGTCAAAAACCTTCGAGATAAAGCCGGCCGAGCAAGGGGCCAAAATAGATCGGCAAGGCTTTGCCGCATACGTCGTCGAAGACCTCGTGCAGGCTTCCGCTGAGCGTGCTCACCATCGACGTCTCGATCTCGACCGAGGCGAGTTTCGTCAGGGCGGCGAGACGGGAATCGGCGGCGACGGCGCTTCTCGCGGATGGAAGAGCCCGCCCCTTGGGCACGCGACGATCCGGCCCGAAACGATGTTGCTTGCGACTTGTTGCTTGATGTCCCCTGCCCGGCATGGCGGCTCACCTTGTTTTAAGAGCTCCCATCAACATCCCCCGCTATGGTTAACAAAACGTTAATTTTTTGGTTCGATGGGGGCAGGTTCTGGAGTCGGCTCGCCAGCCTTCTTGGCGTCTTTCGCTTTCGCCTTCTCGGCCGATTTAGCCGCCTTGGCCTTATCGCGTTCCATCCGTTCGAAGTTGAAATTTGGTTTACGTGCCATCGGCAATCCCTCTCAATCCCTTGGTTGTCTCTATCAATTCGACCGAATCAGCTTTTTGATGACCGCGGCGGACCGCGAGGCCTTGGCGGCAATCACCTGATCTTGCTC
The DNA here is from genome assembly GCA_031291515.1 of Beijerinckiaceae bacterium. Taxonomy (GTDB): domain Bacteria; phylum Pseudomonadota; class Alphaproteobacteria; order Rhizobiales; family Beijerinckiaceae; genus RH-AL1. Next base: position 13,112 of record JARLIW010000246.1, on the reverse strand, counting down.
CTCGATTGCCTGACGCGCGGGTTCATCGCCATCCAATCCACCAAGCAACGCGCTCGCGACTTTCCGGTTGGAGGAACGCGATCCGTCTTCGTAATACACATCGAACAGCGTGATGGCGCTGCCCGAGGCTTTCTGCTTGAGCCGGCTCATTGAAACTCCTGTACTGAGGACGCAGGGTTGAAAGTCGCCCGCTAAGCCCGCGACAGCCAAATCCGTCGGCGTGGAAGGACAAGGCCCCGGGACGGCGGCATAGCGGGAGTCGCACCGGAATGTCCGCAGGACGGCCTATCCATGCAGGATTCCGGCCGCTAAAGCCACCACAATCCATCGTCGAGGATCCGAAACGTCCCGCGGGGCCGTTTCCGGCATGGCCAAGCGCGCGGACCCTGGGCCGAACTCAAAGCCCGCATATTTTTACGATAAACAATTAATACTACTTTTGTAAGTTCGCGACCGCCCGCGAACAGGCAACATTTTGTTGAGTTTTTCCGCTATATTCAATTCAATGTGAATGAGTGGCAAGAGGCCCTGATGAAAATTGTTTACATTGCCTTGGTTGGCATCGGAGTTGTTCTGGCTGGCGCGGGATATGCGGAGATCGAACATTATCGCGGCAATACGCAGGCCTTCGTCGGCGTCATCAATCCCGCGGATGTCGTGCTGAAACCCGCGCCCATTCCGGTGGAATGGGTTCTCGAAGGCAGTCCCCAGACCATGGGTCAGGAAATCGCCCATAGTGACGACGGCTCGACCAAGGTCTACGTCTGGCAGACGACCAAGAGCCGGTTCGTCTGGCACTATCAGGCCGACGAGATCGTCACGGTTCTCGATGGCGACGTTTTTCTCACCGACAAGTCCAAGATCGAGCGGCATGTCGGGCCAGGCGACGTCGTGTTTTTCCCGGCCGGAACCGAGGTTTTGTGGCGCGTGCCCGACCATATCCGCAAGATCGCGACGCTAAAGACGAACCTGCCCGAGCCCGTCGGCGGCGCGGTTCGCTGGTTGCGCATGGCGAAGAATCTCGTGATGCCGCCCCCGGCGCTCGCGTCAAATCTCGGAAAATAAATCCGGTCGCGGGCCAAAACGCCGGCCGCATCTTCGGCCGGCTTCCTCGCGCCGTCGAAACTACCTTAACCTCTATAGTCCATCCTCGAGGGCATGCTCGAGCCGCCGCCGTCTTGCCGCCCTAAACCGGACCTCCCGGCGCCGCCGCTCGGCAAACCGGTTCTCGCGGCGATCACGGTCGTCACGCTTGCGGGAGCCCTTTTGCGGATCGCGGCCGCCCGTTGCGATCTCTGGCTCGACGAAATCTGGTCGTTCCGACTGATCGGACAAGTCCGAACCGCGTCCGATATCGTCTTCGCGCTGCCCTACGACAACAATCATATTCTCAATTCGCTTTGGCTGAAGCTCGTGGGCGCCGATGCGTCGCCCCTGGTGGCGCGGCTTCCCGCCATCGTTTTCGGCGTGCTTTCCATCCCCGTCGCGGCGCGGCTCGGCGCGCGGATTGGACCGCTGGCGGCCGTCGTTTTCGCCGCGATCTTTGCCTTCGACTTTGCATTCGTTGAATACGGTTCGGAGGCTCGCGGCTATTCCGGCCTGATTCTGGCGATCCTCGTTGCCCTCGACGCCCTCGAGAACATGCTCGACGGCCGATCGCCGCGCCGGAATCAAGCCGTGTTCGCGCTCGCCATTGCTTTTGGCACCTTGAGCCATTTGACGATGTTGGAGTCGACCGGCGTGCTTTGCCTGACCGCCATTTTGCGCCTGTGGCGGAGCGGCGGCTGGCGGCTGGCGACGCTTGATCGCGCCCGTCCTATTCTTGTCGCCGCCGCCGCGGGAACCGCGCCCGCGCTAGTAAGTCTCGCCATCAGTTTGGCGCCCGGCGTCGTTCATACCGGGCTCGCCACGCCGTTTTCCGCCGACGCCTTTCTGGAAGGTCTTGGCCGGATGATCGGCGCCACGATCGGCCTGCCCGACGGGCCATTCGATCCAAAAGCGACGGCGCTGATGCTCCTTATCGTCGGGATCGGCGCGCTCGGCTTGCTTTGTCTCATCCCACCACGGCGAAGGTATTTCTACGTGTTGGCGATCTGTGGCCTGCCGGTATTTCATGCCGCGCTGCATTTGCCGAACCAGCAAGGCGCCCGCTTTCACTTGACCGCCGCCATTGCGCTCGCGCTCCTCGCCGCCGAGGGTTGGGCGCGCGCCTGGGCGGGCGGCGGCGGCGCGCGTGTCGTGGCGCTGACCGCCGGGGTCGGCTTCGCGATCTGCCAATACGAAAGCCTGTCGGCGTTTCTGACGCACCATCGCGGTCATTTCGCCGAGGCCACCGCGTTGATGAGCGAACACGGCCCCGCGACTTTCATGGTCTTGCCGCCTGTCGCGTTCGGCGAAACGGCCGCGGTGATCCGATGGTATGTCGGGAAACAAGATGGCGGCGCCAAACCAGAACCCGCCACGGCGGCCGGCGCTTGCCCGGCATCGGCGAACTGGCTGTTGATCGTGCATCACCCCAACGAACCCGTCGAAGCGAGCGGCAGTTCGACAGTCGTCGGCTCCGGACCATGCGGCGCGCGGTTCGACCACGCCAAGACCTTCAAGGCCTATGGCCTATCAGGATTCACCTGGGTTTTGTTTCGACGCGCGGGATGACCCGCCATCGCGGCGGAACGGTCCCGCGCGCGAAGGCCATCGCGCCGCGATCGTCAGCGCGCGTTCGCGGTGACCCGGGCGTCGGCGCTGGTCTCGCCGGTCCCCACAAAACGACGCCCGTCGTCCAATTTGCCACCAGACGCCGACGCGTCCGCGAGTCTCCTGACGAGAGCCGAACGCTCCGTAACGCGATTCACGGCAACCATCGAATTTTCCACCATCGACGCATTGAGCTGGGTCACCCGATCCAGATCGCCGACGGCCTCGTAGATCTCCTTCAGGGCCATGGCCTGGTCTCGCGCCGAAATCGAAATGCCATCCATGATTTCATCGAGCTGACGGATTTTGAGGATGATCGTTTCGAGCGCGTTGCCGGTCTGATCGACGAGACGGACACCGGTTTTGACATGGCCGGACGATGCGCTCACGAGCGCCTTGACCGCCTCCGCCGACACGGCGGACCGCTGCGCAAGCGCGCGAACCTCGGATGCGATGACGGAAAACCCACGGCCGGCCTCGCCAGCCCGCGCCGCTTCGATCGCGGTGTTCAAGGCGAGAAGATTCGTCTGCGCCGCGATCTGCTCTATGACGTTCACGACATGATCGATCTCCGCCGACGAGTCGGTGATCTTTTCCATCGCCGAAACAGTGTTCCGGAGAACGCCGCCTGAAATATCCGCCTGCGATCTCGCGTCCGCCGCAATCAAACTCGCGCGCTTGACGCCGCCGGCCGTCTGCTGAACGGCGTCGGCAATGAACGCGAGCGAGGCGGTCGTCTCTTCGAGCGTGCTGGACTGATGTTCGGTCCGCCGCCGAAGCTCGTTCAGCTCTTCGGCGAGGCTCGCGGAATCGCGATACAACGTCTTGGCTTCTTCGAGCTGGCGGCGGCTCAGTTCTCGTTCGAGCGCCTTGAGCTTGCGCCGCGTGTCGAGCGCTTCGCTGCGCCTTGTGTTCGCATCGACCACCGACTCGTGCCGATGGACGATCGTCGCTTCCAAGAACGTCAGCAGTTTCGGCATTTCGACGAACGGACCCTGGTCCGGGCCGCGCGCCTCTTGAGCGGCTTGCACGATTTCTTGCGTTCTGACGGCGACGAACAGGGCTCCAAGAATATCGGTTCCCGAAATGATCGGCTCATAAATCGCAACATAGGGTTCATCGAACAGCACGACCTCGCCGCGATAGCTTGAACCGGCCGTGAAAACAGCGTCGCGCGCCGGCCCGGGTTCGAGCCGAGAACCGGTGACCCGTCGACCGTCGGGACCTTTGATATTCGTGGAAATCCGAATGTCGCCGGCAAAGACCGTCGCGGCGCCGCCATATTCCGAACGAACCCGATCGACGAACGTATCGTCCGTGCCCAACTTCAAGTCGCCAAAATAAAGCACGCCGGCGCGCATGTTCGGATTGCCGTGCGCGTAAACGAGACCTCGCAGGAAATCGAGATTATCATCGAGCTTGCGTTGCGTTTCCGCAATCTTTTCCAAGGCCACGGCACGATCGACGGCGCTTCGCAGATGATCCTCGATGCGCACGAGCGGCCGCCACCACTTTCGCAGAAAGACGACGGCGACAAGCGCCACGCAGCCGACCGAAAGCGCTTCGGCGAGCCAAATGTCCGGCCCCCAGGTCGCGAGTATCGGCGCAAGACAGAAACTGGACGCGCAAAGAACCACCAGCAAAAGTTGGTTGTTTACATAGGTGTTCAGCCGATCCATCATAAATCTGGCCAGATAAACGAGCAAGCAATTGACCAGCGCACAAGATCGTTAATGAAACCTTGCATTGACACGTCGTCTCAAGGCTGAATTCCGGAAACAGCGGGGTTCACGAGCAAAGCCGCGCGATCGGACTTTATGCGAGCCTCTCGCGCCGGGCGCCAGGGCTTGTGCCCGATCGAAAAACCCTCCAACTCTTTCGAGTTATGCTCGAGGAGCCACGAACTTTTCCGAGCGCTCCTGCCTTGCGTCCGAGACAAGAACCTGGGCCAGCATACCGGACCCAGCGATTGCCAGCCCGGCGGGGCCGTCGCCGAGATCAAAAAGGAAACCAATGAGCGTCGCATTCGTCCGAGAAGAAAGCGCCGAAGCCGCCGCGGAGATCGATCTGCCGGACCGGGCGATTTCGCCGTATCCCAACCTCGTCACGCCGTCTGGATTGGAGGCGCTCGCGAAAGCTTTGGCCGACGCCCGCGCCGCTTTCGATGCGGCCCAAAAGATCGACGATGTCAAGGAACGCTGGCGCCATGCGGCCCCTGCCCTTCGCGACATGAAATATTACGATGAGCGGGTCACAAGCGCCAAGCTCATGCCCCCCGCCGTATCGACTGGCACGATCGCGTTCGGCCATAGCGTGACCTTCGTCCGCGACGATGGGCGCAAGCAGCTCTTCAAGATCGTGGGCGAGGACGAAGCCGATCCCCGGAGCGGATCGATATCCTATGTCTCGCCGGTGGCGCGCGCGCTCATCGGCAAAAGCGTGGGCGACGTCGTCTTCGTCAACGATCACGAAATTGAAATTGTCGCGATCGCGTGAGACGACGGCTCGCGACCCGCAATGATCCGATCGCTTTTTGAACGCGAGACGCGCCCCGTATTTGGGGATGGACGTGATGTCGGACGCGCCACCCGCCTCGAATTTTGTTGGTGAGCGCGTCGGGATTCCAACCCGAGACCCTCGGATCAAAAGCAAGGGGTTACTTCACTTTTTGCCGAAATTTCACGGTGCCGCCCCTGTCATGGCTCGAGGCGTTCCATCCATGCCGGGACCAAACGACTAGGCCCATCGGCGGAACAAGATGCTTGCGTTGACGCCACCGAAGCCGAACCCATTGGACAAAGCGTAGTCCATCGCCATCGGTCGTGCTCGACCGGTGACAAAATCGATGCCGTTGGCTGCCGGATCTGGGTTTTCGAGATTCAGCGTCGGCGGCGCGATCTGATCGCGCAGCGCCAATATTGTAAATATGGCTTCCAGGCCGCCAGCGGCTCCGAGCAGATGTCCTGTGGCCGATTTGGTCGCGCTGACCGCGATCGACCTCTTCTGTCCGAAGACAGCTTTGATCGCCTCGATCTCACCCCGGTCTCCCAACGGCGTCGACGTGGCATGCGCGTTGAGATGCTGGATTTCGGAGGCGTCAATTCCAGCTTGATCGATGGCGATCTGCATGGCGCGGCGCGCGCCATCTCCGTCTTCCGGTCCCGAAGTGATGTGATGAGCGTCGGCCGTCGTGCCGTAGCCGACCAGTTCCGCCAACGGCTTTGCGCCGCGCGCAAGAGCGTGATCGAGCGCCTCGATCACGACAATGCCCGCGCCTTCCCCCATGACAAAGCCATCGCGCGCCAGATCAAACGGACGCGAGGCGCGACCGGGCGTTTCGTTGAAGCTGGTCGAGAGGGCTCGCGCCGCCGCGAAGCCTCCGAGACTGACGGCATTGATGCAGGCTTCCGCGCCACCGCACACGGCGATATCGGCCTCGCCCGATCGAATGAGCCGGGCGCCATCGCCAATGGCCTGAACACCGGCGGCGCAAGCCGTGACCGGCGTCCCGATCGGCCCCTTGAAGTGGTGGCGGATCGAGATTTGACCCGCCGCGAGGTTCGCGAGGAAGGAAGGGACCGTGAAAGGCGACAAGCGGCCCGCGCCTCGATGATCGACCGTTCGCGCGGCCTCGGTGATCGCCAAAAAGCCGCCAATTCCGGAAGCCACCACGGTCGCGGTGCGCTGTTGCTCCCTCGGAGTCGCTGGTTTCCATCGAGCTTGGGCAATCGCCTCCTCGGCTGCGGCGATAGCCAGCAAAATAAAGCGGTCCATTTTTCGCTGATCTTTTGGCGGCACGACTTTGTCTGGATCGAAGCCGTCGATATCGTCGTTCCGGTCCGGGACCGTGCCGCCGATTTTTGCGCCGAGGTCCGAAACGATTGCATCGGGGAGCCGTCGAATGCCCGATTGGCCGAGAAGCAGCCGCGACCACGTGACTTCGACACCCCCAGCGAGAGGGTTGACCGTCCCCATTCCAGTGACCACGATACGGCGCATTTTGTATCCTCGAGCTGGTTTGGTTGGTTCGGGCAAGATCGCGGTTCATCGTTGCCATGCGGCTTCGGAGTCGTTCGATGGTCGCGTCGCCAACGGCGCGCAATCGGCCGCCCCCAAACGAAAAATTCGCGTGACCGGCTAGACGCCGGCGAGACGCTTGGCCTCCGCTCGCCCTCGCGCGAGAATGGACTCCGATGACGCGGCATCGTTGATGAACCTTGCCATTTGCAGGGTCCCGAGAAGATGCGAAAAAATGGCTATGGCGCGGGGCTGACGATCAACCGCCTCAACGAAGTCTGGAAGCCGTTGGGCGATATAATCGAGCGTCGCCTTGAATTCCTCATTGAAGATGAAACGCGAGTCCGGCTCCCGGCGCGTCAAATCGGGCAGCATCGCGGCGATGGCGCATCCGAGTTCCGGGTGGTCGCGATGAATGCTCGAAAGATAGCGGTCTATGAAGGCGGGAAGATCATCGGCGCCGATATCAGCCGCCCCGCCCCCCGACATTTCGGATATGGCATGGACGATGGCCTCCTTCACGAGTTCTTCCTTCGATTCAAAGTGCGCGTAAAATCCGCCGTTGGTCAGACCTGCTTCCGACATGAGCTTTGCGATGCCGACGCCATCCACGCCCTCGGCCCGGAATCTTCGGGCGGCCAGCTCGACGATGCGGCGCCGGGTCTCGCCCTTACGGCCTTTGTCATACCTCGCCACGATGTAATCCTCCGATGAGGTCATGGGACCATTCGCTCGCCGCCGCCCCGGCGCGGGCGCCTTGACGGCCCACCCGGAACCAAAGCGCGTAGAGGGCCGGCAGGAAGAGCAGCGTCAAGACCGTGCCGACGCCGATCCCGCCAATGAGAACATAGGCGAGCGCGCGCCAGAACGTCGAATGCGTGAGGGGTATGAAGGCCAGCATGGCGGCGACGGCGGTTAGGATCACCGGCCGAGCGCGGCGCACGGTCGATTCGATGATGGCGTCATAGTCGCTCAAACCGTCCGCCATGTCGTGATGGATTTGATCGACGAGGATCAGGGTATTGCGCATCAAGATGCCGGAGAGTCCGATCAGGCCGAGGATGGCGTTGAACCCGAACGCCTGGTGCGACAAGAGCAGCGCCGGCACGGCGCCGACCAGTCCGAGCGGCGCGGTGGCGAAGACCATGAACATCGTCGCGAACGACCGCACCTGAATCATCAGCACGGTAAAGGTCACGAGCAGCATCAACGGAAATATAGCGGCCAGCGCCGCGCTGGCCTTCGCCGATTCTTCGACCGAGCCCCCCGTGTCGATCCGATAACCGGCGGGAAGTTTTGCCTTGAGCGCTTCAAGCGTCGGCATGATTTGCGCGGTGACGTCGGGCGGCTGCTTGCCGTCGCGGACGTCCCCCTCGACCGCGATATAAGACTGGCGATCGTAACGCAGAAGCTCGGGCGTTTCCATCCGGGTCTCGAGATGCCCGACCTGCGACAACGGCACGCTTTTCCCTTCTTTCGTCGTCAGCGTGAGGTCGTCGATATCCTGAATCGCGTGGCGATCCACGCTGGGGCTGCGCACGACGACGTCGACGACACGAAGGTTCTCGCGGACCTGCGTGACGCTTGTCCCGTTCAGCAGGACCTGGAGCTGCTGGGCGGCCGTTTTTGGCGTGAGACCGATCAAGGCCAGCCGCTCCTGATCGAGAACGAAGTGGAGGGTCGGCGTCAGCAAGCCCCATTCGAGATGCGTATCCACCATGTCGGGATTGCGGCCGACAATGGCGCGGGCCTCCTCGGCGATCGCGCGCAGGGTGTCGATGTCGGGGCCAAGCACACGGAACAGCACCGGATACTTCACGGGCGGACCGAATACGAATTGGGTGACGCGCACGCGGGCTTCGGGGAATTTTCCTTGCGCCACGAGATCGCGCATGCGGATCTTAAGCGCGTCGCGAGCCGCGGCGTCTTCGGTCGACACGATGATCTGCGCATAGGCGGGATTGGGCAGCATGGGGTCGAGGGACAAGATGAACCGCGGAGTCCCCGCGCCGACGTAGCTCGTGACCACCTTGGCTTCCGGCTGCGCGCGCAACGTCGTCTCGACTTCGGCGACCGTTTTCTCCGTGGCCTCGAACGAACTCCCCGCCGGCATCGTCACTTCGACCGATAACTCAGGCCGGTCGGAATTTGGGAAGAACTGCTTCATCACCGAGCCCATGCCCACTCCCGCCACCAGGAAGACCGCGACCGTCAATCCCGCGACGATCCATTTGTGGTCGACGCTGGCCCGCACGACCCTGCGCAAGCGCTGATAATTTTTCGTCGCATAGATGGCGCCATGGCCGCCGGTCACCGGCGTGATGTTCGGCAACAACTTCACGCCGATATAAGGGATGAAGAATACCGCGACGAGCCAGGAGGTCAGCAACGAGAAGGCGACGACCCAGAAGATGTTCCCGGCATATTCGCCGGCTGTCGATCGCGCGAAGCCCACGGGGAGGAAGCCGGCGATGGTGACGATCGTGCCCGAGAGCATCGGCGCGGCCGTCGCGCTCCAGGCGTATGTCGCGGCCGCGATGCGGTCGAGCCCTTCCTCCATTTTCACCACCATCATCTCGATCGAGATGATGGCGTCGTCGACGAGCAAGCCGAGCGAGATGATCAAGGCGCCGAGCGTGATCCGGTCGAAGTCACGTCCCGTCGCCATCATGATGACGAAGACGGCGGCGAGAGTCAGCGGAATGGCCGCGGCGACCACAATGCCGACGCGAAAGCCGAGCGAGATCAGACTGACCGCGATCACCACCGTCAGAGCGGTGAAAAACTTGGTCATGAACTCGTTGATGGCTTCCGAAATGACGCGCGCCTGATCCGAAACCTTGGCGAACGTAACGCCGAGCGGCAGCACGGCCTTTAACTCCGCGTCGTTCGCCACGAGCGATTGACCGAGCGCGAGACCGTTGAAACCCGGCTTCATGACAATCCCGAGCATCAGCGCCCGTTCGCCCTGGTTGCGGATCGCGAAGCTCGGAGGATCGACGTAGCCGCGATGCACTTCGGCAATGTCGCCGACCTTCAAGGTGCGGCCACCCGCGTTGATCGGGATGTCCTTGATGACATCGACATTGTCGATGGCGCCGTCCAGGCGAAGATAGACCCGGGGGCCCTTGGTTTCGACAAAGCCGGCCGGCGTCACGTCGTTCTGATTGCTCAACGCGTCAAAAAGCGTCTGCGCCGTGATGCCGAGCGTGGCGAGGCGCTGATAGGATATCTCGACGAAGATTTGTTGAGCCTGCTCGCCGAGGATGTTGACTTTCAGGACGCCGGCAATGCGCAACAGCCGCTCGCGGATGTCCTCGGCCTCGAGAACCAACTGACGATGCGGCAAGTCCTTGGCGGATAGCGCGTAAAGAGAAAAGTAGACGTCCGAATATTCGTCGTTGAAAATCGGACCGATGACGCCGCGCGGAAGATTTATCGCCTCGTCGGAGAGTTTTTTGCGCGCTTGGTAGAACTGCTCTTGCAGCGCCGCCGGCGGCATGAAGTCTTTGAGATAGAGCTTCATGATGATTTGGCCTGGTCGCGCCTCGGTCTCGACGCGGTCGTACCAGGTCAACTCCTGAAGCCGCTTCTCGAGCCGGTCGCCGGCCTGGCGTTCCAGTTCGTCGGCGGTGGCGCCCGGCCAAAGCACGGTGATCGTCATGACCTTGACGGCGAAAGTCGGGTCTTCCGCGCGCCCCAGCTTGAAATAGGCGAAGGCGCCCGAGCACGCGATCAGAAGGATCAGGAAGAGCGTGACCGCGCGCTCGCGAACGCCGAGGGCCGAGAGGTTGAAGCCACTCATTGATCAGCGCTCCCGAATTGCGTGTCGGCCACCTCGACCTTGTCTCCCGCCTTCAACAGATGCGCGCCGAGCGCCACGACCCTCTGCCCCTCGACGAGGCCTGACGAGACGGTCGCCCGTTCCTCCCCTATCCGAACCACGGTGACCGGCTGCGCGCGGACAATGGAGGTTCCGGGATCGATAACCCACACGCAGGGACCATGTCCCGCATCGAACAAGGCGCCGACGGGAATGACGTACAAGGCGCCGTTTCCCGGCGCTCTCGACAGCCTCAGCGTTACCGTCGCGCCAAGTGGGGCCTGTTGGTCAGCCCCGCCGAGCACGAAGCGGGCTCGATAGGTGCGCGTCGCCGGATCGGCCATGGCCGACAGCTCGCGGAGTTTGGCCGGCACGGTCGCGCCAGGTTTGGCGTAAAGCGCGGCCCGTGCGTCATTGCCCGCCATTTGCTCGTTGCCCTCGGGCAAGTAGACTTCGGCCTCGCGCGGGCCGTCATGGGCCAGACGGACCACGGTTTGCCCCGCGGCGACCACTTGGCCGGGGTCGCTCGGCACATCCATGACGACGCCGTCGGAATCCGCTTCCAGCACCGCATAGCTTGCCTGATCTTCGGCTTGCTTCTCCTGCAACAAGGCCGATTGCAACTGCGCGGCGGATGCGTCGGCCAAGGCCTTGTTCTGCTCATAGGCCTGAGGCGTGACCCACCCCTGCGCCACAAGCGTTCGCCGGCGCTTCTCGTCAGAGGCCGCCTGCGTTGCCGTCGCCCGCGCCGCCTCGACCGCCTGATGGGCGGCTTTCAACGCGAGCGCGAAATCGGTTGGGTCGAGGCGCATGAGCGGCTGCGCCTTGCGGACGCGAACGCCGGGATCGACCAACCGCTCCAGGATTTTGCCCGATACGCGGAATCCAAGCGCGCTTTCATATCGGGCATGGACCACGCCGGTGAAGCGCGGACCGCCCAAATCGGCCGGCGCCACGCGCGCGGCGCGGACCACGGGAAGACGCACGGTGACGGATTCATTCTTCGTTTGCCCGGAGACGGCGACAAAAGAAGCAACAGTGAGGGCGACAGCCGCGGCGCCTCCAAGAGCGATCTTCGGTGCGTAAAACCGCCCATGCGCGCGCATTCGCGTTTCGCGCCGACTGGCGTCGTGACGATCGACGGCATGGGAGTCTTTGCCGACTGTCCTGGCAAACATCATCCCAAATGCGTTGACTGCTCCGAAGGCAATTGCGCCGGCGGCGACTGTCAGGAATAGGGTCGGTAGACTTGCGTCGAATCGAGCGACCGCGATCCAGCCAAGGCCCGCCGCTACGCCAAGTCTCGAAAGGCCCGCGACAAATGGGGTCAGCATGCGGCCCGTGCCCTGAGCGGCGAAATAGAGGAGCATGCCCAGTCCGACAGCTCCATAGGCAGGCGCAACCCGATGGAGATAGCTGGCGCCCAAGGAGAGGATCATCGGATCGCGGCTGAAGATGCCCATCCAGAGATCGGGGAAAGATGCCGCGAACAGGCCGAGGGCTTCGCAGGCGGCCGCGGCGATCAGCGCGCCGGTCCAGGCGATACGACGGGCCCTGGCGAACTGCCCAGCGCCATAGTTGACGCCAACCATTGTGACAACGGCCGTGCCGAGCCCGAACAGAAACGGGATTTGCGCATAGTCCAGCCGCGATGCCGCGCCATAGCCGGCGATCGCATAGGTTCCAAAACGTCCGATGAGCCCGGTCACGACGATAACCGTCAGGTTTGCGATGAGCGTCCCGACGGCCGAGATCAGACCAACTTTCAAGACGTCGGCGAACAGTCGCCATTGCAGGGGGCCGAAGCGAAGCGTCAGACCTCCACGTCCCGACGCGAGATAGGCCCCGAGATAGAGGGTCGCGCCGACATAGTAGATCATGATCGCGAGGCCAGCGCCGGCAACGCCGAATCCCGGGATCGGGCCCAGTCCAAAGATCAGAACCGGCGACAGCAGAACCATGACGACGCAGCCGACCATGGTCACCAGAGCGGGCACGCGGACGTTGCCTACGCCGCGCAGCGCCGCCGCCATCAGGTTCGTTGTCCAGGTCGGGACCGACGCCGCGAAAACAAATGCCGAATAGGTGACGGCGGCATCGAGGGCGCCGGCGGATCCGCCAAGCGCGCTATAGAGCCTGCGACCGAGAAGCATCGCGGCGGCGGTGAAACCGGCTCCGAAGAGGATCGCGAGAACCAGTGCGTGCAACACGAGCGCGTCGGCATCGGCGCGACGCCCCGCGCCCGTCGCTCGCGCCACCGCCGAGGATACGCCACCGCCTATCCCGCCATTGGCCATCATCGCCATGAGCATCGATATTGGAAAAACCAACGCCGCGCCGGCGAGCGCGTCGGTTCCGAGCCGCCCGACGTAGAAAGTCTCCGCGATGCCTACGAGCGTTTGGGCAACAAGGACCGCGACCGTTGGCGCGGCCAAGGTCATGAGGGGTCCGATGATCGGACCGGTGAGCATCCAAGCAGGATCGATCCGCTTTGTCGTGGCCGGCTTGTCAGACTCGCGATCCACCATCATGGAACTGCCCCATTTAAATTGCGTACGATCGTAATATAATAATTGCC